>NZ_JACAPN010000012.1:136542-452172 GCF_013385665.1 Pseudomonas sp. D4002
GGAGCGGGCTTGCTCGCGAAAAACCTGAGAGCGCCGCGTTCATTCAGAATGCCCACGTCATCGTTAACGACCTTCGCGAGCAAGCCCGCTCCCACATTTGGACCGTGCCCGCTTTAGCTTTTGATTTGGCTTTTGCTCTACAACACTCAAGCCGGCCGGTAGGCCGCTGTGCTCTTGCTGTTGATCTTGGGCGCCCCGTTAAACCACGCTGGCCGAACGCAGGCTTCGGAACCCCGCAATAAGTTATCCGGCTATTGTTACTTCACCTGCCCGCCACACACCGGCCACTTATCAATAAGCACACTTGATATTGCAACTTCCCCCAACCTTCTATCTGAACAAACTCTGAACCAGTAACAATTTAAGTCATTAAACGTTGACATCCGGCAACTGCCTGAGTAAATTCCCCGTGCCTGCAACTCAGGGCCATTTTTCAACCTCACAAAAGAAGCCAATGGACACAGTATCTAGTCGTTGTCCGATCACCGTGAATGCGGCGAATCGGGCGCCAAACCCAGAAAAAATGACGGGACTCGCCTTTCCGGCCGAGTAAGCTGCGCTAGAGCCTGACGCTCCAACGTAACTGCCTCACCGGATGCCAGTCCGGTCCCGAGGTGTGTTATGACCTTTCAACTGATTGTTTTACCTGATCTGCGTACGCTGGCTAACGCCCTGCGTGCCAAATTGTGCCGCGAGCCCGTAGGCTTCTCCCCTACCCGCAGCACCTTTGTGACCTCATCCCCCCGCGTGTGCCCGACTCCCCGGGCACACTGGCGTATCTGCCCCACCACCGGCCACCTGGTCCAGCAATGGGATCACGCCGACCCTCAAGACCCACAGAGACGGGACGTTCCCAGCCTGGTCGCGCAAGCGAGCCTGATGCTGAGCCTCTACGTGGACGCTCGCGCGGCATAAGCCAGCTGGAAACAGCAACTTCCTGATTATCCGTTACTTGATTAGCTGGAGTTCTCTATGGACGAAGCCAGTAGTAGCCCGCTGCGCGTTAGTTAACTAACGCGCTGTTAGCGGGCCTGTAGAAAGTTACCCAACACTTTATTTAAACCGATCGCGAAGTCAGCGACTCGGCATGCTTTCGCTCGCCTGTCATCAGGTAAGTACCGGGTATGTTTTGTCGAAAAATTGGCGACAGGAGTACACACAATGAGCGCAGTAAAAAACCCGAAACTGCACAAGAAAAACGGCACGGATACCGACACCAAGCTGTCGATGCGTGCCGCCCGCGAAGCCCAGAACGGCCTCTCGGCAACCCTCGCCAATGTCCGGGCAACCAAGGATGGCCTGACCGAACTGGATGCCTCTGCTCGCCTGCAACGTGAAGGCTACAACGAGGTGGCCCACGACAAGCCGCCTCACGCCATCGTGCAATTCCTCCAGGCCCTGAACAACCCGTTCATCTACGTGCTGCTGACCCTCGGCGCCATCAGTTTCTTCACTGACTACTGGCTGCCACTGCAGGCCGGTGAAGAAGCCGACCTGACCAAGGTCATCATTATCATGACCATGGTCATGCTCAGCAGCCTGCTGCGCTTCTGGCAGGAGCATCGTTCGGCCAAGTCCGCCGAGGCCTTGAAGGCCATGGTGCGCACCACCGCCACGGTGTTGCGTCGCGAGCAAGTGGGCTCCAAGCCGACCCTGCGGGAAGTGCCGATGCGCGACCTGGTGGCCGGCGATATCGTGCAACTGTCTGCCGGCGACATGATCCCGGCCGACATCCGCCTGATCGAGTCCCGTGACCTGTTCATCAGCCAGGCCGTGCTGACCGGCGAAGCCTTGCCGGTAGAGAAGTACGACACCCTCGGGGATGTGACGCAAAAATCCGCCACGTCCACGGCGGCCGACCAGGGCAACCTGCTGGACCTGCCGAACATCTGTTTCATGGGCACCAACGTGGTCAGCGGCCGGGCGAAAGCCGTGGTGGTTGCCACCGGCCCGCGCACCTACTTTGGCTCGTTGGCCAAGGCGATTGTCGGCTCCCGGGTGCAAACCGCATTTGACCGCGGGGTGAACAGCGTCAGCTGGCTGTTGATCCGCTTCATGCTGGTAATGACGCCGATCGTGTTCTTCCTCAACGGCTTCTCCAAGGGTGACTGGAGCGACGCGTTGCTGTTCGCCCTGGCAGTGGCGGTAGGCCTCACCCCGGAAATGCTGCCGATGATCGTCAGCGCCAACCTGGCCAAGGGTGCAACCGCCATGGCCAAGCGCAAGGTGGTGGTCAAGCGCCTCAACGCGATCCAGAACTTCGGTTCGATGGACGTGCTGTGCACCGACAAGACCGGCACCCTGACCCAGGACAAGATCATCCTCGAACACCACGTCAACGCCTTTGGCAACCGTGATGATTCGGTGCTGACCCTCGCCTGGCTCAACAGCCATCACCAGAGCGGCATGAAGAACCTGATGGACCAGGCGGTCGTACAGTTCTCCGAGCAGAATCCGAAGTTCCAGGTGCCGTTTGCCTATAGCAAGGTGGATGAGTTGCCGTTCGACTTTATTCGCCGTCGCCTGTCGATCGTGGTCAAGGACGCGCAAAACGATCACCTGCTGGTGTGCAAGGGTGCGGTCGAGGAGATGCTGAGCATTTCCACCCACGTGATGGAAGGCGACGTGGCCGTCGAGCTGGATGATCGGCGTCGCAACGAGTTGCTGGCGATTGCCCAGGACTACAACGAAGACGGCTTCCGGGTGCTGGTGCTGGCCACCCGCAACATTCCCCAGGCACTCGCCCGCAAGCAGTACACCACGGCCGATGAGCGCAACCTGGTGATCCGTGGTTTCCTGACCTTCCTTGATCCACCAAAGGAAACCGCTGGCCCGGCGATCGCTGCCCTGCGCGAAATTGGCGTGGCGGTCAAAGTGCTCACCGGCGACAACGCCATCGTCACCAGCAAGATCTGCCGCCAGGTCGGCCTGGAGCCAGGCGTACCGTTGCTGGGGACGGAAATCGAAGCGATGGACGACGCCACCCTCAAGCTGCGGGTCGAGGAGCGCACGGTGTTCGCCAAGCTGACGCCGCTGCAGAAGTCGCGGGTGCTCAAGACCTTGCAGTCCAACGGTCATACCGTGGGCTTCCTCGGCGACGGCATCAACGACGCTCCGGCCTTGCGGGATGCCGACGTGGGCATCTCGGTGGACAGCGCGACGGACATTGCCAAGGAATCCGCCGACATTATCCTGCTGGAAAAGAGCCTGATGGTGCTGGAAGAAGGCGTGCTGAAAGGCCGCGAGACCTTCGGCAATATCATGAAGTACCTGAACATGACCGCCAGTTCCAACTTCGGCAACGTGTTCTCGGTGCTGGTGGCCAGTGCGTTCATCCCGTTCCTGCCAATGCTGTCGATCCACCTGCTGCTGCAAAACCTGATGTACGACATCTCCCAGCTGGCCTTGCCGTGGGACAAGATGGACAAGGAATACCTGGCCAAGCCACGCAAGTGGGACGCGAAAAACATTGGCCGCTTCATGATCTGGATCGGGCCGACCTCGTCGATCTTCGACATGACCACCTTTGCCCTGATGTGGTACGTGTTCTCGGCCAACAGCGTGGAAATGCAGACCCTGTTCCAGTCCGGCTGGTTCATCGAGGGGCTGCTCTCGCAAACCCTGGTGGTGCACATGCTGCGCACCCGCAAGATCCCGTTCTTCCAGAGCAACGCCGCATGGCCGGTGATGATGATGACCTGCATCGTGATCGGGCTGGGCATCTACGTACCGTTCTCGCCGCTGGGCGCGATGGTTGGCCTGGAGCCGCTGCCACTGGCGTACTTCCCATGGCTGGTGGGCACCCTGGTCGCCTACTGCTGCGTGGCACAACTGATGAAAACCCTCTACATCCGCCGCTTCAAGCAGTGGTACTGATCAACCGCCCCTGAAAGCGCTGGCTATCGGTAGATAGCCAGTGCACGCGGAGACAGACAATGAACACACTTATGAGCTACCTCGACAACGCTGCTCGCGCGCTGCTGGTGTACGGCCTCGCCCAGGCGGCCAAGGCGGTGATGGTGCTGGGCGTACGGCTGTACGTGCGCAACGTGCTCAGCGCCGTGGAAATGCGCTTCATGCTGGGTTTTTCCAGCACCTTGAACAGTACGTGCATCCGCTTGCTGCGCCCGCGTCGATAAATGGCAATACGCACTACAAGGAAAGATCACCATGCGCATCTTGATCTGTGCAGGTCGTCATTACGCCGATACAAAAATGTCTCGCCAGGTGCTGGACGCCTACCACCGCCTGCGCCCGGTGCAGGTATTGATCCACGGTGGCAGCCAGTTCCTGGGCAGCGACGTGGAAGACTGGGCCCGGGAAACCGGAGTGGATGTGGTGCGTTACCCACCCAACTGGCAACGCCATGGCAAGCAGGCCGAACGCCATCGCAACCAGTTCATGCTCACCGACAGCCGGCCCGACGTGATCATCGCGCTGCCCGGTGGCGACGACACCTCGGAACTGGTGAGCCAGGCCAGGGCCAGTGGCATCCATGTGCTGACTGTAGACAGCTGAATCAACCCTTATTGGAGTATCCAGGCATGAACGAAGAACCCCGTTGTAGCGGTACCCCGTTGCACACTTTTTTCTATTTGAAACACGGCGCGTCCCTGCCAAGTCCGGTCGGGGCGCGCCACCGGCTGTTGATCGAGGTTCACCATGTACAAGAAACACACACCTGACGGTTTCGCCAAATACCGCAACCGCACCACCCACGTTACCTTCCATCCCCTGCCCGCCTCCAAGCTTCGGGCAGTGCGGCGCAACCTGATTTTCGTCGGCGTGACCGCGGGCATCGTGCTGGTGCTCAGCCTGATGTCGAATGCCCATGCGGCCGGCGGCTCCTACGTGGTCGACGACGGCGCAATCAACGCCCCGGGCGAATGCAATGTCGACGCCTGGTTCACCGCCAACCGGCACGCTGGCTCAACCCACAGTGAAACCCTGGCGCCGGCCTGCACCTCCGCTGCCATTCCTTGGTTGCAGTGGACTGCCGCCGTGTCCCGGGCCAACCATGATGGCGACGGCGAAACCCAAGTGAATCCGCAGCTCAAGGCGCAGTTGTGGGCCCGGGAAGACCTGGGCCTGGAACTGGCCGCGTCTGCCGGCGTGCATTACGCGCTGAACCGCCGGCACTCGTTTGATGGCGCGGACTTGAATGTGCCGTTTACTTGGCAGCCCATGGAGGCCCTGCGGCTTAACTTCAACGCCGGCTGGAGCCACGCTTATAACGACGGCGACCAGACCCATCGGCCGACCTGGGGCACCGGGTTTGAATACAGCCTGATGGACTCACTGACACTGATCGCCGAACGCTACGGCCAGCAAGGCGGCGACCAGGCGTGGCAAGCCGGGCCGAGGATGCATATCGGCAAGAATGTGGACGTGGACCTGGTGGTAGGACGCAGTTTGATCGGGGATCAGCATCAATGGCTCACGACGGGGGCCACACTGCGGTTCTAACCCGCAGACGATGATCCCAGTGGCGAGGGAGCTTGCTGTGGCGAGGGAGCTTGCTCCCGCTGGAGTGCGAAGCGCTCCCAAAGATTCCGGGGCCGCTACGCAGCCCAGCGGGAGCAAGCTCCCTCGCCACAGCAAGCTCCCTCGCCACAGGCTTGGTATGACCGTAAATAGCGATTTAAACCTGCCCCTTGGCCTGCTGCTCCAGATGCACCTGCAACGCAGGATCAATCTTCAACTGCGCCGCCAGCTCATCCAGATAATTGCGCTCCGCGTCCCGCTGGTCATCCACCAGCAGCACACTGACCAGGTACACCTCCGACGCCACCGCCGGATCGCCGGCAAACTCGGCAAAATCCGCCGCATTCAGCGGCTTGGCCACCTCGGCATCCAGCCACGCCTGCAATTGCGGATCATCGGTGTGCTTGCCGATCTCGGCCGAGATCATCTGTTGCTCCCGCTCATCAATCTCGCCATCCGCCTTGGCTGCCGCGATCAATGCACGCAGCACGGCGTGGCTGTGTTCTTCGACCTGCGCGCCAGACAACTGGTCAACCGTCTGCAACGCCTGCTGCGGCGCCGACGCCTGTTGCCGCTGCCAGGCCTGATACGCCTGGAACGCCATCATCCCCAACGACGCCAGCGCCGCGTAGTTAGTGCCGCCGGTGCGCCCCTGAGGCGCCGCACGGGTTCCGCCGAGCATGCCGCCCAGGCCACCGAGCAAGCCACCAAGGCCGCCACCGCCGGAAGCCGAAGCACCGCTGCCGCCCAGCAAACCGCCAAGCAAGCCGCCCAAACCACCGAGCCCGCCCTGAGACCCGGGTGCAGCGCCGCCCTGCTGGCTGGACGAGGCCTGGCCCGCCCGCAGCAATTGTTCCAGTAGATCGCCGGTATTCATGGTGTCACCCTCCCAGGGCGCAGAGTTCCAGATCAACAACAATAGCTGCGCTGCGCGAGAACACCATGACCGCCCGGCAGGCTCGCATTATCATGGCGACGCGCCCCCCATCGAGGAACCTCACGTGACCCGTACCGAGCAGATTGCCTTGATGGCGACCTATAACCAGTGGATGAACCGCAAGGTGTATGAAGCGGCCCACGGCCTGAGCGACGAAGACTTGATTGCCGACCGTGGCGCGTTCTTCGGGTCGATCCTTGGCACGCTGAACCACCTCGCCCTGGGTGATCGCGTCTGGCTCAAGCGTTTCGCCGAGCATCCAGCAGGCTTTGCCGCGCTGGTACCGTTAGACGCGTTGGCGTTGCCGCCACGCCTGAATAAACTGGCCTTCGCCGATATCCGTGAACTGTCGGCCCACCGCGCCTGGCTCGACCAGCTCATCATCGACTGGGTGCAGTCGATCAGTGAGCCGGACCTGGATCAGCCCCTGCAGTACCACAACATGGCGGGCACGCCCATGAACAAGAATTTTCATGCACTGCTCGTGCACTTCTTCAATCACCAGACCCACCACCGGGGCCAGGTGACAACGCTGTTGACCCAGGCCGGGCGCGACGTGGGCGACACCGACCTGCTGGCACTGATGGACTAGTTCAACCGCCGCTGTACTCGGCGTACGCCTGTATCAGCGCGGGGAAATTCTCCCTCTCCGGGAGCTGCGCAAAGCTGTGCTGCGCCGGGGTAGTCGCCCACGGCAGCTTTTCACTGGTCCAGGTTTCTATGAATGGCACATAACCGCTGGCGTCATCCAGCATGGTGGGGCGCAGGTTGATCAGATCTTCCACGCCATTGGGGCGGGAAAACATCCAACTCATGCAGTGGGGGCAGCAGTAGTGGCGGTCTACGCCATGCAACCCGCCGATCACCGGGTTGCCCTGGGTGATGGTGAATCCGTGGCTGGGGATCAGCGCGCTCAGCGAGAACGCGCTGGATGACATCTTCTGGCACCCGGTGCAGTGGCACGCCATGGTGATCAATGGTTTTTCGGTCACGGTAAAACGCACCCGGTCACAACGGCAGCCGCCTTCCTGGGACTCTTGATTGCTCATCTTCCACTCCAGTCACATTGTGTGTGTGACCGGAGGATAAACGAGCGGGTGCGTCGCGAACAGCAATGCCGGTTTCGTTACGGCACAAAGAAGTCCGTCGAAAATGCCAGGTCCTTTTGCGCTTCCAGTGCTGCCAGACGGTCGCTGAGCTGCTTGTGCATCACGGTGTAGGCGTCTGGCCCCAAGGCAATGCGCTTGGGCGCAGGGTGCTGGTCGACGCTGGCAAGCATGATCGCAACCATCTTGGCCGGGTCACCCGACGACACCGTCGTGCCGCCTTCGATCATCCGCCGTGCGTGGCTGGAAGGAGAACGGTCGTAGTCTTCCAGGCGTGGCGCCAGTTGCGCGCTGCGGTAGCGAAAACCGGTGCGGGCGCTACCGGGTTCGATGAGGGTGCAGCCGATGTTGAAACAAGCCACTTCCTCGCCCAAGGCGTCGACAAAGCCTTCAATTCCCCACTTGCTCGCATGGTACAGCGAACCACCCGGGAAAACGGCCTGCCCGCCCATGGTGGACAGTTGCAGGATCCGCCCGCCACCCTGGGCCCTGAGGTGGGGCAGCGCGGCGCGCAACAATTGAATGGAACCCAGCAGGTTGGTACCCAATTGATGCTCGATCTGCTGATCGGTCATCTCTTCTGCGGCGCCGAAAAGGCCGTAGCCTGCGTTACTGACCACCACCTCAATGGACCCCAGCGCCTTGAATGCCTGATCGACCACCCGGCGAATCGCCGGGGTATCAGTCAGATCCAACTCGGCCAGCCACAGCCTTTCGCCATGAAGCGCTCGCAGGTCCGCCATGCTCGCCAAATCCCGGACCGTGCCCGCAACGCGCTCCCCCCGTGCCAATAATTGCTCGGTCATCTCGCGTCCAAAGCCACTGTTGGCTCCGGTGATCAACCAAGTGCGTGATGTCATGATCAAACCCTCTGTAGTGACGTTGGAGACCCCAGCATATCCATCCGACCTAGACGATGAATGCGCTAGACTCCAATTTTTATAAGCAATCGTCTAAATCATGACTGATCCATTTTCCGAGTTGCTCACCTTCATGCAAGCCCGCTCCGTGATGTCCGGCGGCCTGGTGGCGGGCGGACGCTGGGCGATCGCCTTTCCACCGGCTACCCAATTGAAGTTCTGGGGCGTGTTGCGAGGGACGTGCTGGCTGAAGATCAAAGGCGAAAGCACGCCCATTGCGGTAAACGAAGGCGATGTGTTTCTACTGTCGGCCGAAAGGCCCCATGTCATGGCCAGTGACCTGAGTGCAACACCGGTGGATTTGCAACAGATCCTCGACAAGCGAGTGGGTGCCCTGGCGTATCACGGCGATGGGGATGAGTTCTTCATGATTGGCGGCAAGGTGGAACTCAGCCCTGACTCCGAACACCTGCTACGTGCAGCACTGGCGCCCTTCATCCATTTGAATGCCAGGACCCATGCGCTCGAAACACTGCATTGGTTGCTCAATCAACTGGTGCGTGAACGGGAGCATGATCGTCCGGGTGCAGCAGTGGCCTCATCGCAACTGGCGCACCTGATGTTCATCGAAATTCTGCGTTTGCATTTCGAAACCGCACCGCCGCTGTCCGGCAGTTGGCTGCGCGCCATGACCGACAAACGCCTGGCGCCGGCGCTGCGCCTTATCCATGGCGAGCCGGGCGAAACCAGGCCGTTGGAGGTACTGGCCAAGGCGTGTGCAATGTCGCGAGCCAGCTTTGCGGCCTACTTCAAGGACGTCGCCGGGGTCTCGCCGATGGCCTACCTCACCCAGTGGCGCATGCGTCTGGCAGCGCGGGCGCTGGCTGAGGGCAAACGCTCGTTGATCGAGCTCGCGCTCTCGCTGGGCTACAACTCCCAGAGCGCATTCAGCCATGCCTTCAAACGTGAGATCGGCCGCTCGCCGTTGCATTACCAGCAGGCGCTACGGGTGTCGACGGAGGCGCAATACCCTCAAACGAACGCATGGAGCAGCGAACTGTCATAAAAGACAGAGCGGTGAACATCAGCCAATGGCTGCCCCGCCCTGCCCGCGCGCATCAGCAGATTACCGATGCGACGCATCCCCCAAGAAGGAGACGCTTACATGGTCATTCACTTCAAGGTCGCCGGGCATCTTGCCTGCGGTCATCACGGCAACAACCTCCCTTCCAGCACCGAGCTGAATCGGGTCAAGTGCCGTACCTGCCGTAACACCGAAGTCTTCAAGGAAGCCCGCCGCACCCAACGCAACGCCGCTCGGCGTGCCGCGCGCAAGTCCAAAACCGCCCATGCCGCCGGTGACTGGCGCAGTGCCTGGACCCAGCGCCTGACCGACCTGCCAGGCCGTCAGCGCCTGCCACGCGGGTTCCACGGCCAGCCATTCGTTTAAGTTACGCAGCCGGGGCACGACGGTAAGCGGCCAACAGCACGCCCATCGTCATCAACAACCCACCCGCCCCGCGATTGAAATGCTGCAAATGTGCGGGCCGCAGGCGACTGAGCAAGCGTGCCCCGCATACCGCGTAGAACATCATGATGCTGACATTGAGCACGCACAGCGCCAGCAACAGGCACGCGTACTGCGGCAGTTGTGCCTGGGTGCTGTCGACGAATTGCGGCAGGAATGCCGACATGAACAACAACGCCTTGGGATTGGAAATCGCCACCAGGAAACTGCGGTTGAAAATACTCGCCGAGCGGGTGCCGCCGTCCTCACCTTCGCCCACCGATGGCAACGCCGCCTGGGGTGATCGCAACATCTGCCAGCCGATCCAGATGAGGTACGCCGAACCGATCCATTTCAGCGCCTGAAACAGCCCTTCGCTGGCCGCGAGCAGCAATCCCAGGCCACACGCCACCGCCGTCACCAGCAACGCGTCGGCCAACACCGCCCCGGCCATGCCCCAGAGCGCCGCCTGCAAACCATGGCGCGAACCATTTTGCAGGGCCAACAGAACCGTCGGGCCAGGTATCGCGATAATCGCGGCGCTCATCATGACGAACAGAAATAAGGTTGCCAGGGACATGACAGGTTCCTACGGGCTGATCAGCTGCGAATCATCCCAAAATATCCTCTGTGTGGCGAGGGAGCTTGTTCCCGTTGGGCTGCGTAGCGGCTCCAAAATCCTGGGAGCGCTTCGCACTCCAGCGGGAGCAAGCTCCCTCGCCACCGGTCATGTATTGCTCAATTGGGTGCCAATAAAAAGCCCCGGATTGACCGAGGCTGTTGAGGGCTCATGCATCATTGGCGACCGGCCTAGACCCTGCCTTGTAACCCGGTAGCGCCGCGGCATACGCCAGCGCCTGCTCACGGGAACCGAAGGATGCCAGGCGATCAGCCTTGGTACAGACGCGCCACGGGCCGCTGTTGACCTGCACGATGTCATAACCGTTGAGATGCAGCTTGTTCAGCATGGGAGTGCTCATAGTCACCTCTCTCTCCAGAGATAATCCAGGTGTTTGCCCGGTCTACCATACACCCGCTGACGACGAGGCAGCCTACCGAACGTCGAGTCAGCGGTAGGCTGGCAACCCCCATCGCGCGAGGTCAAACGCCTCCAGGCTCAGCAGTCTTCCATCCGCATGCAGGAACTTCTCCTGCGGCATCGCCGGGTCCGGGATGGCCACGGCGTACATGCCGGCCGCCTTGGCCGCAGTGATACCGAATGGGGAATCCTCGAACACCAGGCATTCAGCGGGCGTCACTCCCAGTCGCTGGGCGGCCACCAGGAAGATATCCGGCGCCGGCTTGGCAGCGCCTACCTGAGGGTCATCGGCGGTGACGATGGCATCGAACAAGCAGAACCAGTCGCGGTGCAAGGTGGTTTTCAGTTCGAAATAGTGCCGCGACGAACTGGTACCCACCGCAATCGGCACACCGTGGGCCGACAAATGCCGCACCAGCGCCTGGGCCCCGGCCATGGCCGCCGCCTGGGGGAACCGCGCATTCATCAATGGTGTGCGTTCCTGCAAGAACGCCTCGGGGCTCATCGGCAAGCCCACGGCCTGCACGATATAGCTGGCCAGTTCATAAGCCCCCAGGCCGATGGTGTTCTGCTTCATGCTCCAGTCAAACGTGCGGCCGTAGCGGTCGGCAATCAGCTGGGTGACTTCGGTGTAGATGCCTTCGGTGTCAAGCAGCAGGCCGTCCATGTCGAAGATCACGGCCTTGATCGGCGCGGGTAGCGGTGCATTCATCACGGTGTCCTCAGGTGCGCCCGGCGTAATGGTCGATCAAGCGGTTGAGCAAAATCGCCAGCACGATGATCACCCCGGTGATCGCCATCTGGTAGAACGAGCCCAGCCCCAGCAGGTTGAAGATATTGCGCAACACCTGCAGCAGCATCACCGCCACCGCCGTGCCTACCACGCTGCCGCGCCCGCCAAACAGGCTGGTGCCACCCAGCACCACGGCGGCAATTGCATCCAGTTCCAGGCCCTGGGCAGCGGTCGGTTGGCCGACGTGCAGGCGTGAGGTCATCAACAAGCCGGCGAATGCTGCCAGGCCGCCGCAGATGGCGAACACCGCAATCGTCACCGCCCGCACCGGCACGCCGGACAGCCGCGCAGCCTCCAGGTTGCCGCCGGTGGCCAGCACGTATTCGCCAAACACCGTGTAGCGCAGCACCAGCCAGGCGATGACGGTGATCAGGATAAAGATCAGCCCCAGTACCGGAAACGCAATGCCAGCGCTGGGCCAGATGTCGATCATGGCCGAGCCGAACGAGGTGAAGCTGGCCGGCAATCCGCCAATCGGCGCACCGTCGGATGCCAGGAAGGTGGCCCCGCGCAGCGACACCAGCCCGGCCAGGGTGATGATAAAACTCGGCACCTTGCCAAAGACCGTGAGGCTGCCCATCAAGGTGCCGATGGCCAGTCCCACCAGCAACGTGGCCGGCACCGCCAGCCAGCCGCTGACCTGCTGCTGCAGGAGCACCGCCACCAGGATCCCGCCGAAGGCACACAGGCTGCCCACCGACAGGTCGATATTGGCCGTAAGGATAACGAAGGTCATGCCGATGGCGATGATCCCGACAATCGCCCCCTGCTGGAACAGGTTGGCGATGTTGCCGAAGGTCAGGAAGTCGTCCGACAGGAACGTCGCCACCACCACCGCAAACAGGAAAATGAACACAAAGTTGTAGCGCATCACCCACTCCAGCACCGCACTGCGACGGCGGCTGGTAAGGGTGACGGGCTTATCGAAAACCGGGCTTGGGTTGCTTGCAATAGTCATGGTTCTACACTCGTTCTACCGATAAGGATGGCCTGGTCGATCTGGTCGCGACTGGCAGTCAAGGGGTCGAAACACAGCGCGTTGCGCCCCTCATGCATCACCCAGATGCGGTCGCAATTGACGTACAACTCGTCCAGCTCGCTGCTGGCGACCAGCACCGCCGCCCCTTCCTGCGCCAGGCTGCGGGCCAGGGCATACAGGTCGGCCTTGGCGCCGACATCCAGGCCACGACTGGGCTCGTCCAGCAGCAACAGGCGCGCGCCGTCGATCACCCACTTGGCCATGACCACCTTCTGTTGATTGCCGCCGGAGAGCTGGCGTACCGGTTGCTCAAGGTTGTCGAGCTTGGTCTGCAAGCGCTGCAGCACCGGGCCGGCGCGGTCCTTGGCCTGGCGATGGGAGAACCAGTTCAAGTGCCGGGTATGCACCAGGCAGGCGTTGCGGTAGATCGGCGCATCCAGCAGCAGGCCTTCGGTCTTGCGGTTTTCCGGCACCAACCCGACGCCCTGGCGGATCGCCTGGCGCGAAGTTTGCGGCTGATAAGGCTGGCCAAACAGTTCAACATCGCTGTCGTTGCGCCCCACGCCAAACAAGGCTTTGAGCAACGTGCTGCGCCCTGCCCCGTTAAGCCCGGCAAGCCCGACAATTTCGCCCTGACGCACTTCCAGCCCCTGCACGTCCAGGCCCTGCTCGCCTTGCAGCCGGCGAATATTCAGCGCCAGGTTGTCCCGCGGCGCCTGACGCGGGCTGCGTTCCAGCAGGTCGCGGTGCTCGCCGACCACGGCGGCGATCAGCGCCTGGTCGTCGATCTGCGCCAGCTCGTGGGTTTGCAGGGTTCGCCCGGCACGCAGCACCGTGACCCGGTCGCCGATCTCGCGAATTTCATTCAAGCGGTGGCTGACATACAGCACCGCCACACCCGCCGCAGTGATCTCGCGAATCACCTGGAACACCCGCTTGAGTTCGGTCTCGTTCAGCGCCGCCGAAGGCTCATCCATCACCACCAGCCGGGCCTCACAGGTCAGTGCCCGGGCGATGGCCGCCAATTGCTGGTTGGCAATCGACAGGCTGCCCACCCGGTCGGAACTCGAGAAGTTGGCCCCGACCCGCAACAGTGCGGCTTTGGCCAACGCACTGCGCTTGCCCCGGGAAATAATCCCGAAGCGCTGGGGCGCATAGCCGAGCATCAGGTTCTCTTCGACGGTCATCTGCGGGATCAGGTCGAGCTCCTGATAGATCATCGCGATCCCGGCCTGGCGCGCCTGTTGCGGATTCTTCAGTTCCACCCGCCGGCCCGCCACCGACATCTCGCCGCCATCCGGGCGATGGGCGCCGGCGACGATTTTCAACAGGGTACTTTTGCCCGCGCCATTAGCGCCCAGCAGGCAATGCACCTCACCGGGCCGAACGTCGAGGGAGGCATCGGTCAGCGCCACCACATTGGGCGGAAAACGCTTGCTGACATGACGGATATCCAGGGCCAACTCACTCATGATCCTGCTCCAGCAAATAGCGGGCGGTGGCCGCGTCGGTGGCCAGCACATTGACATAGCCGGCCTTGACGCTGGCGTGGACGATGCGGTGCTTTTGCGCGCCAACGCACACGGCAATGGACCAGGCCTTGTCGCGCAAGGCGGCCAACGGCAGGCCCAGGGTGCGGGCGTCGAGTTCGGGCATCACCGGTTCACCGTCCATGCCGATAAAGCGGCCCATGATGTCGCCGACGGCGCCCAGGCGTTCCAGCTCTTCGAGCAATGGCCGGTCGATGTAACCCGACTCCATCAACACCGAATGATCAGACAACTCCCCCAGGCTGAAACACGCCACCGGCGCCTGTTGCCCGAGGCGCAATACCTGGGCGATCACCGGGTCCTGCTCCAGCGCCTCGCGGGTATGCGCATGCCCGAGAATCGCCGGCACCGGCAGCAACGTGGCCTGGCCACGGGCAGCCTGGGCGAAGCGCTCGGCGACGTTATGGCTGGACTCGCCCATCGAACGGGTATTGATCGCGCCGTTCAGCAGCACCACGTTGACCCCCTCGTTCCAGCGCGGCACCAGCCACTGGGCCATTTTGGTCAGGGTGCGGCCCCACGACACGCCGATCAGCGCCGGCATCGGCTGCAAGTTGCACAGGTAACGGGCGGCGGCCTGGGTCACCACGTTCAGCGCGGTGTCGGCATCTTCCACATCCAGCACCAATGCTTCACGCAGGCCGAAACGCCGTTGCAAGGCCACTTCCAGCTGCGGCAAGCGCGCCGAGCGAGCGACGATATCGATGCGCACCACCCCGCAATCCCGCGCCTCGCGCAGCAAGCGGCTGACTTGCCAGCGGGTCAGGCCGGTCTCTCGGGAGATATCGCTTTGGGTCTTTTCCAGGTCGTAATACAGCTTGGCCACCTGGACCATTAAGTCATCGCGCTGGGAATCGGCCGACAACCGCGTGGCAAACGTTTCTTCAGGATGGGCGCTCATGCTGCCGGCCTTACGCCGAGCGTGCGGTTCGCCGGTGGCTTGCAACTGATGGGCGCGACGCTGTCGGTGGCGGCGCGGTAGCGGCCCAACAGCTCGATGTATTGCTCGTGGGCGTAAGGGTCGGGCTCGATCAGCCGGCCGATGGTGGTGAAGTCGGTGGCCGCTTCCTGCAAGGTGCCGAACTCGCCGAGGGCGCAGGCGGCAGCGGCGGCGGTGCCGATCAGGGTGAGGTTATCGTGGGGCACCATTTCGAACGGCACACCGGTGGCATCCACCGTGGCCTGCAACCACAACGGGTTCTTCTGGAAACCACCGGCGGCGACCACACGGGTGATCTCGATGCCCTCGGAGCGCCAGGTGTGAAAGATGTTCGCCGAGCCCAGGGCAATCGCTTCCACCGAGGCGCGGTACAGGTCATGCCGGTCATGGTTCAGCGACAGGCCCATGATCGCGCCGCGCATGTCCGGTGAGCGGTACGGTGTGCGGTTGCCCATCCAGTAATCGAGCACCAGCAAGCCGGTGGAGCCGGGCTGCAGTTCTGCGGCCTGGCGGATCAGGCGCTGGTGCCCGGCATCGTCGAGGCCGAACATCTTTTGCGCCAGCCAGTTGAGGATCGAACCGGCGGAGACTTGCCCGCCTTCCATCAACCATTGGCCGTCGAGCAAGGCGCCGGGGTACGGGCCCCAGATGCCCGGTACGTCGATGCGTTGCGGGGTGTGCATCAGTTGCACCACCGAGGTACCGCCGATAAACAACAGCTCGCCGGCGCCAGTGGTGCCGGCACTGAGCATTGCCATGTGGGCGTCGATTCCGCCCTGGGCCACCAGCGTGTCGCGGCTCAGGCCCAGATGATTGGCGGCATCGGCGCTCAAAGGGCCGATCCGCCCGCCGACCTTGATCACTTCCTGAGGGAGTTTTTGCGCCAGTTCAGGCACGCCCAGTTCGGCGTACAATTCCACCGGAAAACGCTGCTGCAGGGTGTCGTAATTCCACTTGCAACTGGCATTCAATTGGGAGGCGACCCAGCGCCCGGTCAATTGAAAGTTGATCCAGTCCACGGCCTCGCAAATACGCTCGGCGCGCTGGTAAACCTGAGGCTCGTGCTCGGCCAGCCACATGGCCTTGGGCACCAGCCATTCCACCGCGTCACCGCCCTGGTTCATCATCGGGTGGCTGACGTGGGCCGTGCGAGCCGACTCGGCAGCGGCGCGGCAATCCATCCATAACAACGCCGGGGCCAGGGGTTGGCCGTCCGCCTGGGCAACCACCACGGTGGAGGCTGTGGTGGCGACGCACACCGCCGCCACCTGCGGGTGCCCGGCCTGGGCCATCAACTGCCGGCAGGCCTTGCCCAGCGCCGACCACCAGTCCGCCGGCGCCTGCTCGGCCCAACCCAACTGCGGGTATTGCGTGGCATACGGCGCCTCGGCGACGTGTACCAGTTTGTGGCTGTGCAGGTCATACAAACCAGCCCGCACCCCACCTGTTCCGAAATCCAGTCCCAACAACAAGGTCATCGGTAGTTCTCCTGCGTCTTGTAACAACGCTTTTTGTTTTAAGCCCGGCAACGCACAGCGTCGTCGGGCTTGGCGACACACAGCTGACGCGGCTCAGGGACGGAAAATTACCTTGGCCGCGACTTCGCTGCGATCGGCATAGCGCTTGAACATCGCCGGCAATTGATCCAGCGGCAAGTCGTGGGTAATCATGAACTGCCACTGCAATTCACCGGAAGCCAGCTTGTCGATGGAGGCCGTCCACTCATCGCCCGGGAACGGTGCCGAGAACGAGTTCCAGGCGCCGTGCAGGGAGATTTCCTGGCGCAGGAAGTGCGAGAACGTCGCAGTGCTGAGGGCCACGTCACTGGTGGGAATGCCGATAAACACCACATGCCCGCCAGCCTTGGTCAGTTGCACGGCCTGGTTGATCGAGCTGGGATGGCCTGCCGCTTCAATCACCAGTTGGCAACGGGGCAACTCGGCATCCGCCGCGCCGCTGAGCAGGGTGTGGGTGGCGCCGGCTTCGCGGGCCATGGCGAGTTTCTCTTCGGCGATGTCGATGGCGACGATATCCTTGGCCCCCATGATCCGCAGCCACTGGATCGCAAACAGGCCGATCGGCCCGCAACCTACCACTGCCCCGCTCTGCCCGGCCTTGAAGTCGGCTTTCCAGATCGCATGCAGGGCAATCGCCGCCGGGTCCACCAGGGACGCGGCAATCGGGTCCATGCCTTGGGGCACCTTGATCAGGTTGCTCAGGGGCACATTGACGTACTCGGCATACGCGCCGTCGCGGCGGCTGCCGAAGTAATCGTAGCGCTCCGAGCGGGACGGAAAGCCACGGGCATATTGGTCGCTGCTGACGTCCGGGATCATCGGCGGCACAGTCACCAATTCGCCGATGGCATAGCCGTCGACACCGCTGCCGATCTCTTCGATAAAGCCTGCGAATTCATGGCCGCAAATCAGCGGCATCACATGGGCGCCCTTGCTCAGCATGCGCGGGATATCCGAGCCGCACACGCCGCAGGCGGCGACCCGAACCAGCGCGTGGCCGGCCTTGACCGCAGGTTTTGGAACATCTTCGACCCGGATATCGCCCGGTTGGTACATGACGGCAGCTTTCACAGTGAATTCCTCTGTTGAGTGACGAGTGCGTTCGACCAGGCACCTCCCGCAAGAGGTGCCCGCAAAAATCCATAGCGTGGCGGCGCAGATCCGTCAGAGCGCGCCGGGGCGGTATTCGCCGAAGGTAGAGTCATGCTTGACCTCGGCCACGTTGGCCTTGGTCACCACCTGGGTGCCGGCGTCGACAAAGTTCGGCACCGACTTGCCGGCCGCCAGGGCCCGCGCCGCCTCGATGGCGACCTCGCCCAGGTAGCGTGGGTCGTTGAGGGCGGTGGCCACGTATTGATCGCCGCTCTGGATGGCATTCAAGGCCTCGGACAAGCCGTCGATCCCGGCCACGAGGACGTCTTTCTTGCCGCTTTCGGTGAGCACTTGCAGCGCGCCCATGGCCATGTCGTCGTTATGCGCGATCACCGCCTTGAGGTCCGGGTGCGCTTGCAGCAAATCCTGCATTGCCGTGACTGCGTTGGCGCGCATGTACTCGCTGTAGGGGCCGTCGATGATCTTGAAGTCGGTGCCGGCCAAAGCGGTGTGGAAGCCCTTGCGGCGTTCTTTCATCACCGTACCGCCGGCGTCGCCCTGAATCTCGATGATCTTGCCCTTGGTCACACCGCGCTGCTTGAGCGCGGCGAGCAGCGCCTTGCCGGACAGCTCGCCCATCTCGGCATTGTTACGGCCAATGGTGGTGGCGACCGGGGCATTGATTGCGCGGTCGACGGCAATCACCGGCACCTTGGCGCGTTTGGCGGCGTCGAGGGCCGCGCCCACGGCGTCGGGGTTCACGGCATTGATGATGAGGATGTCGACCTTGCGGGTCAGCAGGTCCTGGATATCGTTGTTCTGCTTGCTGATATCGCCGTTGGCGTCGAGGAAGATCAGCTCGTCGCCGCCCTTGGCCGCTGCAGCCTTGGCGCCGTCGCGCAGTTGTACGTAGAAGGGAGATTGCAGGGTGACCTGGCTGAAACCGATCTTCAGATCCTTGGCCTGGGCGTTCAGCGCCAGCGCCGAGGCCCCGACAGCCAGTGCAAGGGCCAGCACATGAACAGGTTTACGGGCTATCTGGAGCATGGTGATTCCTATTTTTATTGTTGTCAGGATTCGGGCACGGCCTTCGGGGAGGCCGTGCTCACAAATGTGAACCGCGATCACATTTGAAAAACTATGCCTTGCTCCCGAGAGTGTCAAGGCCAATTTGTTAAATTCCGAACAAATGAAATAAAAATCACAATGCTGTTTGAGTCAGATCAGCAGGATCGCCCCGCTGTCCCTGATCACCTGCTGCTGTGCCGCCTCGAGCCCGGGGTCGCTGATCACCCGCTGGAAGTCCGACAGCTCGGCAAAGTGTGCCGCACGTACTTCGTCGAACTTGCTGTGGTCGGCCACCAGCACGCAGGTCTGCGCCCGCGCCATGACCCGGCGCTTGACCTCCACTTCGTTGAGGTTGTAGCAGGTCACACCGTGGGCGGCGCTGACGCCGGCCGCGGAAATGAACGCCCACGCCACACGGATGCCATCCAGGATGCCCGCCTCGGCATGGCTCTCGAAGACCATGTTGCGCCGATGAAAGGTGCCACCGCAGAGGATGATGGTGCAGTGGGGCTTTTGCTGGAGCTTGAGCAATACGTTGAGGGAATTGCACAGCGCGGTGAACTCCAGGTCATCCGGCAACGCCTCGATTATGAACGGCGTGGTGGTGCCGCAATCGATAAACACCGTGTCGCCGGGGCGCACCAGGCTGGCGGCCAGCACGCCGATCTGACGCTTCTCGGCGACGTGGCGCTGGTCCTGTTCGGCGACCTGGTAATCGGGCTCCGGCGGCCCGCTGCGGGTTACGTGCCCGCCCAACAGGCGCAGGCCCTGGGGGCTGTCTGCCAGGTCGCGGCGCAGGGTCATTTCCGATACGCCCAGCAATGCGGCCATGTCACGCAAGTGAATCGCCGACTCGCCCTGCAAGGCCTTGTGCATGGCCCGAAATCTTTCGCTTTTCTTTGAATCCACTGCGTTCCAACCCTCGTTGAATGCGTGCCCTTGATCAGGGCAGTCACAAATTCCATTTACAATGTTATTTTTTTAACATTTAATGCATCCAACTTAACACAAACCGCCTTTTCCCAGCACCTCATCCTTACAGGACACTTGCCATGCCGACTGATCCGTTGCCGCTCGCGGCCTATATCGACCACACCCTGCTGGCCGCCGATGCTTCCCAGGCGAGCATTCGCCAACTGTGCGCCGAGGCCCGCGAGCATGGCTTCAAGTCCGTGTGCGTCAACAGCGCCAACGTGCCGCTGGCCGCCGACTGCCTGCGCGACGCCGCGCCATTGGTCTGTGCCGTCGTCGGCTTCCCCCTGGGTGCGGGCTTGAGTGCGGCCAAGGCTTATGAGGCAAAGCTTGCGATCGAGGCCGGTGCAGGCGAGATCGACATGGTGCTGAACATCGGCTGGCTGAAGGATGGCCTGCTGGACCAGGTACGCGACGATATTGCCCAGGTGCTGGCGGCCTGCGGCGCGGTACCGCTGAAAGTCATCCTCGAGACCGGCCTGCTGGATGACCAGCAGAAAACCCATGCCTGCAGCCTGTGCCGCGAGCTGAACGTGGCGTTCGTCAAGACCTCCACCGGTTTCGGCCATGGCGGCGCGACATTGGCGGATGTGCGCCTGATGCGCGGCGTAGTGGGGGCGCAGATAGGCGTGAAGGCGTCGGGCGGCGTGCGCGACCTGGCGACGGCCCAGGCGATGATCGAAGCCGGTGCTACGCGCCTGGGTAGCAGCTCCGGGATCGCCATCGCCAGCGGCGCAAAGGCGGCCGCGGGCGCCTACTGAGTTGAGTGCAGCGTTGGCGCCCTTTCACAACCCTTTCACAGTCGGGCGCCTATGGTCACCTCAGCTCCTGGTGAAAACCTTTAAGCCCGCGCTCCCCATCGCGGGCTTTTCTTTGCCCGGAATTTATCCGCAGGTCAGCTACAGCCGGCGTGGCGGTGAGCCGGCGCAGGCCACGCCCTCCAGGCAGAATACAAACGGGGCTACCACTTGAATTTCGCCTTTGAGCAGCATTGAGGGTGGAGGCGCAGGCACTGGCGACGCCGCCGGAACGAATCGCTCCACGGCGCTGACGAACAGATCCGAACCTGTATGGCTGATGACTTTGTGGCGTATCAGGTTGCCTTTGGCGTCGACCACGAATTCAACCCTGACCAGGCCGGTCAATCCTTGCAGGCGAGCTTCTTCGGGGTACGACTTGAAGTGATTGAGGTGAGTGAGCAACTGGTATTCCCATAAGCGTTGTTCTGCCAGTTGTTCCCGGGTGGGGCCGCTCGTGCAGGCACAAAGCAGTAAGACAAGTGCGATCCAGCTGTATTTCATAAACGCAGTTCCGTTGACGTTTGGTGTGCAAGGTGAGGCTAATCAAGGCTCGGTGCGTCAGCGTGTTATCCAGGTCGAACAGAATGGCCCGTGGGTACACGAATGCTTCTTGTGGAAAACCAAATCTGCCTCTCAGGCGGTGGTACTGATGATGGAACCGGTACCGCTTCCACCGTCGGAAGTCAGTGCCTGCAACAACGCCGAAGACGCAGACTGCAATGCAGCTGCCGTTGCGGCAATCTGCGCCTGGGCGGCAGCCACGGCGGCCGCTTTGGCGTCTGCGCTTTGATTGCTGGCCTGGGCCTTTTGCATGTTTTGCTGCTGCTCTTGAAGCTGCTTTTGCAACTCCGCAATCTGCTTTTTCAGCGCCTTGACGGTGTCGGACTCCTGCGACGTGGATGCCGCCTGGCCGCCACCTGCAGCGGGCGCACTTTTGGCACCCGTGTCCGGGTTGAGACTCAGGGTTCCAGAGTCTTCGGTCTTGGAGCTATCGCTGACGCTGGCCGGACTTGGGTTGGCGGGTACTGAAGCGAGACTGCTGACGTTCGTGATCATGTCAAATATCCAATTCCGGTATCGATGTTAATTGATCGGCGTTTTAGCCGATTACTTTAACCCGTTATCGACCCTACCGAACCTGGCGACAACAGCGGACCGATTCAGCGGCAAGGTCTCGAAAAGACGTTGACCAGGCTTCCATCCGGATCACGCAGCAATACCGAAGTGTTGCCCCATGGCATGACCGTCACCGGCATCACCACGTCAGCCCGACCGATACGCAGCAGGACGGCCTCCACATCGTCCACTTGAAACTCCAGGATCGCCGGACGGTTGCTGGCGGCGACTGCCAGTCCATCGTTGTGAAGGCGGACCAGGCGCTCATCGGCTATGGCCAGGACGACGCCGTCGAGGTGAATTTCAGCGAACCCGTCAGCCAGGTGCCTTGGCTCGACAGTCGAGAGGTTGTGATAGAACTGAACGAGCCGTTCAAAGTGGTTGGTAACGAGACGAACAGACGAGAATTTCATCATTTGACCTGACAGGAGTGAGAGAACTCACCTTAATTCAAGCCCGCGTCAGTTCCTGACAGTAGCGTTGTTATCGGCGCTCCAAACGACAGCCTGTGCCACCACCACGTACTCGCCATTGAAGGTTGCCGCTGGCGAGCCGTAAAGCTGGTAACCCAGCGCAAGCGCTTCAGAGACCCGGTGACAGAAGGAGGCATCGTCCTTGCCTGTCAGGATCCGATAGGTAGGTAGGCCTTCAGGAGGGGAATTCTGCATGGGAGCACCTGCTGGAACAGTTAAGGAAAGCCACTTGGCGATCGGGTGACGCCGGCTTGTGCCCGATGATATCAGTCAATGATCACGTCGCGACCCTCGGCCTTCAAGCGCGCGAGATTGTCCTTCATCTGCTGCAACCGTTCAGGCGGATGCCCGTGCCATTTCGTGACCTCCGCCACGACGCGCAAAGGGTCAGTGGAGCGATAGGAAAGCGTGGGATTGCCGGGAAACTTCTTATCCGTCACGTTGGGGTCATCCATGATTGCCCCCGTTGGCTCCACAACATAAATCCGTTCCCGCCCACTGCCGAGCGCCAGCTCAGCCCCCCAGATGGCGGCATCCAGCGTGCCCGCAAAGTAAACCCAGGACAGTGCTTTACCTTCTGTAAAGTTGGACGGGTAGCCGACGCGGATCAGATCGCCGGGCTCCAGGTCGGCCCGGGTACCGTGAAAGAACTGACGGATGAACATGCCAGCGGTATTTGACATGGGCTCGTTGCTCCGTGGATGAATGTTATGTTTGGATGCGAATGCCCCCATCGGCTGGGTTCCTCTATACCACCGCACCTCAGGAAACCGTTGTGACGAATCTGACCATACGACGCGCCAGTATCGACGACTTGCCTTTCATTGTTTTGCTGCTGGCAAATGACTCCCTGGGGGCTGTTCGAGAAGATAGCAGTCTTCCGCTTCAGAGTTCCTACATACGAGCGTTTGAGGCCATCGACGCAGACCCGAACCAGTTTCTTGCCGTCGCTGTGGCTGATGAAGAGGTGGTCGGTACTCTCCAACTTTCTTTCATTCCGAATATTTCTCATCGGGGCGCATGGCGAGCTCAAATCGAAGCCGTCCGCGTGCACGAGCGAATGCGTGGGAGCGGATTGGGCCGGCAATTCTTCGAATGGTCGTTTGAGCAAGCACGTCAGCGCCACTGCCAACTGATCCAGCTTACCTGTGATCGTACGCGGCCAGATGCTCATAGGTTTTATGAGTCCCTGGGGTTCTTGCCAACCCACACAGGCTTCAAGATGAAGCTGTGACCATTTGAGGCGAGCTGGCCCGGCGTTTGATTGCCGGGCCAGAGGGCGGAGTCAAAGCAATACAGTAGCAAGCATGCCCAAGGCGCCGAGGACAAACCCGATGAGTGCGCCACGCCCTGGTGCTTCATGGAACAGCGCCCAGACCACCACGGGCTCAAGCAGCAACAGGGAGGTGACTGAGACCACGGTGACGACCCAGATATCACCGACCGCCACGTACCCCAGCCAATACGCACCCAACAGGCAAAGCCCGGCAAAACACATCAGCACAACGGGAAGGACGAACGCCTCCCATGAACCATGCCCTGTCTGGGCAAGCCTGGCGGTTACCACCTCGCTGTAGATTGCACAAAACTCCCCCACCACCATCAACCCTAAAGCAGAAACTCCGAGTAGTTCTTTGGACATATCAAAAACTCCTTCGTATTCAACGCAATATTTTTCAGCTCCCAGCGAGCAATGCCGCTGCCCAGGAGCGTGTTGCAGTGATACGAAGCAGCCTTGAACAGGCCTGAATTACCGAAGTGCTTTTCCATGCTCATGTCCTTCAAAGGGTGAGTCTCAGCGCCCGGAAAAGGGCGCTCGCTGCGATCATACGTTCCGACAGTCCGCCTGAACAACCTGCCCCCTCTCGGTCTGCCGCGAAGTGCTTGTGCTGGATCAGTGAGCGTTGAACCAGTCGGGGGCACAACCGGAAAATGACACCAATGGTCGTTTCAAAAACAGGTTCCGGTCGTAATGTCAGTGAGCAAAAGCAGGCTTGCTGTAGTCGAAAAGAGGCTTTGCGACTAAACCGGTATAGGGGACATCGCCAAATGAGCAAGGGTAGTCCCCCTACCCCCACGGTGGCCGAACACCCGGCGCACCCGGCACATTGAAGGACCGACGCCATGCAGAACCTCAAGATCGCGACATTCAATGTTAACGGCATAAAGACGCGACTGCCCAACCTTCTGCAGTGGCTGGAAAAGGAGCGCCCGGACATCGTCTGCCTGCAGGAACTGAAGGCGCAAGACAACGCGTTCCCCGCTGGAGAACTTGAGGCGGCGGGCTATGGCTCATTGCACCATGGCCAGGCTTCCTGGAACGGAGTGGCAATTCTCGCGCGGGATTCCGAACCCCTTTTGATCCATAAGGGCTTGCCGGGAGCCAAGGACGACTCGCAGTCTCGATACCTGGAAGCGGCTGTCCATGGCGTGATTGTCGGATGCCTGTACCTGCCCAACGGAAACCCGCAACCCGGGCCAAAATTTGATTACAAGCTCGCGTGGTTCGAACACCTGATCTCCCACGCCGCAACACTGCAGGCCAGCGAACATCCGGTGGTCCTCGCGGGTGACTACAACGTGGTGCCCACCGACCTGGACATCTACAACACCCGCTCATGGCTCAAGGATGCCCTCCTCCAGCCAGAAAGCCGTGAGTGCTTTCAAAGGTTGCTTTCCCAGGGCTGGATCGACTCGCTGAGGCAGCTGTACCCGGAAGAGCGGGTGTACACGTTTTGGGATTATTTCCGTCAGCATTGGCAGAAGAATTCCGGGCTGCGCATCGACCATCTGCTGCTCAACCCGGTACTCGCCCCGTACCTGAAAAACGTCGGCGTAGATGCATGGGTACGGGGTGAAGAGCATGCCAGTGATCATGCGCCGACGTGGATCGAGATCTCATCACGGCAAACCCGGTCAAGAAAGAAGCCAAAACGCAGTTGATCACAAGCCACGACGCTGACTACCGGCACACGTGCCGATCCCCGACTCACCCATCCCAAGGTGTGATCCGGGCTTACTGATTGGGCGCAAATTTCGCGAGCTTCAGCCAGCGACTTATGGCCTCAACGAGTTCGGCCTTGCACTCCACCGGCAGCCAATGCCCGCCAGGCAGGCTCGTCACTGTGAGGTCTGCGCAGGCCGCGCGCATTGGATCGCCCAACTGATTGCCGTTGATGGTATTCATCGGGTCGTAATCACCGTTCACAAACAGGACGGGCATGGACAGGCGGCCGCCATCGGGTGCGCGATGGGCGTATTCGATGTTGGCATCGTCGTTCAGATACCACGCGCAGGGCGTGCGGAAACCACGCTCCTCGAACGTGCGCACCAGTGCCGCGAAGTCCGTCTCGGGCCAGAGCGCCGGGTCTGGTGGGGTCGGGGGAGCCCGGTGCGCTTCGCCAAACCGCCCGCCTTTGCGGGTCACTTCGGCATTGGAGGCGACCCTGACGATGCTTGCAGGGTCGCCTCTTCGATAAATCGACGCCAGCGATGCTGCTTTGTCCGCGTCAAGATCAGCCACGGCGGACGCAAAATGCGTGTTGTAGTAGCGGTAATAGTCCCATTGGCCGTCTGGATACTGGTCGACCGGGTAAATCCCTCGGTCAACCAGCGGTATGAGCGTCGCCAGCGCGTTCGTGGAAGGAAAGTACGGAACCGAAACCAGCACAACGCCGCGGCTGCGCCAAGGTTCATGGGCGACCAGTTCACCGGCCACGACGCTGCCCCAATCGTGGCCCACCCAGATGGCGGGCGTTCCACCGAGATGGTCATGCAGCTCTGTCATGTCTGCCACGATGTTTTCAATCGTGTACGCATTGATCGCGGCCGGCGCCGAAGAGCCGCCATAGCCGCGCATATCGGGTGCGACACAGTGCCAGCCTTGGGCAGCGAACGCTTCCATCTGTGCACGCCAGATCAAACCGAGTTCGGGCCAACCATGCAGGAACATCATCAATGCCCCATCGGCAGGTCCCGACTCCAGATAATGCGTTGTGTGACGGGGCGTACTGAAGACGCGCGAAGTCAGCTTGAAAGTGGACATAGGATCTCCTCATGTCATACCGGCGCGATGTTTCACTGTAGGTCACCTCGAGTGCGTGAGCACCACTGCCCGCGTATTTTCAGGTCGCGCTTATCCTGGGATCGGGACCAAAAGAACTGAAGCAACCACACGTCAATCAACGTTGTAGAAAATTTGAATTAGCCAGTTGCCCGGCCGGTCAAGAATTATGAACGCAGTAAATCTGACGAGGTAACAGCAATGACTATCCAGGCAGAGACACTCGTACAACTGACCGAAGCCCTGCAAGAGCGAGGCATGCATCTGGTTTCAGATGTTCACTTCACCCGCGCGCCCTATCGGCAGAATCACCTCTGGGTCTGCACCGTAGCGTAACGATCCCTTATGATGCTTGCCTGCCAGAAGGTCGCCAACCGCGACAGATGGATCAATGCGAACACTCTTATGGATAAGCCCGATGCGGATCAACGTTCTGACAATTTCCCTGGCCACCTTGATGATGACCGGGTGTGCCAACCATGGCGCCAAGCCTTCGACGCACGCGCTGGCGACTCAAGATAACGTAGTTGGCATCTGGGCCATGGTTCCTCTGCGCAACGGAATTGCCAACGTGGTCGAATACAGCGCTGATGCCAAAGCCACATTGCATCCATTCAACTGCGCTGAACCCGGGAAGCACCAGGAAAAGGAAGTGAGCGACTTCAAGGTGTCCGACGATGGAAAGGTCATCCATCTCAAATCACCTTCAGACAACTTCGACCTGAAGGTCCTGGCATTCGACCCGCAGACCATGACGCTGAGCATGGATGTTTCGGATACGAGCCTGACCTTCAACTACGTAAAAGTCAGTAACGTCGCACCGCTGTGTGCCCTTTATCCAAACGCCGCCGCTGAAGCTGCGCGCAAAACCCCTTTCAAGGCCAGTGATTTTGTAGCGGATCCCGGGATACCTGCCCACTCCGGTATGGAGCGATATATTGGCAAGTGGGCAAATGACAAAGGTGAGCTGGAGGTAGAAGTCATCATGGGTCCCAACGGCAGTGCCTACCTCTACATGGCTTCCAGCAAAAACTGGCACTTCCTGTACAACGAGGTGCATTGGGTAGGCGACGAACTGCATTTTGAAAGTTATGCCTATTCAGACCTTCCCTCTCTTTACAGCCACCCTTTCCATAAATCCAAGACCCACAGCATTCTTCAGCCGAGCGGCGATGGAGGATTACGTTATTCGATCTTTATCGAGAAGCGCCGGTACGAATTTCCATTGAGCCGGGCGAAGAACTGAGGTCGAGGTAGCGCAGTACTGTTGCGATGACCGGGCGGTGCATCTGCAACGCAGAAGGCAAGGAAGCCTCGCAAACGAAGTGGATTGCGGACCTGTTGAAAAATTGCCGACCGGAAACAAACAAGGGCTTGCATCAGCTTTCGCCCGCAAACCCTTGGTTTTAGATGGTGCCCGAAGCCGGAATCGAACCGGCACGCCCTTACGAGCGGGGGATTTTAAGTCCGGAAACTAATCCTTTAAATACATAGACATAGAAGCAATTCCTTTCCGCATCAGAGATAAAAATGACCCTCTACAGCCCAGCAAATTCAAGGGCCGGCATTTTTTTG
Source organism: Pseudomonas sp. D4002 (assembly GCF_013385665.1). NCBI lineage: Bacteria > Pseudomonadati > Pseudomonadota > Gammaproteobacteria > Pseudomonadales > Pseudomonadaceae > Pseudomonas > Pseudomonas sp. D4002. The sequence goes on from NZ_JACAPN010000012.1 coordinate 164,414, forward strand.
CGGAAAGGAATTACCCCCCCCCCCGGCGTCCTGCCGACCGAACACAAACCACCCAAAGAACGCCGACTGCTAAGCTGTTCACTTCACCAGAGGAACGCCGATGCCCAACTCAGACCTGCTCCCTTCCCTGCTCTCCAAGCTCTACGAAAACCAACTTGCCCTTGAGGCCTCGATCATGGAGCTATCGAACTGGGTCGAGCAGCGCGGCTCTGCCGATGTGGCTGAGAACATACGTGGCGCTCTGCACACCATCGACGAGAATGAAGAGTTCATTAAGCTGACCCTGGCCGTCCTCATGGCGCCTGACTGATCGTCGGGTAAATGTGCAGTTCGTCGGCGAACGACTAGCGCATTACCGCGCCTCGATTACTGTATGCACATACAGCATTCGGAATCACACCCCATGAACATCGACGAAGACACCTGCGGGTGGCTTGGGATACCCACGCCTCTCGAAATGCACAAACAGCACGCCCGCTTACTGGAGAATGAGATCCAGGAACTTAACCTGCAGCTGCGTAAAGCGAGGGAGGATATTCACGGCCTGGTGCAGATGCTGGCCGAGGCGGAGGCCGTCAAAACACAGTTCCGTGGATACCTCGCTGAGAGAGGCGCTGAAGCCGCCGTCATGCGCAAACAGATCGACGTCCTCAGGACATCGGCAGGATCCAGCAAGCGCGAAGCCGAAACACTGCGCGGGATGCTGAACGACCTGATGTCTCGCTCGAAAACCATCGTCTAAGCTCAGGTTTCAGATTGAGGGCTTGGCCATGTGCGGAAGACTTTCCCAGTACAGCGGCATTCACGACTTCGTTGCAGCGCTGAGCATGCCCAATGCCTTGGCGAACACCGTCGGTGAATTGCCGCTCGAGCGCTACAACGTCGCCCCGACAACCCAAGTCGCCCTACTCCACCTGCAGGGCGATCTGCTGCATGCCGACCTGGTGCCATGGGGATGGCGGCCGCACTGGGCCAAGGACCGCGCCGCACCGATCAATGCCCGCGTCGAGAAGGTGGCCCACGGCCCGTTCTTCCGCGCAATCTGGCCGCACCGGGCAATCACGCCCATAGACAACTGGTTTGAGTGGGTGGACGAAGGCGGACCGAAGAAGCAGCCCTACCTGATCCGCCGGCGGGACGGTGCACCCGTGCTGTGCGCCGCCATCGGCCAACTGCCCGACAGCGATGAAGGCACGGGCGAGCATGACGGCTTCGTGATCATCACCGCCGACAGCGCCGGCGGAATGGTGGACATCCACGACCGGCGCCCGGTGGTGCTGACGCCGGACCTGGCCAGGGAATGGCTAGACCCGGCCACGCCCAAGGAGCGCGCCGAGCAGATGGTTCTGCACCAGGGCGAGCCGGCCGAGGCCTTCGAGTGGTTCAAGGTCGACACGGCCGTAGGTAATGTACGGAACAAAGGACCGGAGCTGATACAGAAAATTCAGTGAATGAGTTCTTTCGCCTTTTCAAGACATTCCGTGGCGCTGTCCAGTGCCTCAGCAGCTTTGGCCGAATCCGCGTTACCGTTTTCGGTGCGCTTTTCAGTGATCACGTACAGAATATCGACGCCGGATTCCGCGACCGATGCCAGGTAATCCGCCCGCGGAAGACGAATACCGTTCTCATACCTTCCCTGAGCATTCACTTCCACGCCACCAATCGCACCGATGGCAGATTGGGACAATCCAAGTCTAAGGCGTTCAGATTTCAATCTTGCACCGATGCTCATGCCTGTATATCCAAATGGGTGTACTCATGGGAGCCATTGAATACAGAGCAAGTTCCCGCCTACAGTTTTCTTCATCTACCGAAAAACCACATGACGCCCACCACAGCAACGACCCACCCCAGCGTCAAAAGAAAAGAGAGCCCTGCCAGCTGCTTGTCCATAAGTGCCTGTCAGTTTTAATGGAGAATTGCCGTCCTGAGCATTCAAGCCAAAAGCGTAGCTCATCATCCTCAGTGCGCAATCGCCCTGACGTACGCCTGGCACGCCCGCAGCGCGATCACGGCATTATCCCCGGCGTCGGTGATGCCGATAACTCTTTGAACATGCGTTGGGTTAAGCTGGGTTAGCTTGCGTAGGAGCCTACGCTGGCGCAGGACAGCCGGCGACCCTTAGAGGTGCTGCATCCGCAATAATGACAGGAGCGGTTGCCGGATTTAACACACCAACGACAACCGCTCAGTCAATAGGACTTGCTATAGGTAGCGTATATGCGTCAGGTTTTTGCAGAAAGCATCGAGCTAGCTTGGTTTAACGACGGACTGTCTGGGATATCCATGGATATGAGCGAAAAAACGTTTCAACGGGGCTTAAAAGAGCTACTGGTTAAGCAGTTTCTAGCACCACGTTCCCCATCCACGCTCTGGTTCAATCCTGCTCTTTTTCCAGGACGACCGAGTAAAATTCATTACCGAATACCGTAGGAAAAGCACTCGCGACTCCTCCACCCCGGTAGCAGTCACGATTGAAACCGAAGCAGAGATGTAATGGTAAGATTGAGGATTAACTACGTGATTGAACTACGGAAAAATATAGCCGCATTTATCTTATTATTAATGTTTTCGGCAAGTGCTTCAGCGCTAGACGCAAACATGAGATTAGAGAACATCAAATCTTTAGGCTTAAGTGTTGAAATACCAACGCAATTCACACCATTATCTGAAAAGCTAGCTGAAATTAAATATCCATCAAAAAGAAGACCTCAGGTTATTTACAGCAATGAAAGCGGCTCTGTATCTTTTGGCATATCAAAGTTAAAAAAACCGGAACTAGTTGGAATTGATGAAATCAAAGATAATATTTTAATCGCCATGAAAAACTTAGCACCTCAAGCTTCACAGATCGAGGCTGGGGGCAATAAGGCATGGCTTATAACATTTACATCGAAGGGGCTCGATGCTGACATATTGAATATGCAGCTATATATGCTATCAGATAATAATTTGATAATTGCAACATTTAATATGACTGAGAGCAATGTCAACGAATATCAGTCTCTTGGTAAAAAAACACTTACCTCAATAAAACTGAATGGATAAACAGTGCAAGGCTCGCTCCGCTTTGTGCACGAAACAGGAGTCTTGGCTGGACTTGCAGGGACGTTCTGCGGGGAAGGTGGCCGGGTGGATGTTGACGCATCCTGCCCGGCCGCTCCTTTTACTTCGGTGTAGAAACCTCTTTTAGGTAGGCCTGACAGGCTCGCAGGGCGATCAATCCTTGGTCTCCGGCATCGGTGATGGCGATAATTCTTTGAGCATGCGCTGGGTCAAGTTGGGCTCGACGGGCTGCATGAACCACGCCGACGGCGCCGGGGGCGGCAGGCACGTCGCAGCCACCGGCTGAATCCGTGGCGTCGAGAAGGACTGACAACCGCACATCAGCAGTAGCAAGACGGTCACGCAGCAGAGCCTGGTTGCGCTGGGCATCGGATAATTCCTTGGTGTGTTTTTGATCGGCAGCGGCCAGTTGCTGCTCGGTGGCCAGGCGCTTGTCCTGCTCGGCGCGGGCCTGGGCGGTAGCGGCACTGCCGATCGAGTCAAGGTCCGTCTGGAACTGTCCCGCCTGCTTTGCCAGCTTCCCGTCATACCGCCAGTCCTGCACCTGCCAGGCGGCGCCGAAGCTCACGGCCATAGCCAGCAGGACCAGCGCCGCCAGGCTGGCCAACTTCTGCACCGGCGTCATGCCAGCACCTTCAGCGCCACTTTGTACAAAGCCTGGCGATCCTCCAGGCCGGTGATGCCGCCATTGATACGACGGGTGATCTTCAGGAAATCGCTCTGATCCGCCAGAGTGTTCAGCCCGCGGGAGGACCAGAACCAGGCTGCCGACAATGCCGCGTACTGCGGCTGCTCGAGCAGTTCCGGCTTATTGATCAGGTCCAGGCTCAACGCATCGCCGCACGCCGCATAGTTCGCCCGACCGGTGATCTGGATCAGGCCGCGGCCACGATACTTAAAGCCATCACCATTCACCGTATTACCCAGATCGGTGCGACCCTCGTAGCCAGCCTGCTGCGGCGTGGGGCCCCACAACTCTTTCAGCCAGCGGAACTGCCCCGACTCATGCCCGACCTGGGCGATGAAGGCGGCGATGCGCAGTCGAGTGACGATTCCGTACTTGGCCATGGCTGTATTCAGTACGGGAACAAAAACGCCGGCTTGGCGGCCGGCGTTGGGGAGGATCTGCAGCAATTGCTGCTCGGTGATCGGCATGCTTTTCTCCAGGCAATAAAAAACCCGCTCAGGGCGGGCGGCGTTAACCATGGGCAGTTACGCGGGCACCACGGGCCACTCAATGGCACCCGGATAATTCGGTTGCTCAATAACCCGGCTCAGCGCTACTCGGTATTTCTTCCAGGACTTGAGCGCCGCGAGGTCCACGTCAGTGGCTTCGTCGACATCCACGGCGTCCTGAAGTGGCGCGATCGCATAGTCAGCGACGGCCCGCAGCCGGGTGATCTCGGCCTGAGCCAATTCCAGCGGGTCAGCTGCAGGTGCTGTCAGCTCCGGCACCAACTGGACGGGCAAGGAGTCCACGGCCACATGCAAAGTGATGCTGTGCACCAAGTCGGCGGGCTCACCATCCTTGGCCACGCTGACAGCCAGCACGCCCTCGTTGTAACCGATGTCTACCGAGCAAGCCGCGTCGACCTGGTTCAGAACAAAACCCCAGCCCTCTGGTGGTGGAACCATCCCAAGCGTTCCGTGCACCAGATACTGGCCAGGGCCCGGGTGCTCGGTGGTGATGGTGTTAACGCCCAAAGACGTGACATTGATGACGGCGCCGTCGGCACCGAGAATGTTTACTGCTGCGCGAGTGGTCATTTAGATAGCCTTGAGTGTGCCGTCAGCGGCGCGAGTGGTGTTCCCGGTGTGGTAGATCTCAATCCAAGGTGTTACGGCACCGTCGTAAATCGACTGAAACTTGATGGTGCCCGAATTGCCAGCAAGCCCATAAGGCCAGGCAACCGTCAGCCTGTTAGAGCCATCAGAGTGCCGAAAAATCTGCTTGTAAAAGTAGCCCGTACCGCCGGACGGCATGCCCGGAGAGCCTGGCGGGTAGAGGTTTGGATCGAGCCCATGTACAGCGTTCGTCAACCAGCTTTGAACCACGCTTGTGCGTGTTCTGCCAGTTGCGTAAGCGTCTGCGACGTTTCCGTTCTCGTAGCCAATGGCGGCCACCGCCGCGCTACCAAGCCCCAAGCCAGCGCGGGCTGTGGCCTGGCTGGTGCCTCCAGTACCGCCCATGGTCACAGGAACCACGTTTTGCGTAGAGACCGTACCGAGGCCCGCCAGGGTCGCGCCCCATTGGTTGACGATCTGCCGGAGCTGATCGGCTGAGTCCTTCACGTAACCCTGCATCGGAGCCAGGGCGTACGTACCCGCGGAGACTGTTGCCCCCAGGTAGTTCGGCGAGATGGTCAGCACAGTGTTGCTGGCGATGTTGGTCACCTCATACCAGCGCCCATCGGGCCCAGTCCATGCGTCACCCACGCGACCGTTGGCACTGAACGACGTGCCGGTGCCGGTGACGGTGTTCGAATTCAATGCAACTGCAACGGTGCCGGCTCTGTACCAAGGCATATTTTTCTCCAGGAAATAAAAAACCGCTCAGGGCGGCTATTGGATATTGAATTGTCTGGTTAACGGCTAAATCACTGGCTTAGCGAACACCACGGGCACATAAAATGTCGCAGCGTTAGAGACTCCAATCGTAAACATCACAATCCGGTTGTTTGCGTAGTCCCACACGCAGTACAACTTAGCGCCCTTGCTAGAGCCGGCACTGACGTCCATCCCTATGTTGTTGATCATGATGTAATCGCCGGAGTCCAGTGGGGATGGCGCTGTAAAGTTGACCTGGGTCTGACCCTGCGGTGTTGTGCTGGATCCAATGTAGGTCCATGCCGATATCGTGCGGGTGAACTGCGCACACGGTGTCCCGCTATCAAACAACAACTTTCCTTGCCCATCCCATAATCTAAACCCGTACTTTGCAGTGGGAGTTGCCCCGCCGAACGAGGCCACGAAGAACTTTCCAGAGCCCATTCCCAAGAATGAGAAGCCCGTCCAGTTGCCTGCGGTACCGGTTATCTTGGCGTAACTTATGGTTACCGAGGCACTGGGGCGAACAAACACCAAGGGCGGTTCCTGGGTAGTTATCGGCGCCGGGAAGACGATAGGTCCGCTGTAGTCACCTTTGTACAGGACGACCAACCTGGCAAACTCCGAATCGATGACCACGACACCTGAGTCGTTGGTAAAGGACATTCCATAAGACGGCATTATCGGTACTTCATCACTAAAAGCCTTTGTGTGGCCAACCCTGGGGCCGGCGGTGACGACGGATTTATGCTTCGGTTAACGTACCAAACCCTAACTACCCCGGACATGACTTGAGGCTCGTATTGGATTGCGTTCAGGTTCTGTGCGCTGGGGTCTTCAGGGTATGGCGCGGTTGGAACGCACACCGCGCTGCAGGTGGCTGGATCACAACCAGGCACCGCTATGTCGCTATACAGCGTGCCGGCAGGCCGGGTTACTAGGGCTGAATAGATAACGCGCACGGTGAAAGAGGTTTCATCCAATTCAAGGAGGCCCGTAGGCCCCCAAACTCTCGCCCCATGGCTCATGCTGAAAGATCCCCCCACTGGTATCGCTTCACACCGTTCTCATCGAACACCTTGCCACCGGCGTTGTTGATTACCTGGCGTGCCTGGCCGCCGAGCGGGCTGTTGATTTCAAATGTCCCGTCGAAGAACAACTTCCAGCCGGTAATACCTGCCTGGTAATTGTTCGACTGGATGTAGTTGCCGATCTTGGCGTTGGTGATCGTCCCGTCCTGAATCATGGCGGAGCTCATGAACACCTGACCGCCCTGAACTACAAACGGCGTGGTGAAAGCACCACCATCGATTGTGTTCACTACGGCAAATCGATCAGCACTCACCAGGAACTGGCTTTGCAGCAAACCATCAGCGCCCTGCTCGATACCCAGTCCAATCCCAGCGGCAACATACTGACCGTTGGCATTGATCTGCATTTTGACTGCCCACATCGTAGACAGCTTGCCGGCGGTGTCAGCCTGGGCCCTGGCCGTGACCTGGATCGCAGCCTTGTTCTTCACCTCGCTGATTGCGCTGGCCAGGTCTCCCTCGTCGGTACCGTCCCGCCCGCCGCCAACAACAGCTTGAAGCGTGGTGGACTGTGAGGCGACGGCCTTGCTGGTGTCGGCCAGGGAATCGGTGACCGTCTGAACAGCGGCCGAGTTTTCATCAACCTTCGCCTGTGTCGTGTCGATTTTTTGGCCGAGCGCGGTGTCCGCATTCGCCCGGGTGATTGCCTCCTGGTTGATCGCCGCGCCGTTATTGCCGACGGTGACCCCCATCTGTTCGATGCGAGTCCCAAGAGCACTATCGGCATCAGCCCGAGTCGACGCTTCACTGCCAATCGCAGCAGTGTTGCCATCGACACTGCTTTTCAACTGAGCCAGTCGTGTCGCCGAGGCAATGGTTTCAGTGGCCACCACCTGCTCAAGCGAGGTAAGCCCGGCCCTGCTCTGCCCTACCGCCGCATCCAGCGACGTGGTGCGCTCAACCAGCGCTCGGTTGTCCGAGGCCTGAACCTTGACCTGCTCAGCGAACTTGGCGGTGGCATCCCAACCTTTCAGGGCGTCCGCCAGGTCGCCCTCCCCGCTGTCCTCCCTCCAACTCGCCTGGAGCGATTGCAGTGCCGATGCCTGTGCCGTGACCTCGCCGCCCACGGTGTCGATGGACGCCTTGTTCTGCTGGATCTGCAACGCCATGGCCTGGGTTGTCTCGGCAATGGTGCCGATATCGAACCAGTACTGGGCATTGGGAGGCGTAGTGTTTTTCGGTACCGACGCGATGGCTTGGTACAGATGCTGGCCCTGCCGCACTACGTCGCCGGCGGCATAGGTTTTGGTCGGATCGTAGACCAGGGCGTCCGTGATCTGATCGATCAGGTCTTCCAGTTCCTGCTTGGCCTGCTCCAAGCGATCGTTCACAGACCCCGGACCGTCGCCGGAGATCAACTCGATCTCCTTGACCAACTCCTGAGCCAGTTCGGTTTTACCAATCTGGCCGGCAATCAAGTCCAGGATGGGGCCGGCCTGCGAACTGGCCTGCCCAATCACACCGTTCACCACCGGATAGAACGGCCCGATGTTTCCGGTACGGTCCACCAGGCGCGCCCAGAAGAAGAACCGAGCGCCCGCCAACAGCGATTGCATGCGGTAGTCGGCCTGCGGATACGCCAGGTCGGCCAGCTTGGTAGCGGCTCCAAGATTGTTTGCTGGGCCATACCACAGTTCGGTGCGCTGGGTATCCTCGGCGCCTGGTGGGAAACCCCACTTGATGCCGATGCCGAACAGCTCGCTGGTGGTTGTCAGGAGCGCCACCGCCGGTGGCAGGCCGACCTTACCTTTCAGGTTGGTCAGGTTGGAGCTTTTCCAGATCGACGAGATCTCAAAGGCGCTCACCGAGCGGACCCGGGCCAAGTAGGCGCCCGAGTAGATGCCAGTGACGTCCACGCTGGTAGAGCCGGTGCGTTGCACCTTGATCCAGTTGCCGCTGTCCTTGCGCCACTCCACGTCATAGGCGACCGCACCGTTCACCGCGGGCCACGAGATGTTCATGGTGCTGATGGCAATGCCCTGATTCACGGCGTAGCTCGACGTCAGCGTAACGCTGGCCGGTGCTGGAACTACGGTGATCGGGATAACGCTGATCGGCCGCTCTTCCAGCCGAGCGCCGGTGTCGATGTGCGCGAACTTGCTCGGGTCGTACTGCACAGCCGAGATTTCGAACACGCCAGGCTCTGGCCGGGAAACGCTGGTCACCCGGTACAGCGGGATGGCCAGGTCGTCAGCGTCGAGCGCCCACACCAGTTCGCGCTCAGGCGGCACGGAGTACGCCGTGGTGACCGTGACCTGGCGGCCGCTGACCAGTTGCACGGTGCGCCCCTCGCACTTGCCGTCGGGCAGGTTGAGGATCAGCCGGTCACCGGGCTTGGCCTGGGTGTCGCGGTCCAGGGTGATGACTTTGCCATTTACGGCTGAGATGCGCCCGCCCACGGGCCGACCGGCCAGCAGTTCGTCAGCGACCGGGATTACGTAGCCAGGCAGAGGCAAACGCCCGTCCAGGCCGACACGAAACGTTACCGCCCGGTCCTTGGAGTTGGTGAGCAAGGCCCACTTGCCACGGCGCTGGGCCTCCGACTCACGCGTGCAGCCGATCGCGCTGATCTCCAGCGGGTTATCGCCGTAGCGGCGCTGCAGCTTCTGATCGGTAACCGCCGTGACATCGGTGTCGTAGTTGTTCAGCGGGTTGTCGTAGCTGATCAGGGCCCGACTGTAGCGGGTGCGCTCCGACGCGCTGGAATAGGTGAACTTGCCATCGATGACGTTCGCCCGGGTGTAGGCGAAGTCGAAGTCAGTGGCGCGCGGCATATCGGCCAAGGTGAAGACCTGGCCCTGTGCCCAGTAGGTCATGCCCCTGTATATCGCCGAGATGTCACGCAGCAGGGACCAGGCGTCGGCCTTGCTCTGCAGGTTCAGGTTGCAGACGAAGCGGGGCTCCATGCCGCCCTTACCGTCTGGCACGAGTTGATCCGCGTACTGGGAAATTCGGTAGAGCTCCCACTTATCGACCATCCACGGTTTGATGCGGCGGCCCAGGCCGAAGCGATCGGCCGTGGTGATGTCGTAGGTCATCCAAACCGCGTTATCGGTCCAAGCCTGCTTGAAGGTGCCGTCCCAAATCCCGGTGTATGAACGCGACACCGGGTCGTAATTGCTCGGTACCTGCATTTTCTTGAGCTTGGTCTCGACGGTCACCGCCGGAATGCTCCGGAACTGCTCGGCGGAAAATTCAATGTAGAGCAGCGCGGTGTTCGGGTACCGCAACTTGGCGTCGATCACCTCAGTGAAGCCGGCGATCTGCATCGTGTCGGAGATTTTGTTGTTGTTCTGGTTGATCGTCAGTCGCGTGATACGCATCAGCCAGCCAGAAGTAGCCTTTGGCAAATCGATTCGGCGGGTTCGCTCGTACACGCTGGTGGTCTTACCGTCGACAGCCTCGCTCAGCACCTGCTGGTAAGCGCCGCCGTCGGTTGCCAGTTCAACCTTGTACTCAATCCGGTACCCGTTGATGTTGCCGCCGGCGTCCACAGACTGGAGCGCTGGCCAGGCGAAGCGAACCCTCACTGCCGAAAGCTGGACGTTGTTGATTGCACGAACCCAAGGAGTACCACTACGCAGTTCGGTGCTGATGGTGGTCTCGTTCTCGATCGACGGGATGCCCTGGATATAGGTCTGGTCCACCGCACCGGTGCGCCATTCCCACTTAACGTTCGGGAAGTTCATGTTGCCCTGAGGGTCTTGCAGAGGGGTGTTGTCGAGATAGATGTCCTTGGCGGTTGGCGTGCCTTCGAACTCACCCTCCCCGATGGCGATCAGCATCTTGGCGATGGCGACGGAACGGAGACTGTCCGGGGCTTCAGTTGGCGTTTTTGGTTTCTCTTCGCCGCCCTTGGCGCCGTGGATATCAATCTTGCGTGCTGCGCCCATGCTTTTCTCCAGGCAATAAAAAACCGCCTCATGGGCGGCGGTGGTGCTTCAGGTGTTGGCTACATCTGGTCTTCGGCGTAGATAGCGGCGCTGATGATCGCGCCTCCTACCCGTCGCTTGCCGTAGCAAAGCGGAACAGGGTTGCCTGATGCGGTGGTGTTCTTGGCGCTACCGAAGGCGTAGCCGGGTGTGTTCTCGGGCGCAGCGCTGGTCTTGAGCCCCCCAGCCTGTGGGCTGAGCATCTGGATGACGCCGCCAGCGACAAGGGCGATACCCGCTGGGACGACTGCCATGCTTGCACCACCAGTAAATGGCGAAAGCAGATAGCCTGCTGCAATGAGCACTGCACCTACGATTGTTTGCAGTAAGCCAGCCCGCTTGCTCCCAGTGATTACTGGAACAATTCGAATATCCCCGTTACCACCAAACCCAAGCTCATCCTCCTGAATATTTTTTGATCCTCGAAATACCGCAAACTCCAAGCCTCGCTGGCTGGCCGAACTGATGAATCGTTCAAGGCCTGGGATTTGCACACACAATGCTTTTACCGCCTCCGCCGGAGTGCGAACCGAAAGTCTGTATTCCTTTCCAAACTGGCGAAGAGGTCCGCCAAGCCGAATTGTTGTCAATGAAGTCATCAAAATCTCCAGACGAAAAAAAACCGCCCATAGGCGGTCAAATTTTCAATATTTATAACGATGTGGGGCGTAACTCCAACCAAGCGCTGCTATCTCCCGACACCCTGAACTTCTGCGTCTCACCGCCCTTAAACTCTCCGGCTGATTCTCTAACCGCTTGGCCAATTTGAGCAGCGCACAACCCACCACCCTCGGCGTCACCAGACAGACCGTAGATATGGCGTCCCTCGGTCAGGTAGAAAGTTGCTGTCTCTCCCGTACCAAGCCTCGCGGCAACCTTCCCATCGATCAAAATTGCCGTGTAGCATCCGCCGCCTGCAAACACACCCTTATCACGGGTTACTACCATGACGGCAGATCCAGCCTTCGGGTCCTGAAAGGCTTTAAGTCTCGCTGCTGGAACTCGATCAGCCTGGCTCGATGGAATGGGGGTAGTCCCACACCCCGCCAGCACCGCCACCGCTACCGCCGCTATCAAAATCCGCATTTCGTTCCCTCTTTGGTTTGGCGGGACTGTAGCACTGAGGGGAGGATGCAAAAAGCCCAGCGCAAAGACCGCCCCAGGAACTAAGGACGAGGATCACGCTTGACTGGAGTGGGAAAAGTCACGCCGCGCTTTTCCAGCATAGAAATCACCCTATCCTTCCATCGCTGAGCTTCGGAGTCCGGTGGCACTATTCTGATTTGAACGCCCTTGGCTAGGCCATTTAGATCGTAGTTGTAACCATGTTCAAGCAGCCAGGCTACGACTTCAAAGTGCGAAGTTACCACAGCTATCCTAGCTGCCGATCCTCCAGAAGAGTCGTGATCGTTAATATCTGCGCCGGCAGCGACAAGTAACTTTAGATTTTCTAGACGACCTTGGCTGGCAGCGAGGTACAAGGGTCGATCTCTCATGTATGGCCGAGAATCTCCTTTTGCGTCTCCCCCATAGCGAAGCATCAGAGCCAAACCCTCTAGACTATTCCCACCCGACATAAGCACCATTGGGGAAATTCCTTTGAATTTCTCGGTCGCAAAATTGGGGTCGGCTCCTGCTTGAAGTAACGCCTCTGTACCCTGCCAATTTCTTGCTTTTATCGCCCACATGAGCGGCGTAGTCCCATCACTACCTACGCTATTTACATCAGCCCCTTGGGAGGCCAATTTAGCGACGTCTTGAGTACGCCCCTCCATCGCCGCATTAATCATTGCCGTGACTTTAGCGTCGTTATAGACCTGATTTATGGTATTCCCGGCGATACGTGTGTTCGACTGACAGGCCGTCAGACTCAAAAACAATACCAAAAGCGATAGCAGTGAAAATCCTTTTTTGCTCATCAAGGCGTCCTTCTCCTGAACGTCGCAATCACTATTTTTAGAAACCAAACGGCTACTGAGCGGCCGGCAGCCAAAAATGACTTGAATTGTTAAGAAAGGCAAGTGGCCATCACCGATCAAAAGCCGACCACTCCGTTGACCTGTCCAGGCATCCAGCGTGGATGGAATGCCAGTGGCGCCATCAGATAGCAAAATAGTAGCTTTATGCCTTCACTAACAAGGATTTGTTCATGCCTAATAACCAAGAGCGTGCTGCAGTCGTGAGGGGGCGCTGTGCAAGCCAGACGCCGATGACTACTCAATATGTGTACTGAGATCAGCACTTATAGACGCTTTCAAAGATACAAACATTCCGGTATCTGCGGTATGCCGCGCATATGCCCCGCTAAACAGAGAAAGAAAAATAACGAAAGCAAACATCGACAGCATCGACGATATAGCTGATCAGGTTAGTAAGAGCCGGGATCCTGATTTGAAAGATATAGGCGATGTTTGCAGGATGGTGTTGATTTAGAAGGATTTCCCGGTCCTTCGCGTGCAAGCCCAAGGACTGGGGTTGCGCCAATATCGGCGCGTTTATGACCTGGAGGTCAGTATGGCAACACCAGTAAGCTCCACCGAGGCAGGGATAATCGCCGCATTCGGTGCAATATCGCTTTATTTGCGCTCGCGACCCGACTACGACGCAGCCGAACTGCAGAAGTACGTCAATTTTTTCAAAAATACGCGGCAGCCAACGGCTGATTCGGGTGCGTTCAACCTTGCTCTCGACGCTGTCGGTGGCGACCTGAGCAATGTTCAGGAGGCCATTAAAAAAGGCGTAGGGTCCAAACCCCTTTGATCCGCCAGCGCATTGTCACGGATTACTGCGCCGGCAATGCGCACTTTCCCATCTTCAGTTACTTCAAAAGGCTGAGTCATATCCTGCTCCTGCGGCCATGCCGCGTCACTTTGGGTGTTTTGCATCTCTGTGCCTGAGGATCAGGCGTGTTCGATCATGCCAAGGCCCGCCGTAGACGATGATCTCGGACGGCCTGCTGTACAGGTGGTGCAGCAAGAACGGTCCGGGGCCGAATGTCCCCGACTCTTCGCCTGGTAACGACGGATCGGTGCCCAGGTAAATCCCGGCATGGTTCGGGTGAACCGTCCGCCCGACGTGCATGACGATCAGGTCGCCCCGTTCTGGCCGGTCCACGCGCACAAAGCCGGCAGCCTCGTAGTGCTGCTCGTACAGGCTCGCGTTCTCCGCACTCTCCCACCAGCCATCAGTGCGCTGGAAGGCTTCGAATTCAAGACCCCATTCCCGCTGATACCAATCAGCACAGACCTGCCAGCAGTCCCAGGCGCCGTGAACAAACGGACGCTTGAGTAGCGGTGTGCTGCCCGTCGGCGTGATCGTGCGCAAATCCCCCTCGGGCCACGACAGAATGTGCCAGGGCAAGGCGGTGGCCTCGCACATGGCCAGGTCGTGCGCTGACGGCCGACTAGTGGCATCCGGATGGGAGTGGACAATGCCAATCACTTCCCCCAGGTCTTCCGCCGCAGCGTAGTCCTCAGGATCAAGTCGGAACTCTTCGTTCGGCTCAGTGGCGATGTTCCGGCACGGGAAGTACTTCTGCGCCCGCCCTACGGCCAGCAGCAGGCCGCAGCACTCGCGCGGATACTCCTCTGCCGCATGCGCCTGGATCACCGCAATGATGTGCTTGCGCATGGTCAGCTCCTGGCTATCAGGGACACGGCAGGGAATCCGCCGAAGGAAAGTTCGTTGTTTTCGCCGAAGCGCAACTTGCAGGACGACAGGCAACCCTTGCACTGATCCTTGGCCGGGTCATCCGTGGGGTTGTCCTCATCGTCAAACATGGACGCGCCGGTGTATCCGCAGTCCGGCCCTCGGTAACCATTGGTCATGGCCCAGTGGCAGAACGTGGTCATCTGGCGCCCGGGCAGGCCGTGGTTATCGATCTCGCCCGGGGACGACAGCTCCCAGGCCACCGCCTCGCCGTCCTCGCTGGTTTTCTGGTCGATGTACCAGATCTCTAGCCCTTCCTGTGTCGGATCGGCCGTTGGGTTGCCTTCGGGAAAGTTGGACGCGTCCAGGTACTGGGCCAGGGTTTCGCGAACAGTCAGCTTGAACTTCAGCATGTCCTCGAAGGCCAGGCACAACGCAGTGACGCGCCCATTGATGTTGCCGGCGGCGAACGTCGGCCTGGTGGCCGTGCCGTCGCTATTGGACCCGATACCCTCAATCTGCACTGGCCATGCCGCGTACTCAGCGCCCTGCCACCAAATTGACTTGGCCGGCAGGTCCTCCTCCGAGTGCTCGTAGGCCAGCAGTTCCTCGGGCGTGTGCGGGATCGCGTGACCGTGGAAGCGCAGGTAATCCGCGCCGTATTCAGTCCCGTCAATTTCGAACAGGCGAATTTCGGCGCCGGGCTCCAGTTTCTGGATGTCCGTGATCAGTGCCATGGGTGGTTATCTCAGGGGTGAAAGGTTTGTTCAAAGGTCGCGGTGATCGCGTAAACCTGGCCGCCGCGGTGCACTGGCTTGTAGCCGTTGCACTTGTAGAGGCCCAGGTCTCCCAGGGGCGGCTGCCAGAGGAAGCCCTTTGCACCCTTGTGCCGGTCGATGAAGTCCATGATGTCCTTGATCCGGCCCTTCATGCCGGTGAAGGTGACTGGCCAGGACTGGGATTTGTTGTTGATCCCGTCCTCGGTGGACTGCGCGTAGCCGTCGGCAAACTGCTTCGTGCGCACGCGCTGCTTGATATCACCCTCGACGCCCTTTTCAGTGGCCCAGGTAAATCGATCGATTGCCATAAATCATCCTTTCACTTGGCGGAAACTCTGGCCGCCTTGGCGCCAAGACTTGGCGATCTCTTCTGTTGCAATTTGCCGGGTGCGCGTCTCCATGTTGCGCTGGAACAGTTCTGCGTCGAACTCGGCCCCGTCTGGGCGGCCGGCCTCTTGGTCCGTCAGGATGATCGGCATGCTGAGGCTGAGGTTTACCCCGCCACCGCCGCCTCCGACCGCAGAAACACCCAGCTTGCCGTTGGCTGTGCGGGTGAGCGGCATGATTGCCTCGTCGCCCGCCTCGCCCATGACCCCGGTTTTGCCGTTGGCCATGCCGAACGCCGTGGGCTTGCTGACGATTGAGTTGGTGAAGGCGCCGCCGTCGGCGAACATCTGCACACCGCCCGACCAGGCGCCACCCTTGGCCTGAATGCTGCCGGGGGTGAAGTTTGAAAGGTCGGTACCGGTGTACCCGGCCTGACTTGCCCCGCCAGAGCCACTGCCGCCAAAATAGCTCAGACCTGCGCCAAACAAGCTGCTGAGTAACTGTGAGCTCGCTTGTCGAGTGGCAATCCGCGCCATGTCCGCAAGGATCGATTTGGCAAAGTCAGCAAACGACAGCTTCCCAGTCAGCGCGAAATTAACCACCGCATCTTCCATGGAACTGAAGGCATTGCCGAACAGGGTTTTGGTCTGCCCGGCAATGTTCTTCGCCGAATCCAGGTAGTTGGCCCAGGCCGACGTCGCGCCCTTCGTCCAGTCGCCCTGGGCGCTCTCCACATCCGCGTAGTTCTGCCGGATCTGGTCAGTGGCGGCTTTGTTCGCATCTGCGAGCGCCTGGGATTTTCGCTTGAACTCCTCCTCCGACATGTTGCGCGACGGGTCGGATTTCTGGTTGGCCAACTCCAGCGACTGCTGAGCAAACCGGTCTTGCTGGCTGTTCAGTTCGCCGTTGAGTGCGTTCTGGCGGTCCCCCTGGCCAACGCCGAGTACTGCGCGTTGGCCGGCAAGTTCCAGGGCTCGCTGTTGCTGAGCCAGGGCCTGCACGTAGGTGGTGATTGACCGTTCCTGC
Source organism: Pseudomonas sp. D4002 (assembly GCF_013385665.1). Classification (NCBI taxonomy): domain Bacteria; kingdom Pseudomonadati; phylum Pseudomonadota; class Gammaproteobacteria; order Pseudomonadales; family Pseudomonadaceae; genus Pseudomonas; species Pseudomonas sp. D4002. The sequence goes on from NZ_JACAPN010000012.1 coordinate 180,830, forward strand.
TTGGCTAGGCGTCCGGTCTCGTTGGTGGCCAACACCTCAAGTTGGCTGTCGGCCTCCTTCTGCGCCTTGACCATCCCTGAGCGCGCGTCAGCGATCTTCTGGTCCAGCTGGATGCTTTGCGCGGCCGTTGTCGCTTTCTTACCTTTGACGGCCTCCAGCGCGGCAATCTCGGCCTCATAGGCTGCGGTCACCTCGTCGCGCTGGTTGCCGATCAGGGCTTCACGCTTCAGCGCGTAATCGGCCTGAGAAATGAGCCCGGCCTTCTCCGCGGCGTCCAGTCGCTTCTGGGTGTTTTTGTACTCATCAACGATCGCTGCCAGGTTGTTCTTGGCATCATTGAAGCCCGTCAGGTCAACCTGAGTGCCGGCTGTTTTCGGGTCCTTGAACTTATCGTTGATATTGGAAATATTCTTGTCGATCGCCGACTGATCGAGCCGCGAGTCCTTCGGGTCAACCTTGCGGATATCGTCGAGTTGCCGCCTATATTCCTTGATCGCCTCAGTGCGCTTTTGCTCGTTCGTCCACGACGACTTGGTCAGGGCATCGATCTTGGCCATCGACGAAACAGCATCGCCCTGCGCCTTCGCCTGCTCGCCTTCCCACTTAGCGATATCGGCCTGGGCCGCCTTTTCGTCCTCAAGCATGTTCAGGCGGTTCTGCCGGAACTCGATCAGGGCATCCTTTGACTTTTGATTTTGAAACAACCCATCCATATTCTGGGCTTCGAGCAATCCGGCCTTCGCGTCCTCAATGTCCGAATTAATGTCCCGACGTCCGGCGTTTTTCAGTCCATCTGCCGCCTTGGCAACTGCGTTATACGCCCGCTCCCAGAAGCTCAGGTTTTCCAGAATCTTGGGGGTGCGCTCGTTGATTGCATCGGCGTACGAATCGGTAGCCAGCTTCACAGCGCCGGCGTGATCGCCCTGCTGCTCCAGTGCGGCAATCTGCGAGTAAACCGAGGCAGTCAGATAGTGGTACTGCTCGTTCAGCGCAGCAGAGGCCTTTAACGGGTCGTCTGCAAGCTTGGAGAATTCGGCGACCGTCTCGCTCACGGCCTTGCCGGTGGCTTCCTGCATCGACACAGCAGCCTGGGTGATGCCGGTGAAGCTGTCCCCGGCGATCTTGCCGTTGTCAGCCAGCAGCGCCAGCACGGCGGCGGCTTGACCGGTGGTACCGACCGTTGCGCTCACCTGGCGCGCCATATCCCCCAGTTGGCCAGCGCTCACTCCCGCGTAGTTGCCGGTGAGGATCAGCGACTTGTTGTATTTGTCCTGCTCTTCGCTGCCCTTGTAGTAGGCAACTGCCAGGCCGCCCACGGCTGCGGTGGCCAGGGCCAGCGGCCCCAGAATGGCAAGCAGCCCAGCAGCGCCTGCCCCAGCCCCGGCGCCCAGTTGCGCAACCGCACGCACACCACTCCCCCAGTCGCCCGAGGAAAGCGCATTGCCCAACTGCACGACGTTTTCCTGCGCCTGGCGGGTGCCTAGGCGCAGCTTGTCGAAGCCGGTGGTGGTCTTTTCGAGCTTGGCATAGTCCTTGTCGATCTTGCTCAGGGCAGTGTTGTACTCATCCTGGCTGATGCGGCCGGCGTCCAGGTGTTTGCCCAGTTGCTCGACCTGCGTGTCCAGCTTGGCCAGCGCGCCACGGGCCGGGTCAATCGCTCCCAACAGGCTGTTGAGAGCCTTCTGCTCATCCATCGCGGACTTGGCCAGCGCGATCTGCTGCTTATCGAGCTGCGCCGAGATATTCGCGGCCTCGGCCTCGCCATAGGCGCCGGTCTTGGTCAGCTTGGTGAGTGCGTCACGCTGCTTCGCTAGATCCTGCGTGGTTTTGGCGCTGGTAGACAGCGACTTTTCCAGGGCCTGCATTTCGTTCATCAGGCTGGCAGCGGATTGCTCGGCCCGGCCACCGGCCTTCGCCATCTCATCCAGGCTCGTTTTTGCCTGGATTGCATCGGCCGAGTCGATCTTGACGCCGAGTTCTGCAATGTTCATCGACTCACCTTGAATAAGTGCCCGTGTTTACGGGCTGTTTTCCCTTTCCTCCGCCATGACGCGCAGGGCTTCGCCTTCCAGCACCTGAAGGTCAGGGAAGATTTCAGCGAGTTTCTTTTTCTTGATGCCGAGGAACCCGGCCACGTCGCGGATGCAGGTGTAGTCGAGACCGATCGCGCCACCGGCGCCCGCCCGCCACTGAGTCGACATCCGGTTGAACAGGAAGAACGCCGGCCAGTTGCAGGGCCAGACCTCGGTCACCTCTTCAAGGTCACTCGGGGTGAGCCCGAACAGGCCCATCAACTCAGCAGGTACCGCCGGCGCGTAGAGTGCGCGGGCGGCGTCCGTCAGTTTCCCAAGCGGGCCTGATTGAATGCGCTCTGGTAGGCATTCACGACCGCCTCAGCGGCGCCCTGGCAGGAGGTCACCAGCGCCCGAATGCTCTTGTCTTCGAACTTGTCGTCGAAGCCCCAACCGACTACCAGGTCCTTGATCTGCTGCGACTGCTGCTCAGTGTCAGCAGCAACGATTTCGGAAAGCGTTGGGCTTTCGCCCAGGGCGGCCCGAGCTTCATCGCGCTTCAGGTTCCATTCATCAAACAGAGCGGCAAGCCCCGGGCGATCCCGATACTTAAAGGTGAACTCGATTTTCTCGGGCTCACCACCAACGATAGGGATCGACACTAAGGCCTTGAACGTCGGGTTTTGGGCAATTCTGATCTTTGCCATGGGTTACGCCACCGCAGTTAGGTAACGGGTCGGTTCGCCCTGCAGCGCCAGGTTGACGGTGCGGGTCAGCAAGTTGCTGCGGGACACAGTCGGCTGGTTGGAGAAGGAGGTGAAGGCGCCGTAGAACAGCGTGTCGTTCCCCGGCAGGTTCAGGCGCGCAGCCTGAATGGTCTGGCTGGCATCCGCTGCACGCAGGATGGCGTTGAACGCCTGGCCCGGGTCATCCGCAATGGTCAGCGCCAAGCTGGCCGCCGCTTTGTCGGTTGGCATCTGGCGGCCCTGTTTGTCTTCCAGGAACACCACGTCCAGATAGTTCTGGGTGCCGCCGGCAAAAGCCACGTCAGTGATTTGCGGAATCTGTACCCAGGTCAGCACTTTCTTCAGCGAGCCGATACCGGAGCCGGCCGGGTAGACCTGCACGTCGGTGGTATCGATGCCTTCGAGGGTGATGGCAGTGGCAGTAGCCGCCTTTACACGCACAACGCGGTTACCCAAGCGAGTCCAGCCAGAGGTGACAATCACGATGTCGCCAGCAGCGAGCGTACCGCCAGTTACAGTGGCCACAGCCTCAGCCGCGTTGCTCAGTGCCGAAAACGGGATGTCCGGGCCATAAGTGGCACCGTGCTGGAAGGTGCCGCCGTCTGGAATTTTGTAGCCCATGGGTATTTCCTCTTTGCAGAAATGACAAAACCCGCACTTGGCGGGTTCAGGATTTGCCCAACGGGCAGGTTATGGTGTGGTGTCGGACCGGTACGAGAACGACAGCGGTATGGTGTAGGTGGAGTCGCCGGTGATACCTGGCCCCTGATCTACCGGCGTCATGGGCGTGACGACGAAGCCGTTCTTCGTGTCGCGCACATACAGCGGGAAGAGGTCGGTCAGTTCGGCTGCTATCGGGTTCGTCTTGGTCTTGCCCGTGCCAGCCGGCGCGATGATGCTCACTTGGAACACACCGGTGAACAGTCGGTGGTCACCGCCGAGAGTGTTGCTCGCGGTGTCGCCCGGGATAGTGAAGGCCCGCAGGTAGGTCTCGCCTGCCGCCGGCGTATAGGCCGTGTTTTCGAAGACGATCTTAAGCTTCTCCGACCTGGCAGCGTTCCAGGCGATGAGCTTGGCCTCGTAGATCGAAGCGATGATTGCGTGACTCATACCTGGTTGTTCCTGATGGCCTCCAGCACTATCTGCTGAAAGCGAGCCACGGTTACCCGGACCATGCCGCCGGGGGCCTGGGTGGAATGGCCGAACTCCAGCGGTATCGCGTAGGGCAAGTTGTTAATGATGTAAGCGATCTGGCCGGCGGTGAAGTCGCTCATCGCAGCAACCAGCGCCGCAGTGGTTTCGGCGCCGCTCGGGTCTACCTCGTCAAAGGTGACGTTCTCGACCACGCCGAGCGATATGTGCCAGTTCGCACGGAACCGGCCGCCGACGTAGCCTTCAGGCGCCTTGATGTCCATGCCGTCGTTGAGCTTGCGGCCCTTCTTCAGCCGCCCGCCCTTCGTGAGGTTGGCCGGATCACTGCGCAGTGCGCTGTTGTGATCGTCGACGGCCTTGTTGTACTGGGTCGCCACAGCGTTCTGTGCCCAGATCTCCGGGTTACCCACGGGGGACATCCGGATCAGGCTGCTCCCGACCTCGATAATGATCTCGCGCACACTGGCGTCGATGGCTTCACCCGTCTGAGCGGCGAACTCGGCCAGGCTCAGGGCGAAGCTGCCGGATTGGGTCGCCATATCATTTCCTCAGTTGCGCCGTCCACGTCGCATCAGCCGGGTCGGCGGACAGGTTCACCACCCGCAGCCCGTTGACGATATCGCCAATGGCCGGGGTAGCCGGTACCGCCGTCGGCACGCCGGCCTCCGACACGAACAGCTCGTTTTGCAGCACCAGCAGCTTCTTGTCGGTGGTCTGGATGAGAGAGCCGTCGATTTCCTTGGACAGGTAGCTGCCCAGAACTCCGCGCCCCGAGTACGTCACGGTGGTCTCCGGTGTTTCGCCACCCAAGTCGGGGTCATACTCGCCCGCAACCTTGCGCACGCCCGTCACCGGCTTGACCGCATCGGCCAGGCCATCAGGATCGTCGAACGACTCGGCCAATTCAGCCTGGATCTCTTCGCGCATACCCATGATCAAATCCTTTTCAGCATCATCACGCCGGAGCGCCTGATCCACGGCTCCAGCAGGGCTAGAGCGAAGTTGACTCCCGCCGACTGATCGGTAGAGCCCGCCACGTAGGTTTTGCTCACCGATGTCCCGGACTGAGCCGAGACCGTCTTGCTCTGCACTTCCTTCTGCGTTGCTGTGTACAGCTTGCCCGCCGCCGCCTCTTTGGCGACCTGGGCGCCGGCTGTTTTGATCTCGGTCGGGACCGGATCGGGAACAACCCGCTTAATCTTGGCTGTGAGCCAAGCGTTGGCCATGGTCACAGCAAGGACCGGATCACCGGTGCCGGCCCAGTCAGGACCGAGCTGAGCGTCAACATCGGCGACGGTGATGAAATCGGTCATGTGCTTGTCCTTATTCCGCTGGCACCAGGCCCTGCAGGTCTTCTTTCTTGGCGGACGGGTCGAAGGCAATGCCCTTCTCGGTCAGCCATTCTTTCAGCTCGGGGACCTTCATTTTCAGAGGGTCGGTTTCTTTGCTCTCTGGCTCCTTGCCGTCGGACACCTTGATGCCGGCCGCCTGGTAGGCGTCGAAGATGTCCGGGGCATCGCCATCGACCACCACCTCGGTAGCGGAGCCGATGACACCGAAGAATTCGCTCAGCAGGCGGTAGCACACGCCACGCTCCTTGCCCGGCTTGTCCGTGTAGATCACTTTCATGAGTCACCTCAAAAGCATCCCGGCGCCATACGGGCGCCAGGCTGTGTGGGCCGAATTACGGCGTGGTGGTACCGCTGATCACAGCGGCGAACGGAACCTGCTTGCGGCTGAACACGCGCTGCCAGTTCGCAGCAGCGGCGTATTGAGTGGCGGTCGGGCTGAGGTTCTGAGCCTCTGAACCCTTCCAGCTGAAGCCGGCAGGCTGGAGGATGTAGGTCTTCCGCTCCCACAGCACTTCGGCACCACCACCGTTACCACCGCCTGGCTTACGCTCCAGCTCTACCGGCACCTTCGGCGTGCCTTCGCCGTAACCGAAAGCGCCCTGGCCGAAGAACACAGACAGGTACTTACCCGCGCCATATACCAGGGCATCGTCCATGAACACTGGCTTGCCGAGGTAGGTGGCCAGGATGATCTTGCCGTCGGAGTCACGCAGGTATTCGATGAGGTCCTGTTTGACCATCTGGTTCATCACCACCGAGTGCACGCCGATCGCGCCGAACTGGTCAGCGGCATCGCCGGCGGTGAACGCAGCATCCTGGAAGGCATTCGCACTGATGGTCGCGCCCGCGTCGATGACCATGTCACCGCCGTTGTTCGCGATGTTCGAGGCGATGATGCCGCGAGCCGCCCCCAGGGTGTAACGCTGCCACTGGCGGGTCCAGTAGGTGCCGAAGCGGTTGCGAATCTGCTGCTGAGGTTCAGTGTTGGCCAGCTCGGCAGTCAGGTCGGTCACGCCGTAACCTTTGTTGAGGTACAGGACGCGTGCACGCATGCTGTCCTGGGTGACTTTGCCGACTTCGCCCTGGTCGTTCGGGTCGTCGTTGCTGATGTTCGGAGCCTCATCAGCGTTGAGATCCTGCCAGTAGCTAATTTCGGCGGTGCCCTGGCTGCCGGAGGCGATCGCATCCAGTACAGGCGATCGGGTCACAATGCCCGACTCGTACACAGCGGTCTTTTCCGGGCTGTTAACCGGTGCCAGAGAGGCGTAGTAGTCGCCGACGAAGATGTCGGTCAGTTGGGTAGTTGCCATGGATTAGGTTCCTTTGGTGGCCTGGATTTTCTTGAAGAGCTCAGGGTTGTCACGGGCGATCGCAGCGCGCTCGGTTTCCGTGTAATCACCCCACTTTTTCGTGGCCTTGCCACCGTTGTCGCCGGTCTGCCCGGCACCCTGAGCCCTTGGCCACAGGTGTGTTGCTGTTTCACGCAGAGATTCCGCCCATTCGAGCGGCGACAGCGGGGTTTTCCCGTCCTTCCCGTAAACGACCTCGCCGTCACGATCGGTGGCAATCGCCTCGCCGTCTTCACTGAGTTTGAAAGTGCCCCGAGCGCGCAGGATGATGTCCTCGGCAGCCTCAGGGAGCGCGCCGGCCTTGATGGCAGCAGCGCGGATGGAATCGGCCAGCACCTTGTCGCTGTACTTCGCAGCGAAGGCTTCGGCCTTGTCGGCGCGGCCCTTCTCAGCAGCCAGTTTGGCGTCGTAGTCGGTGCGCAGGCGCTCGGTGCGTTTGGTGATGACCTCGTCGAGCTTGCCCTCAGCCAGCAGGCGGGTTTCTTCGTCCTGGCCGACCTTGGTGAGCAGGGCCTTCACCGCATTGATGTCCAGGCCCTCGAACTGGGTTTTGAAGCCATCCAGTTCAGTTTTGGTGGTCCGGAGCGAGCCAAGCAGCTCGGTGTTTTTGTTCTTGAGGCCCAGGGTCGCAGCCTCGACAGCTGCAGCAATGGCGGTCTGAACTGCCGGGTCTTCAAGATCAATCTGGTTTTCGTCTGCCACTTGGTGCACCCCTTGGGTTTGGTCGGCCCGCTTTGCAGGCAATAAAAAACCGCCCATTGGGCGGTTTGGTTTGAATTCTGTGTTTTATCGGACTATCGAGAGCCCGCGCATGACCAGGTAATCAGCGAATTGCGTCCTGCTCGGTGCGTATGGCGGCGGCCGCATGCGAAAGCCTGGCGTATCTCGGTTGAGCCGCGTGCGCCGGCCATTGGGCTCAGTGCAATGCGTTGGTTCCTCAATCTGGAACCCCTGTTCGACAGCATATAGCTCGACCGCCAGCCGTACCTGGCCCCATTCAAGCTCAAAAGGCACGAATGTCTCAGACAGCGTTTGGTATTCGATCTTGCATTCACGCCGGGGCCAGGCCATTGCCTGCTCAGGCTTGGCCTTGCGCCCTTTCCATTGGCGACCGTTGATGTCAGCAGCAGCGCGCAGTAGCAGTTCGACCTGGTCAGCCTCTGCTTCAGGTATCCGGAACCCGTAGTAGTCGCGGTAGAAGGTCAGCTTCTCCAGCGGCACGAAGCTATTCGCGTCTGGTCTGCCCTTCCCGTCCTCAACGATGATCTGCATGTGCTATCTCAACCTGGTTGAGCGCCGAGTGTAACGCCTGCTCGGATGAACATGTCAGGCTCTGCTTCCTTCAGCTGCGCCAGCGTCAGCGGTTTGAATGACTTGTCGAGCTGCAGCTTGGCGAACTTCTCCGGCGTCAGCCCTCCATCGCGGAACAACTTGCCCCGGACCGGCCCGAGAGCATGATCCTGGAAGCTAGCCGGTTGCGTTGCCAGCCACTCGTAATAATTCAGGCCTGCGTCGACCTGGGCCCCACCGTTATCGCCCACCGAGGCGCGAGTGGCGTCCTTCGCGAACATATCCGAAAGCCTGGTGGTCGGCACCGTAGTTGACCGGCAGTTGATGTGCGCCGGTGGCAGCGGACCTTTGCCCAGGTCGAAACGCATCCCATCCAGGCCCTTGCATTGCTGCGAGGTCTTGCGGTCAAGCGTCGACACCCAGCGATAGCCCAGCACCACGTCACTGTTGGCCTTCAACGTCTCCATTCGTGCCGTGGTGGCTACGTGCTGGATTGCCGTCTGCACCACGGCGGCAGCATTGCGGTTGCTCACCGCCAAGACGCCATCCGTGAAGTTCTGCGCCGCAGTTCCGCGAATCGCCTGAATGATCTGGGCGTTGGTCTGGCCCTGGCCGAAGCCGAGCCGGATGGTGTTCGTGACGCGCATCGTCTCGGTCCGAGTCCACCCACTGACAAAGCTCTTCAGCAGCTTGCCGCCGTCTATGCCCTTGACCTGAAGCGGATAGGAGAACACCGCCGCACGTATCACCGTGCTGGTCGGCACCACCGCATCGATGGAGAGTGCATTGCTCAGGCTTTTAGCCTCGAAGGTTGACTCGTACAACGCGATATCGACCAGATCGGCCTGCACCAGGTCGCCGTAGGCCTTGTAGATCTCCAGCAGCTTGCCGTCCACCCGGGCCAGGAACTGCTCAAGGCGGTCCCGGCTGTAGGTGGTCAGCTCCTTGCGGGTGAGTTGCTCCCGCACCAGCTTGTCGATCTGGCGCAGGTACTTCTCGAATTTCTTGACCTCACCGGCCTTAAGTCGCTCCAGCATTACCGAGTGGCGGGTCGTCTGCTCCAGCAGTTGGCTGTCCGCCTGCGCCAGGCTTGTCGTTGGCATCGTCGTTGTCCAGGTTGATGCCGGCCGACTCGCGCTCATCGCTGATCAGGTCGGCCTCTTCGTCATATGGGCGGTCCGGCAGCTTGCCGGTGGTGAGGTACTGCCAGTAGGTGTCGGCGCTGATTGTGCCGGCCATCACACCCTTGAGCAGTTCGGCGAGCACCTGGGCGTCGACCACCGGGGTCACGAACTCAGGGTTCACCTTGAACTTGACCTGCTTCGGGTCGTAGCCCCTCCACTCGGCGGCGTATCGCAGGCCCTGCTCCACCGCCTCGGCCACCGTGATGACGATGCTGTGCAGTGTGGCGTGCTGGTCGTTCTGACGCGTCTTGCGCGCCTCTCCCGACTCTGTGCCGGCTACATCCATGACCTTGGCACCGGCCTCAAGCGCCGCGTTCTTCTGGTCATCCATGGCTTTGCGGTTGGCTTCAATGCCGGTGCCCTTGAATTCAAGGTATTCAGCCTTTCCGTTCGGCCCAAGATCCCAGGCAGCGGATGGACCGGTTACGCTCAACTCCACCGCCTCATCCAAACCCGACACCCACGGCTGCGGATGACTGGTCTGATGCAGAGAGCTGAAATAGTCAGCGCTGATCTGATAGGACTTCAACGCGGCCCGCGCCATGGTGAGCAGCGGCACCTCGTCGACATCTGGCGAGTTGTCGGTCGAGCCGCAGTAGATCACCGGCAAGTACGACAGGCCTTTAACCAGGCGGTTGTCAGTTCCTGTTGTGCCCAGCGGCTTTTCGTCCTCGATCAGCTCACCGCCTTCATTCCGCACGGCGGTGTAGCAGACCTCGTTGAGCATGAAGAACTCACGGAAAACCGTGATGCAGTCATGGCTGTAGCGATCGCCGCCCTTCTTGCGGAACTCGCGGAACACAGAAAGCACCAGGTCCTGCCGGCCGCCTTGATCAGCCGTGTCCCAGTTGATCGCGTTGCGCGTGGCGTACGTCGAGAAGTATGGTTCGCCGCTATCGTCGATGTTCACCACCAGCGGCACCCGGCCATGGGAAATAGCCTGGCGTACTAGGCGGAAGAACAACTGCTTCAGGCCGAAGCCGTCGGCTGTGGCGTTGTCCTCCAGCCCCTTCAGCCCGGCGGGTAGCTCAATCTCCGGGATAAGCCGCGAGACCAGGCCCATCATCGAACGCAGCGAGTCGCGCACCCAGTGCTCGTACTGAGCCCGGTTCGTGTAGTTCTCGTAAAGGTACTTGTTGCCGGCGCCGTCGATCTTTTCGGCTTCGACCATGCCGCTTGGCTTTGGCAAGTTGCGCTCGTTGCGCTTTACGGCGCACTCACCCTCGAGCGCGTCGTCCATCATCTCCCACTCCGCGATGTGCGCGTCGTAGTCGGGGTTTGTCGATTGCACTGGCATCAGGCCAAGCCTCCAATTCGGCGTGTTCCGCCTGTGCGTTTGATGCACGGCCACTCAACGTCGATGCAATAGCCGATCGCCGTGGTGATGTGCTGGTAGTCGTTTTTCTGGTCTTCCTGGAAGGTCGACCCCATCTGAAGCTGGACCGTACTCAACCCCTTGTGGCACCAGGGAGCGGTGACCGGGTTAATGAATAGGCTGGTTTCGCCTGAGGCGGTCAGAATCTTCGCCCGGACAGCGTTCTGCCGGTCCTTGATGGACGGGTGCGCCGGCTTGACCTTGCGCGTGTACGTCCAGCCATTGGCCTTCAGCACGCCCTCGATGTCGGTGTAGTCGGATGCGTGTCCGTGCTTCTCGCCTGCCTTGCCCGCGGGGTCGCCGTAGATCAGGACGTGCTTGTTTTTGTGATCCTTGAACTTGTCCACGAACTCCGCAGCCGACTGCTTCGAAACGGCGCTAATCAGCACGATCTCATCCAACAGATAAAGGTCTTTGCCATCGTTGCGCCGGACACCGATCGCAGATGACAGAGGCGTAAAGTTCTGGTCGTGCATCCACATCAGCTGCTCATGCGGCTCAATGGCTGCATCGGTGGTGTTCGCTTTGCTGTAGTCCTCGTAGATCCGGCCAGACGCCGTTTCGAATGAGGCTTCAAATTCCTGCTTGAACTGCTTGGCCGACATAGCCCGCTTCATTGCGTCCATGACGTCAGCCGGAAGAATCTCGGCCGATTTCCAATGGAACACCCGGAAGTTCGGGTCATTGCCCGACTCCGCCTGCATGCACAGATCGTAGTAGTGGTTCAGGCCGTCAGGTACGCCGAGCAACCAGCACCAGGCCCGATAATCCGGCATGGTTGGGTTGACGGTGTTCAGCGCAGGGAGAATGTTTGCCTCCCAGGCATCCGGCTTGATGTCCGCGAATTCGTCGATGCCGCCGCCGGTCCAGGGGATACCCTCAATTCGCTGCGGCTTGTCCAGGCCGATGACGTGAATCTCGCTGCCGTTGTCCAGGTAGATGATCAGGTCGGACTCGGACGGCCTGCGACTGTGCATGCAGCAGAGCGTGAAAGCCTTGAGGTCATCCCAGAAGATTTTCTTCGCCTGGGCGTGCGTTGGTGCCGCGGCGAAGTACATGCCGCTGTACGCCGATGCCTGCTTCACCACGAAGCGCTTGAACCGCTCAGTCTTTCCGCTGCGACGGCCTGCGGGCACCAGTGGAAAGCGAATTCCTTCCGACACCGCTGCCACCAGGGCGAGTTGCACCGGGTGATCTTTCAGTGGGTACCAGCGGGACAGTTGGCGATCAAGCATCAGGTTGCCAGTGTTCGCGATCATGACGGCAGCCTCGCGATCAAATCGGCCAGCAGCTGGGCATTGGAGTTGCCACCGCCCTTCTCTATCAGCTTGAGCTCGGCTTTACGCTTCTCGATCTCAAGCAGTTTGATTTCTTCATCCAGCGACTTGTCAGGCTCAACGCGGCGATTGACATAGACGTCACCCGTCTCTTTGGCTGCTTGCTCGTAAAGCTGGGCAGTCAGCGCCAGGTTGCGCATGTTCTCGGCCTTCTCGGCCAGCCGCCCAAGGCCGCGAAGTCGGTACGCGCGATTGGCAATAGGGATATCGGTTGTCTCTTCGCGGAATCGCTTGCGAGCAGCGTGGAACAGGTCCACCCAGGTCTTGCCGAGCTTCTGCCCGGCAAACTTTGTCGGGTCGTGCGTTTCGCATTGCTGGCGGGTGATCTCAATCCCGAATTCTGTCTTGACCGCTGCTACCACCTGGGATGGCGTATCGAAGCAGGCCAGAGCCTGAACGATGAAGGCTTTGACCTCGCTTCGTAGTACTGCCATATGGTTGTCATCCGTCAATACCTGTCATGGAATCAGGCCGACTTGAGCAGACAGGTTCCGCAGGCCCTCGCAATGTTCAATTTCCCCACCTCAGCAGGACTGTTTGCAGCATCCACCAACGCTTGAACGTCCGGGCTTGCACCGTAGCGGCGGACGACACCGACGAATTCTTCAACGTCGTGGCCCTGCAGCTTGATCTTCGGTGCGCCGTCTTGGGTGAATGCTGGTTGACCGTACTTGTCGGTCGCGTGAGCCAGGTGATACAGCTCGTGCTCGATCAGCGCGCAGAACTCAAGGTCGCTGCACTGGGCGCAGTAGTCAGCAGCCAACGTGATGATGAAGGCCGGCACATCGCCGAACCAATCACGCATCTGCTGCTCCATCCGGGCTTTCTGCCAACCACCTGCGCGGAACGCTACTTGTTCGGCCTGGCCAAGCACTGTCCTGCCCTGCTTCTCGAAGCTCGACGACGCCCACATGACCCGGATGTCTGCATCCAGCAGGTGAGCATGGTCTTCGTTGTGAATGGTGCCGGTGTCAGCAAGGATCTCGGCTTGGAGCCATTCCCATACCTCGGGAGCCGGGGTCAGTCGGATACCGAGATTGGAAAGGTCCGACAGTTCAAGCAGTGACGATGGAGGGTATGGCCTGTCCATGCATCCTCCAAAAACAAGAAACCCTGCACTTGGCAGGGCTCTATAAAAGCTGAAAATCAGATCGATGTTACTGAAAACTCACCAGCAGATACTTTCTCCAGCACCGCTAAATCGAACACCTTCTCTTCACTTTTTGTCTTATCGAACCACACGCAAAGCGCACCGTTCTCTGGGTTGCCGCCAAAGCTGTAGTCGCCCAAATCCTGAATTGTCATTTTTGGTCCGCCACTTTTGAGCTGGACCACATCGCCTTTCTTAAAATCAGACATCTTGTTGCTCCTTAAAACGTAGGGGGTGTATCAAACAAGATGAGGTCGCCGGATGTCATTTCAACATCAAAACAACACCTAGTTGAAATTATCCTCCCCCTAAACGCTCAGTCAGCCTGCCCCAGCAACACATCAATCAGCTTCTGCTCACCCAAGCGCATCGCACCGAGGCATTGCAGGTCATCGCACTTGGGACCGAGGCCGAACACGGTTACCTCTCCCTTAGCACCGATCAGCGTCAGCGCGCCTACAGCGCACTCAGGATGCTCTCCCGCGTCGAGGTCGTCGGCGATCTTGCGAAGGGTCTTTGCAGCATCTCGCCAGCCCTCGCGTTTGAGCTCAACGATCTTCACGCTCATGCCGTCACCTGCTGCAGCCACTCTTCAATGATCCGCTGTAGCACTGGCTCAGTCAGGGTCGAAGAAGGCTTGTCGCCAGCGATCACCGATTGAACCAGGGCGTGCGGGACTACGTGGACGGCATCACTGGCTACCACCATTAGGTGCGGGCGCTGGTCGGCGATGTCGTGGATGGTGGCGGTCATTAGGTCACCATCTGGTGTGTCTGTGCATGGGCGTGGCCGTGGAGCAGCCCAACGATCAGGCCTTGAGGAAGACCGGCGGCCTTTGCGGCGTCCACAGCGTTAGCAATGGCCTTGTCGAGAGCGCTCACTGCCGTGTTGATGTCAGGGCTCATCGGCAGCGCGTGGCGCAGGCGGGTGACTTTGTTCATTCGTCGCCCTCTACCTTTATCTTGTCGCCATCCAGCTTGAAAACAACGGTGAGTTCACACGTGGAGCGCTCGCTGGCCATGCTGGTGGATACCTGGCACGGGAGAATCTGGCCGTCCTCAGTGTGGAGAGCAAATGGTCCGAGCTCACCGATACCGACGTGCTTTGGCTCGGCATCGCAAAGGGCCTGGATAGGCACGGTCTTCTCGATCCGTTTGAGTATCAGCTTCATCTGTCGCTCCAATGCCGCGCCACGATTTGGCGCATTCGAAAACGTGGCGCGGATTACTTGCCCCGGCGCTCGACACCACCAGGTGCCTTGTCACAGTGCAGGCAGTGCTCGCAGTTCAGCATCCGGCAGAGCCACACCTTCACCCGTTGCCAGTACGTGACCATGAAGATGTGGCGGGCACCGGCCAGAGCCAGGGCGACGTGCAGCGTCAGGCCAGCAGTGGTCGGGCCGAAGAAGATGTTCTGGCTGCGCACCGACACGACGAAACCAGTAATGGCGATCGTGGTGTAGATCAGCTTCCCGAGAATGCCGTCCCTTACCTTCCCGCTCAGTACGCACCACGCTGCCCACAGCGCGATAAGGCCGCAGGCTATGGAGTTGATCAGTTCAAGATTCATGGTGGGTTGCCTCCCCCGAACCGCTGGCGAATGAGCGCCCAGAGGTCAGCGGATTTAATGGCTCGATTGATGGCCGCCAGGAGCGAGCCGCCGAATGCCCCCAGCAGGAAGCCGATACCGGCGACGATCTTCGGCTCGGTGACGCCGAGGTAAGTGCTGACCATGCTGGTGAGGTAGATCGAACAGGCCATACCGGTGATGAGGAAGATCATCCAGGCGCGCCAGTCGTTCAGGTCGTCCTTGTGCCACCAGCTGGCGATCACAGCCCCAACCAGGCCCGCAATCAGTAATTCGAACCTGTCGATCTTGTCGAGCAGGCGCTGTAGATACTCCATGCGCTCGACTCCGTGGGGCATGTTTGAAATAGGTCAGCCCCGACGGCACTCCCTGCTTAGAGCGAAGGGTGTGGCGGGGCCGAAAATGAAAAAGCCCAGCGCGACGGCTGGGCTCTATTACGCAAGGAGATAGAAGATCATGGAGTCCAGTAAGCAATCTTGCCGTCTGCACCAACAGCTACAAATTTGCCATTGCCGTAGGCGACGCTCCGGATATCGGTTCCTGCGAAAGTGTTGGCTTGCTGAATCCAGCCGAGCCCATCTTCGGAAACGGCCGTCTTGCCGCCGTCGCCGACAGCCACATACTTGCCATTACCGTAAGCAATGTCGCGGATGATGGTTCCACCGAAACTGGTATCTTCAACAGCAGTCCAGCTAAGCCCATCGGATGAATATGCCATCTTGCCATCCGCACCAACGATAAACATTTTCCCGTTGCAAAGCTTCATGGAAAGGATAGTGCTAGTGCCGAAGGTGCTGGTTCTGGTGTTGAATGTTTGCGGATTTTCCGTCGCCATCTTCACAGCGCTAAGCAGCTTCCCATTCGATCCCGCAACCAACACAAAACTGCCAATGACGTTGACGCAGTACACAGTCTCGCTAGAAGTGAAGGTCGTAGTGCGCTCCACTTGGCCTGACCAATCGCTATAACGGGAAAAGACTTTACCGTTAGACCCAACCAGTATCCAGGTGTAGTCATTGCCGGAAATTGGCTGATAAAACACAATGCCTTGCAAGTCTCCGGACGCGCGAACAGTTGCCGTAAGGTCTGTCCAAACCCTTTCAGGGTGGTCTGCGTTGCCGAAGAACAGATTGCCGGATTGAGAAAGGGCTTGAAGCGATGACCCAATACCGTTCCAGTACAGCTCGTTGAGGACCTTTCCGCTATCAGAGGTGAGGGCGCCCTTCAGCTTGGTCCACGCTGTACCAGTTGCGCCTCCGATGACAACCTGAGTGGTTGTGGGAAGACCATTGCCACCAACCGCATAAAACTTGCCTTGCGCAAAAACCACGCGCCTAAGCATGCCGGTGTTATCCACCGGTTCTACTTGAGTCCAAAGATCTTGCAAGGTTTGAGACGCCGAGTTTGCGTTTTCCATTTTAAACTCCATTACTGAGCTGATTTAAGTTCAGGCCTCTGAATTGGGCGTATGGCGCTCATGGGCGATTGCTCGAGGCTCGTGGCCTTCACATGATTCAACGTCCCGCATCGGGAACACTTGATCTGGAGCTCTGTAAACCCACCCGTACGGGCGAGAAGTCGGTTGCAGCTACCGCATCTGATTTCTTTCAACATCTGCAAATTCCTTTTGCTGAATCGCCCTTTCCTTGGGCAATAAAAAACCCCGCTCTAGGCGGGGCTTCATAAAAATTTTAGTCGCTTGAAGTTGAGGGACTGGGGCCTCGTCGATGCTGATGCAGTGCTCAATGTCCGTTATTTTCTTCAGTGCAAGCTCGGCCGTTGAATAAGCTCCGAACATTCTGCCCTGATAAAAAACAACCCACGCTAACTGAATATCCGCGTTGCCAGCCTGCCCTACAACCAACTTCTTGAACCGTTCCGCCAAGTCGTCGACATGCATCTGTGCCATGCCACGCAAAACCATGACGCTCTCCCAGTTTATAGTCGGAAGCTCTATTTTCGACCTTGCACAAACTGAGCGCAATAAAAAGCCCGACATATAAGCCGGGCTTTTCAGTGTGAACCCCTAACGCGCAAGATCGATAGGATGGGTAAATACTCTCTCACTTTCTCACTCATTGCAACGGCTTTTTGCTACGCCACACAACTTTCGATTAACCCTTCCGCATCAAGCAGTTCCTGAGCGGCAGTGAGAGCTTCGTTCACCTGGTCATCCAGAGTCTTGCGGATCCCTGAGCGCCACCGGTACCGAGTAGATTCAGGCTTGCCGTCGTTATCCCAATTTGTGATGTCGTACCAGGCGGCCGGCAGCACAGCGGCGGAACGCTTGCCCTCGGCACCGGCAACTTGCGGGATGGCCCAGGTCAGCACCGCGCATTCCCGGAAGCGCTTCGGCGCCGGCGTTTTCACAGAGTTCAGCAACTCCAGTATCGCACCGTGTTTTCGTTCCTCATGCGTCGAGTACTTCGCCACCAGTGCCCGCCAGTGCGCCGGGGTCAGCGTCTTGTGCAGTCGGCCGAACACCCAGCAGTCCTGGAGAAACGCGGCCTCCTTGCCGACGATCTCCCCCTTCTGCTTGGCGCACTGCACCTTCGGCTCAAAGTCGCAGCCGCCGGCGGAACTGATGGTCTTGGCCGCAAGGGCTCGAACTACTGCTGAAACAACGTTGCGATAGGTCATGCTGCAGCCCTCTTCAGCTCTCTTGTCTTCGCCCGGTAGTAGGCCTTGATGCCCTTGATCTGCTCGACGGTGTACTTGCGCACGCTCTGGTCAGCTTCCAAGGCGTCGACGGCCTCCTGGCCGATTCGCGCAATCAGGCCGATCCGGTAATCCACGGCATTGCCCGAAAGGAAGCGGTTGTCCTGCTTGCTCTGTGCGTGACAGTTGCGCTCATCGAAGCGCAGGTGAGGCGCGGAGCCAACGCTGCGGTAGTGGCCGGCATCGACTGCGTTGCCGCTCCAGTCCAACGGCTTGCCGCTGGAGATACAAGGGTGGCCGGCGGCCTGGTCCCGGGCGCGAATGTATTCGTTGAACGCCTGCTGAGCCTCGCGCATGTGCTCGCCGCGACTCTTCAGTTTCTCCTTGCGGATCTTGATCTCGCGGCGCTCAACCTGGGCCAGAGACTTGCGAGCCTTCGCCTGGTTCACATCCTTGATGGCCAGGCCGCAGGTGTAGTTGCACACCGCCTGCCCGAGGCGCTGTGGGACGAATGAGGCCCCGCAAGCGGGGTTGTCGCAGGTTTTCTTCTTCCGTTCCTTGGTTGCTACAAGCATGGCTCAGCCTCCTTGGCTTTCTGCTGCTCTGTGGTGAAGTCGCCGCGCAAGGGCATCAGTTGCTCAGGCTTGAAAAAACCGTAGCCGTCTTCGCCATCTCGTCCAACGATCCAACCGTCATGTGGAGCGACCCACAGCCGGCCGCCTGGCTCTTCAGCTTTCTGCCCCTGGTGCCGAAAAATGACGAGGGTCACTTGCGACATAGAGGGAATTCCGTAACGCGCTACCAGCGTCAGAGCTGGATCACACGGCTTAAAATTATGGCTCATGCGGCCTCCTTGAATGCTTCGAACTCGGCCATTTCGGTCAGCCGCTCTTCCGTGAGCGTCGGCCAGTCGTGCAGCACCAGGTACGCGCAGCACTGGCGCCAAAAGTCTTGGAATGTCTCCTCCCCCATCGAGTCGTAGGAAAGGCTGCGGGGCGTCTTGCGGGTAAGCTGGCCCAGGCCCGGAATGTCGAACGCTTCCTCGTCGCAGTACACGCCCGACTCCAACTGCAGTGCCTTGATCGCGTCGTGGGACTGCTTGCCGGAGAACCGGTCGATGTTCTGGCTCAGCACCCGGCCCAGGCCGTGGACCAATCCGTTAAACCGTGGATTGCGCGGCTGCTTGAGGTCGGCGCGGATCTTCGTGTTGATCCGGAAATCCCGCTCACGAAGGATTGACCGGTCGGCGTCGGAGGACGGCACGAACGCTGCAACCTCCTTGCCCGTAGCAGGATCGACCAAGCGGCGCAGCACCAGGTACACAGGCATTGGACGGGGCTTGGCGGGCTTAGTCATGCTGCAGCCTCCGTCAAAGTCTCGCCGGTGCGCTGGGCCAAAAGATGGTCGCGCGAGATAAAGGCATCGACGACGAAGCCGCCAAGGTCGATCGCCAGCGGGTTGCCCTCACCCTTCCCGCGCGCCACGTAATACTTGCGGTCCTCGCGCCCCTGAACCGGGTCGAGCACGAAGTAGCCCTCGTCGGTGACCTCGATCAGGATCTGGTGGTTGCCGCCTTCGATGTTGAGCGAAGGTGACGTGCACAGATAAGCCCCCTCATCGGCCAGGGGTGGGCAGTCCAGGCTGAAGAAAGCCGTGTATTCAACGCCGAGGCGCTCTAGCATCTGCCGCATGGTCAGGTCGCCGTCGCGATAGGGCTTGTGCATCTCTTCGATGACTTCCTGTGCCGGCCGACCAACAATCATTGCCATGCAGGTCGACACGCAGCTGTAAGGGCATGGTTGCATTTGGTGAGTAATGATCGGGTTCATGACTGCTCTCCCTTGCCCATGGCGGCGCCCGGTTCGGCCAGTACCGAGGCGACAGTCGCAATCTCAAACCACTTGGTCCAGTACACGTCCTGCCGTTCGCCCGACTCATAAGCGATGAAGGTGGTATAGCCCTCTTCCGGCAAGCCAAGATCCGCAACTACTTCGGCCACAGCGTCTGCGATTAACCCAAAGTCGTCAGAGCCCAGCCAATTGCCCAGCAGATGCGTAATTCGGACGGTGTATTCGCCCTCTTCGACGTCACAACCGCACTCGGTTTCAATGGTGATTTCGAAAACCTTCTGGTCTCCACGGCGATCCTTGAGGCGGGTGAAATCGTATTCCTCGAAGCCCGCAACGCGCCCCCTTTCAAGGTCTTCAATGGCCGTATTCAGCGCCTCGTTCTCGGCCTTGAGCTGCTTGCGCTCGCTGGAAACATCAATCAACTTGGCTGCATTGCAATCGCATTGGCCGCGCCATTCGCCGACCATGTCATGCACGTCACCGGTATCGCCGCAACTCCAGCAGGACGGGCCGCTCCGCCAAACCTCAAGCTCTTGCGCAAGATCACGTTCGGTTGCGCTCCGCAATGTGTTCAGGCGCTCGTTCTCGGCGATCAGCGCCTGGACTGCGGCAGGTGTTGCCACGGGCACGAACTCAAGAAACGCCACTTCTGCTTGGCAATAGCTACGGTCCTCTTCCCATGCTTCACCCGGCAGGTATTCGCCGGCAGCGATGCAGGCCTCGGCCAGCCGCTTCAGTTCGGTGTAGTCAGTCATTTCAAAATCCCTCCTTGCCGCGCTGCGATTCCCAGTCAAACGGAATGACGATCACCCCGCCCTCCCGCAACCGATCAATGCAGCGCTCGCCGATGGCCCCTGGCAGCGCCTGCCCATCCAGGTTGGAAACGATCACCGTCGGACGCAGCTCTTCGTAGCGGCCATTGATGATTGCGAACAGCGTGGTCAGCTCGAAGTCGCTCGGCTTCTCCTTGCTGACGCCGATCTCGTCCAGGATGAGCAACGAGGGGCTGATCAGGCTCGACAGGATCTGGCTTTCGCTTTGGTCGCTGGAATGGTCGTAGGTCGCGCGGATGGCCTGCAGCACGGCGCCGATGGTGCGGTAAACGGCGGTTGCGGATGACTTGGCCATGATCTCGTTGGCGATCGCCACGGACAGGTGCGTCTTGCCGGTACCGGGCTTGCCCAGCAGCAATAGGCAGCGGCCTGTCTCCGCTATTTGCGCGAACTCAGCGGCATAACGGCGGCAGGTGTTCAGCGCCTTTCGCTGTTCAGTGGTGGTAGCGACGTAGCCGTCCAGGGTCTTGCTGGCGAAGCGCTTGGGGATCAGCGCGGCGCCGAGCTTGCGCTCCATGGCCATGCGGAGTTCCATCGCCTTGTTGGCCAGCTCGGCAGCTTCAGCCTTCTCGCGAATGATCCGGCCGCACTCAGGGCAACCGCTTTTCAATTCCTTGCCCAGCACCGGGAAAATCTTCTGGTCGTAGTGGCCGTGGGTCTCGCATTCGGCGGGCTGGATGCGGGTGCCCGGCGGGAGTTCTGGGCTTTGCTGGACGGGCTCAGATCGCATAGGAACCGTCCTCACGCTGAATCAGGCCATCGGTGTAGTTGCGCTCGGCAAACCCGGTGTGGCGTGACTGAGGGGCTGGTGCCGGTGCGGACTCAGCCAAGCGCTTGATCACCCAGGAAGCCTTGAAACCCTGCCAGCCGGAATTCAGCGCCTCGGTGATTGCGTCGTCTGCGGTGATCCCAGCCTCGACGCACTTGGCCAGCTCGGCGTTCACGGTCGACCAGACGGTTGCGGTCACGGCAGCGCGTTTGGCCTTGCGCTGGGTCAGCCAGTCAGCCAGCAACTGCTCAGGAACGTTGTGCGGGTTGTCGGCCAGCAACTGCGCCATGCCGAACGGAGTCTTGCGATCAGGCTTCGGGGGTTCGACTGGCACTTGGGGCGGATTAATCTCTTTCGCAGAAAGAGTTAATAGGGGTTCTTTCTTTGTATAAAGAAGGGAGTCGTCGGTTTTGGTCTGTTTCGCGGCAGAGCCGATTCGGACCACTTGAGCCGAATCAGACGATATGGTCTGTTTCGGCTCTACTACGAAGATCCACTCTTTTGGGTCGCAAACGCCAATGTCGCCGCGCGCACCGCCTTCACGGTACAGCACGCGACGGCGCAGCAGGCCGGAGATAGCCTTCGATACCGTGTCAGGGTGGATGTGGGTTGCTTTGGCGATATCGACCGCTGGGATTCGATGAGCGCCCGTGCTGAAGTTCAAGGTGGCCTTTGCCACGTACAGAACAATCTTCATTTCACGCGCCGACAAATCGATGGCCATCAAGCCATCCATCATCTGGTTGTCCATTCGGGTGAACCCCCGAGGGTTGTGTATCGGAACAATGTTTGGCATGATTTCTCTCGCTTACAGCTGTAGAAGAAGCCGACCTCGTACGTCGGCTTTTTTGTGCCTGTGATTCAGGCTATGGATTTCAGTGGCCGGGCCACCGCGAGCAACTGCTCCGCGCGACGCCCCAACTCCCCCGCCTTCGCTTCAACCTGGCGGCACTGCTTGGCGAACGCCGGTAGGTGCGGCAGATCCAGTTCGCACATCACCTGGTCGTCGAAGACTTCGCTGCCGGTGTCGATCACATCGCCCAGGGCGCGGATCAGCGCGCCGAAGCTTTTGTTCGCGCATTGGTCACTGGTCATCTGGCGGGCGCCGGTCAGGCCGTGACGGCTCGCCAGCTCGTTTACGCAGTGGTCGCGGAATTCAGGCTCAAGGGCGTTGACCCACGACTCTTCCAGCCAGGACGGCATTTCCTGATCGCCGGACAGCCAGCGCTGAACACGCTTGAGCCAGCGGCCGGTCGCCTTCACAAAGTCGGACACGTCGTTCTGCAAGGTCAGTGCGGCGAAGTCCGGCACCTCTTTGGCGACGGCCTTCTCTGGGCAGGACAGATGCAGCTCGCGGCTCAGCGCCTGGGCGAAGTCGTCCTGGCTCAGGCTGGTGCGCGCGATCTGATTTGCAGCGTGGGCGACCAGCACCTGATCACGGGTTTGTACGGTGTGTCTGGAACTGGACGTTTGCATGGGGCCTGCTCTCTTCTAATCTGGCTTCAATGGATCGGCGGACAGGGATGTCGCTTAGCTGGCGTGCTTCCACTGGATTTCTGGTAAGCATTCCTGGCGCGTCACCTTCCCGCCCGTGGCGTGTTCAATATCAATGGCGCGCTCGGCAGTAATCGACCGGTCACCAGAGATGAGTCGAGACAGGTAGCTCGCTGGGATGCCAAGGCTCAAAGCGAGGCGTTTTCTTCCGCCGCGCGGAAGCTGCTTTGCGTACGTGGGGAAGTCCATATGGATTTACCTTCTGGTTCATTTATGCACGAATTTACCATAAATGTTTACCAAGTAAAGGTAATTTCCCTAAAGGGAAATAAAGGTTTTAATTGAGGGATGGAAATCAAAGACATACGCAGAGCCCGAGTACGCCAGGTCATTGATCGCGATTTCGGGGGTAAAGACGCTGACTTCGCCGCCAAGGTCGACAAGCAGCCGTCTTACATTTCACGCCTGTTTACGGACAAGGCCGAACACCTGAGAAATATCGGGGAGAAGATGGCGCGCGACTTCGAGCAGAAGTGCGGGCTTGAGCTCGGATCTCTGGATCGGCCTTTGAGCGAAGCTGAATTATCTTCAGGCACCGTTTCAGATGCAGCGCAGCCGCGGATCCAAGTAGATGTACCCCTGAAGCAGATCAGCGTCTGGGACGATCAGACACCAGTTAACGATGACGAAGTCTGCGTTCCATTTCTGAGAGAGGTAGAACTGGCTGCCGGCTCCGGGCGATTCTCCATCGAAGAGCACGACGCAGAGTTTTTGCGATTCGGCAAAAAAAGCCTGCGCGAAAACGGGGTCCAGTTCAGCAACGCTAAGTGCGTGACCGTTCGCGGCAACAGCATGATCCCAGTTCTCCGGGACGGCGCGACTGTGGGGGTAAATACCGGCAAAACAGGGCTGGGTGATATTGCTGATGGCGATCTTTACGCTATCAACCACAACGGCCAGCTGCGAGTTAAGCAGCTCTACCGTTTGCCGTCGGGGATCCGTTTGCGCAGCTTCAATCGTGATGAGCACCCAGATGAGGATTACACCTTTCAGCAGATGCAGGATGAGCAGATAGCTATCCTGGGACACGTTTTCTGGTGGGGTATGTACGCAAGATAGGATTGAGACAAGTCATCGGTAGCCTGACGTTGTGGAATGGTGTAGAAACCATCTATGGATAACGCCGGGCGTTCCGATGAACCCCCATATCAAGCAGCAAGGACGGCTGTCTATAATCGACTTATGAAAGAGTTAACGCTTTACCTCAACGACCTAACCCCGGGCCAGCTTTCGATGAAGCGGCTTGCGGAGTACCTGCGGGCGCTTGCCACGCTGTATGGGCATGAGGAATCAGTCCACTTTGACTCGGTAAAACCTGGATCTGCGCAGCTTCAATCTCAGATTGAGGAGCGCGCTTACCCCGGCGTAATTAACCAAGTCAGAGAGGTCTCGGGCGGCCTTGGATCTAAGCGCGCCGTCAGCGCTTTTGATCGCCTTTCGACGCTTATGGCTGAGGATAAGACAGGGGCATCGCTCCGATCTGGCGGCGCTCAAATCTTCCAGTTCCCGGTCGTTAAGACCGATGAGCCTCCTATGCGCGTGATCAAGCCATCCAGCATCCAAGGAAAGCTCTATAGCGTCGGGGGGAAGGACGACACTATCCCCGTTCGCATCGAGGGCGCCGACAATGAAACCCTCCATTGCGAGACCGGAATCGATGTTGCTGAGAGGCTTGCTCAACTGCTTTTCAAGCCTGTCAGGGTAAGCGGCGATGGCGAGTGGGAGCGCAAGCCGGATGGAAGCTGGAAGCTCATAAAACTAAAAATAACGTCTTTCACAAAACTGGAAGACATTGGCTTCAAGGAAGCTATAGCCAGGCTGAAAGCCGCAGGAGGGGTAGATTGGAACGAAAATTCCAGCGCTCATTCTGAGATACTCGATACTAGGGGCTAGGATTGAAGATCGTCATAGACACCAATGTGCTTGTGCAAATAATGCAAAACGAAGGAGCGAAAGACCTCATTGATCCTGAAACGGACAAAGTGGTGGTCAACGCATTCGAGCGAGCGCAAGCCTTGGTTGAGCGAATTGATTCGCTCAAAGGCGTAGTGGTTCTGCCAGCACCCGTCATTGCGGAGTACCTGCTGGGTATCGACAGGAAGAGCTACCAACTTCACCTGGACGTGATGAATGGCGTCAAGTGTATAGAGGTTTCTTCATTCGACCAGCTCGCGGCTATAGAGTGCGCAATGCTCGTATCCAATCAAGAAATGAAGCAGCTCGATCCCGACTCGAAAATGGCAAAGCTAAAGTACGATCGCCAAATATTGGCGATCGCAATATCGAGCGGCGCCAAGGAGATATGGACTCATGACAAGCAGCTCTTCAAACGCTCAAAGGCTATGGGGCTCACAGCAATGTCCCTTGGTGGAATAGATCCAAAACCCAAGCAGCTCGATTTCCATTCTCAAATCTGAACGCTGAGCCCGGCCAAGCGCCGGGCTTGTTGTTTCTGCTATCTATTTGCACCCGTCTCGACTACTTGCTCAAAACCTCAGGCTCTTGGTAGCGCAACACGAACCCGTTGAGAGCCCTCTTACGCGCAAGTTCATCCATCTTAGAATTGGCTTCTGCCCTTGTGGAGAATGGCCCTACAAACACACGACTTTTTCCATCGCGGCGTGTTGTGTATGGCGTCCAGCCAGAACTCGCAAGATCTCTACTAATCGCCTCCGCCGTTTCCTCACTACTGACGGACGCTAATTGAACGGACCACCTGACCCCTGGAATTTCCACCGCCGGCTGCGGGGCCTTGATTTTAGTTTTTGCTTCCGTCTCGGCCTTTGCATAGCCGCAAACACTCCCTGCAAACCGGTCCGTCATATCTGGATCGATTATCACGTCAAATCCGCCAGGTCTTTTCATGGCAAGAAATTGGGCGAATCCCGAATAGGCGCCGAACATATTCTTCCCATTCACCTCGCCACAAACGGCCATGTCTGAAACTTGCCGCTCATTTCTAAATTTTGCAGAGTCAGGATCTTTTAGGTGGCTAGCGACTGACGTTCGAGCTCGGTCTATATCTCCGCCGCATCCAGTTACCGCTAGCGCTAGGGCCGTAATTGCTAATCCGCGCATTCCCATCTCCTTGGTCCAATCGACCCAGTGTACCAGTTGCCCTACTGTCATTCAGGATCCCGGCGCTGACTCGCAGCCGGGTTCTGAGCCAATGGAAGAACTTTCACTTGCCAATGTGCGACGACCGAAATACTGTTTATTCATACAGTACTCGCAAGGAGCGAAGCATGAACCAATCCCCCTACTCCACTGGCAAGCCGAGAAACTCATATGAACTTGTCGGTCACCGACTCCAGCGGATCATCGCCTCACCGAATGTGCAGGAGATCCAAGCAGTTGAAGTGTTCAGATTGGACGACGAAAGCCCAGAGGCGTGGCGACAGGTGATCCAAGACATCGGCGACACCGCAGGTATCCGCATCGACCATTTGGATTCCGGCGCCGTCAGAATCGAGTGGCGAAAATACAGCGACATGTAAATGAGCCCGCTCTTAAGCGGGCTTTTTTACGCCCCTAGAAAACTAATACACATCATCGATTTACCTTGAACCCTGAAATTGTTTACCAATTTATTTACCAATATGCATTGACAGGTAATTTCCAAATGGTAAATTTACCTCAAGCCAGCAACGAACACCGCCGGCCAGCAGCGAAAGCTGCCCCGCTCTTTAGCGACACCCCTTGCCGGATCACCACCGGCCCAGATTCAAAGGCAGCGATGAACCGGCCTCAACGGTTCAGAGGGTTGGCAACTGACCCGGGCGTGCAGCGTAAAGCGCCAAATCTAGTTTTCCGGCGGACAGGGTCGCGGTCGGAGAAACAACGGAGTGCGAACTGGACAAGGGCCAGGTTGTATCGGATGCGCACCAACGAATGGGTTTACCTGTGATCAGCCAGAAGCGGGTCACGGCGGAAAGCATCACTGAGCAGCCTTCTTGCGAGGGCTGCTTGGGATGGCAACCAAGAGGAATTCACCATGGCTATTCGTAACGACAAAGGTCAGTTCGTCAGCACCCAGCAAGCGCTCGCCGCGGATCTTCACAGCTTCATTGATGACTGGACGCACTGGGCCAAGCAAGCGCTGCGCGGCGGGGATAAGGCGGAAGCCGCTCGCTGCATGGTAGAGGTTCGGGACTGCCGCCAGAAACTGAGTGCGCTGCAAGCATGACGGGGATTTTCACTGATGCATCTGGTGACGGGTGCATTGGGAAAACAACCGATCAAGCACGGAGCACCAAATGAGCGAGCAAACACTTCAATCCATGCTGATGGATGGCGTAACCCGATTCACAGACGGCGCCAAGCCAGCAGAAATCATCGATAAGCATGTGGAAAGCATGTTCACCGACATCATCAAAGACAACTTCCGCAGCTACAGCGACATGGGCAAGCTGGTCAGCCAGGCCATTAAAGACGCGCTGCCATCCAACGTGAGCGATCTGTTTGAGCTGACTCGCTACAACGACCTGATCGCCACCGCATTGAAAACACAGTGGGAGTCTTCTGGCGTTACTGGCGAAATGCTTCGTCGTTCGCAAGCAGCGATCGACGATGCGCTGAAAGACGACATCGTGCCGGAATTCGTAAACCTGAGCGATTTGCTGAATGCCTTCATCGAAGAAAACAAAGAGCGCGCAACAGACGAGCAATGGGAAAGCCCGCACATCACCATTCGCGAGGCTGAAAACGACTACATCGGCAGCAGCAAGCACATGCACATCTGCTTTGACCCACAGCCGGAAGAGCGCAGTTCGTCATCTCGATACTCCTCTGGTACCAAGCGCACCGAATGGGAGCTGGCCAATCGGATCAGCATCAGCGTCAAGGGCCAGAACGAGCGGGGCTACGACTTCGGTGAGGTCTACAGCGCGAAGCTGGACGGCGCACCCATTGGCCGCAACTTCATGATTTACAAGAAGTGGGAAAAGCTCACTGCGGCCCTCTACTTCGGTGGTGCCAAGCTGGTGATCGATTGCGACGAGCACGATTTCAGTTATGGCCTGTACGACTGAACAACCAGCGCCACGACAGCCTGTCGTTAACTGCCCGAGGCCCTGGTACTCCCCAGCACCAGGCTGCATCGGAGATCGCTCGGCTGACTGCCCCGAGATAGCAGGGTGGCCACCTTTACCCGAGCCAGAGCGACGAACAACGCGGCGAAGACGGTTTACTCGCCAGCCAGAATCGAGCGATCTCCGATGCAAACTCAGTAGGTGGCCACTGCCTTCCCAGTGAGCGAACGAAGGGAGCTACTGCCATGAAGTGCTAACCAGACGTTGCCGAGCAACAGCCTACCTGGCCGCTACAGCGTCGGGCGCTTGGACCGACGAGAGAATATCGGTTCCGGAGAGCGCGCCTTGTCAGCGCCCCGCAGCGGGTATAGCCCACAGGATCTGCTGGTGACATCAGCGCCGGACAAGTAACCGGCCCCCTTCCCCACCTCTACCCGTCAGCACTCCTCCCCCGCGCCCATCGGCAACCAGCGGGAGGCATGAGTGTTGACGAATACAGGTGAACCAACAAATGGAGAGAGTCATGAGTAAAGCAAATGGAGGACCGGCTTTCCCGGTCGATCAGCTTGTAGAAATGGATGAGCGCGGCGCCCTTTTTGGCCCGGAAATTAGCTCGCCGGGAATGACCCTTCGTGACTACTTCGCAGCGAAAGCACTGGCTGGAATGGCAACTGATGGCTGGCAGGCAAGCGAACGCATGCTGATGGCTCAAGAGGCCTACAGACTTGCCGACGCAATGCTCGCCGCCCGTTCCGCCTAACCCCAAACACTGGAGGTCGCCATGAGCGCAACAGTTGAAGTGAGTTGCGCATGGTGCGCTGAGACGTTTACCGCGCGCACGGCAGACCGTGCGCGCGGCTGGGCGAAGTGCTGCAACAAGTCGTGCGCTGCCAAGTTCAGAGAGTTCGGCGTTGCCCGCAGCGACGCACCGGCACCGAGGCGCATACCGAACATCGTCCGGTATTCACAGCGGCTTGGGGCTCTCCCATCAATGCCCCTGATAAACCCGTCCGGCAAAAAGAAAAAGAAGCCGCCTAAGTGGATTCGTGGCGTGCTGGCTGGAGCCATGTTCCAGAAAAACAACCGCGATCAATATGAAGACGCCATGGATGGCCTTTCCGATATGGACTACGGGGCCAGCGATGGCGGCGGTTACGAATCAATCAGGTGAGCCTGGAGGCGACCATGAACGCAGCATTGAAGATATGCCAGGAGCGTTACGACGCTCAGTTGACTCCAGAGGTCAGCGAGAGCGACGAGGTGACTGACTGGCTTGAGCATTCGGCGGAGCGCCTGGTGTGCGGCGTCGACATCAAGTGGAAGCGCCGCTACGGCCAGCCGCAGGTTGTGACGTTCGACCGGTTCTGCACTGTTCTGCAAGGCCACCTGAACCAACGCCAAATCGACGGCATGGACGAGCGTGATTCGTTCGCCCGACTGTTCCTGTCTTCGATCCTTGGCAGTCAGGCGGATTCACGCGGACACGCTGCCGACTTGATCGGGCAGCCCCGCCCCATCGAAGCCGCCGAGAAGATCGCCATGGATCTGCTCAGGCCCTACGCCGCTGATGCTGTAGCAGCGGAGCGGGAAGAGGCAGAAGACGACGTGGATGCCTATTTATGAGCGCCCACATCCTGATCGACGAAGCGCTCGAAAGCTTGGCGCATGCCTCCAGCACCCAGGAAGAGGCATTGATCGTTCAGGGGCTGATCACCCAGTTCCTGATCGACCAAACCATCACCCTCAAGGAATTCGACCACTACTGCGCACGCCTCAACAAGGTCGCGCGCAAGGAGGCTGCATGACCACCGCACCGGTTAAATCATTGATCGACGAGCAAATTGCCGAGATCGAGCGCAGTCTGACCATCCTCGGCGCTGGATTGCCGCGTGACCTGCCGGTATCGGCGCTACCTCCGAAGCTTGCAGCGGCTATCAAGGGCGGCCGGATCGCGGTGAGGATTCGGCCGTGACCACCCAGCGGAACCGGCGGCGCGCCATTCGCGCTCTGTCGGCCATCGTTGGCCTGACCTTCCTCACCATCGTTTTCCTGGGCCCCGCCATCGGCGGCCTGATCACCCAATAAATCATTCCGCACAGCGCCCACCGCAAGGATGGCGCGGGAGATAGTCATGCTCGCAGCAATTGCAGATCGCATCCGTTCCAAATCCTACGAACTTCCCCTGTCCCGCGATTACGTCCGCCACTGGGGCCTGAAAGAGGCCATCCGGGAGCTGGTGCAGAACGCCCTGGATAGTGAGTCACCTTTCGAATACGCCTTCGCTGGCGGCCAGCTGTTCATCACCAGCCGCTTTGCAAGGCTGGAGGCCAGCACGCTGGTGCTGGGCAGCACGTCCAAGTCTGACCGCACAGATGCCATCGGCAGCTTCGGCGAGGGCTACAAAATCGCCCTGCTGGTGCTGACCCGGAATGGCTACGACGTGAAGGTGCTGAACGGCAACAAACAATGGGTACCAGAGTTCCGGCACAGCGACCAGTTTGACGCCGAAGTGTTATGCATCAACGAGACCCCTGCGCACCGGCAGAACCAGGGTGTTGAATTCGTCGTCTCCGGCCTCACCGATCATGACGAAGCGGAAATCCGCAGCATGTGCCTGCGCATGCAGCCACCAATGAGCGACGTGATCGGCACCAAGTACGGCCACATCCTGCCCTCCCGGCCCGGAAAGCTTTACGTCGGCACGCTGTTTGTTTGCGACACCGACCTGACCTACGGCTACGACATCCTCCCCGAATACCTGCAGCTTGAGCGTGACCGCCAGACGGTCAGCGGTTGGGACTTGAAACAGGTATCCAAAAACGCCTGGATCGACACCGGGCGCCTGGATGAAGTGGCGGAGAAGATCGAGGCAGGAATTCTCGACGTTGAATACGTCGAGTACGGCAGCACC
This sequence comes from Pseudomonas sp. D4002, assembly GCF_013385665.1. Lineage (NCBI taxonomy): Bacteria > Pseudomonadati > Pseudomonadota > Gammaproteobacteria > Pseudomonadales > Pseudomonadaceae > Pseudomonas > Pseudomonas sp. D4002. Next base: position 210,969 of record NZ_JACAPN010000012.1, read on the forward strand.
GAGCTTGTGAGAGAGGCCTGCTACAGGTTGTTCCAGCAGAAGCACCCGGGCGCCATTGCCGTTCAATCCCAGGAAGAGCTGAACACCCTGGTCAAGCAGGGAATGACCAACACCGTAGTGGTGAGCCGGACATTCCACTCGCAAGTCGCCAACTCGACCTCATACAAACAGCAGGTCGCCCACGTCGTGGCCATCCAGACACCCAAAGCTGCCCTGGAAGAATGGTACCGCGACAACAAAAAATACCTGAGCAGGCTGCCCGCGGCTTCCTTCAAGGAACTGGTCAAGCGTGCTGACGGCTGGAGGAATAAGTAATGTCCGAGAACACGAGAATTTGGGATCAGGTCAACACAACCGACCCTGACGCTACAAAAAAATACACTGGCGCAGGTGGCTTTAAGGGCACAGCGATCAGACCAACCTACCTCATGCGCAAGGCAACAGAAATTTTCGGACCATGCGGTGAGGGCTGGGGCTGGAGCGTCCTGGAGGATCGATTCGACGAGGGTGCACCGCTCCAGGCACCCACAAAAGAGTGGCCGGAGGCACCAACGATCTGCGCGAAGCTGCACACCGTAAAAATCGAACTTTGGTACCTGGGCAACGCCGGGCAAAAATGCACGGTGCAGCACTACGGCCATACGCCATTTATCTACCTGCAGCAGGGAAAAATTCTTACTGACTGGGACGCGGCAAAAAAATCGCTGACGGACGCCATCGGTAAATGCCTGCAGCCCCTGGGGTTCGCCGCCGACATCTACATGGGCATGTTCGACGATCCGACCTACGTCGACACCATCACCGAAGAGTTCAAGCTTGAAAAAGCCGAGGACAAGGACGCCGAGATACTTCGCCAAAAACAAGAGCGTGTCGACTGGCTTGCCTCAGCGGTCGAAACCATCGGTAAGGCCGTCACGACTCACGAACTCAAGCTTCTGAACGTGAAATACATCCGCGAGGCAACTCGTCGCAACGAACCCACCTTCATCGCGCGAATCACTCGAGCATTCGAGGAGCGCAAAGCTGTGCTTGAAAAAGGCACGGAGGCCGCAGCATGACCCAACTCTACGCACTCACCGGCAAACTCGCCGAACTCCAGGCGATGGCCGATACCGACGACGAGGGCTTGAAAGAGGCCCTGCAGTACGCCATGGACGAGGTTCAAGGCGACTTCAACGACAAGGCCGACAACATCGTCATGTTGCGCCGGAACATCGAAAGCGACGTGACAGCGATCGACAACGAGATCGAACGCCTGGCCGAACTCAAACGGATCAAGTCCAACAGCGTCTCGCAGATCAGCGACTACCTGCGCCGCAACATGGAAGCCGCCAACATCAAGTCGATCAAGCGGCCGCTGTTCACCATCACCCTGGCCATGGGCAGCGAACGGGTGATCGTTGACAACGAGGATGCGGTGCCGGATGAGTTGACCTCTGTGAAATCAAGCATCACCCCAGACAAAAAAGCCATCGCCTCCAAGCTCAAGGAAATCCGCGATCACAACGAGGCTGTGCGCAAGCGGATGGCCGCCGGTGAAGACGCCGAACACGAACTTCTACCCGAACCAACCTGGGCTCATCTGGAGCGCGGCGACAGTTCGATACGGATCAAGTGAGGCCATCATGATCAGCAACAACCTCAGCCTGGTCGAGGCACTACGCCCGGCCTCGGATGAACTGGCGGCCCAGGTCGCCCAGTTCCTGGCCAGCGGCGGCCAGATCGAAGAAGCGGCGCCCATCGGCTACAAGCCCAAACCAATCACCTACAGCAACCAGATGCCGCCGGCGCCGAAGCCATTTGTTCGGCGGCGGGTTGAAGCGGCCCCCCTGCCCCTGCACTCAAAAGATATACGCCAGCAGGAACGCGACGAGCTTGCCGAGCGTATTCGGGAACTGGGAGCCACGCACACGCAAACGGAAGCATCGGTTGCCTTGGGCCTGAGCCGGCGCACCCTCTACAGCTTCGCAAAGGAGTACGGCATCACCTTCAAGAAGCCAACCCGGGGCGGCGCCAACGGCGCAGTTCGAAGCGAACAGGTTCAGGCCCGCGACGCGAAGTACGCCGAGCGGATTCGCGCCTTCCTGGAACTGGGCATCACCCGGCGCCAGTGCTGCGGGAAGCTGGCGATCGGCAACAAGGCCTTCGAGCGGATCATCACTGCTCACGGCATCGACTACCCCAAAGCGCAACGCGGCAGCACTTCATGCGCCGCATAGCACGCACCCAGCAACGCAAACGACAAACCTGGCTCGCACTGCCGGCCAGCGGAATAAAAGAGGTAGGCCATGGCAGCAGTGCCGCAGAAAAAACGCTCGGAGAAAACTGCCAGGAAGCGCGTGGCGAATGCCGAAGAGGAATTGAGGCTCAGGGTTCGCCCCGGCACCCGCAAGGCGCTGGCCGACCTGATGGAGTGGTCAGGCATTACTGAGCAGGGCGAGGCGATGACACTGATGATCCACCACCTGCACGCGCTGGGCGCTGCGAAGTGCCAACCTCTACTGAATCCGCCGCGCCACGAAATTGAGATATCGCAGAACGTGGCGCGCGAATTCCGCAATAAAAGCTTGCTCGCCATCCAGAAAGACCCTGGCGACGAGATCATCGAGCCAGCCATACATGTGATTAATCTTTCGTGACCCTTTCCATTAGCGCTGAAAAGACCTCAATGGATACGGTGACGATTCCAGAGTTCGGATACTTAGGAGCCCTCCATGGATCAATGAGGGCCAGCGCAGTAAACAAAGAGTTGACGATGCCGATCTGGTTTTGAATGAAGGTGTTTACGTTCCCCGCCGGTTTGGGAACGCCCTCAGGTGTCGCGTACAGAATGGTATTCCTGAAGTTCGCACGTTGCTCAATGAGGGTGCGAATTTCAGATATTTTTTCAAATCCTAGGAGAAGCTTCATCTCATCTTGAAACTCTTCAGCGAGCGTCCTTTCTCCCTGCATGATTATGTGCAGTGGTGGCGTCGGCTGAACCTGCATATCCGAATTTCCGAGCTGCAACCCCAAGTGCAGCCCGACACGACCGTCCACTTGACCGAAGAATATGCGGTGCTGGCCGAAATTATCACCTGCTTGTGCTTTTCGATTACCAAACCATTGAATAACTGTACCGACAAATAATATTACCGCGTGCTTGTGCGCATGATGCCTAAAGTACAACTTTGAAGAACCTGGATAATTCTGCTCTTTTAGGGACGATATTAGAGCTGTAGCCGCTTCCTCCTCCGCACAGATTGCCCGAAAAGCAGCCATCATTGGATCGATCGAAGATATCTCAATCGCTTTCTCAATATGAGAAACCGCATTTACAGATGCCCATTTGGTTCTACCCGAGCACCCATCGATGAAATCCCGGAATTGGGCCAGAACCTGTGCGCCGCTATCCAACGTCTTCTCGTCCATGGACTAGATCTCTTCGAATTTAAATTTTTCAGAAAACTATCCCAACCCAAACCAAATTGCCACCACCGGTCACGGAGGGCGGCGCCTGACTGGAGATAATCCAATGCAAATTCAACGCGAAGGTCGCGTGTCGTTCGGCGAGGCGCGCCTGGCTGTGTGGGAGGAAGGTATTCCTCGCGAGTGGGACGCCAAGGTGATCTGGGAGCGCAAGTTCAAGCGCGAAGTGTTCAAGCGGATCATTCAAACACTCAATCGTATCGGATGGACCGTCGGCGAGCAGACCCACATATTCACTGGCAACAATTCACGCCATTGCGTGAAAGGCGATCTGCAAGCCGACCTCAAGATCCGCGGGCGCAGCATTGAACTGGAGTTCTTCCAGGCCGTGAACACCCCGGATCGCGCTGATCATAGCGGGCGGTACCAAAGCGACAAAGAAAAGCACATGCCGTACCTGGCTCGCCTGGAAATGCAGCGTACCCGCACGCGCATTCGTGACTATCTTTGCAACGTCTTCACCGGCTACACGTTCAAGGCGTCAGATCGGAAGTGCGGTTTAGGCGGCATGACCAACATCGAGTGGATCAATGCCGACTATGTAAGCAAGCGCCGCTTCGGTCCGCCAGACATTCCCGCTGCCGATTACAACTCGGTATCGGGCGACAAGAAAACCATTCAGCATGGCTCGAAGGTTTGGACGACTGACCGCAAAGGCCGCTGGCACCAGGGCACCGCGTTCGTGAACATCAACAACATGTGGTGGGTGGCTTACGGCAAATACGGATACACCAACAGGGCGTGCTTTGAGCTTTTTGTTGACCGTCCTGCGGACATCAGGACCAAGAAAAACGAGCGGGCCCGCCGCCAGCGCTTGGAAGACATGATAGCCAGAGCAGTGGCCGGGATGAACTATCAGCGAGCCGAGGTTTTGCGCAAGGTTCTTTTTCCTGAGCCTGAGCCGCTGTTCATGATTCTTAACGTGAAAGACGGGGTGTATTTCCGGCCCAACTACAGCGGATACACCAGTGACACGATCAGGGCTGGCAAGTACACCCGTGCGGAGCTGAAGCCTTATCTGGGTGACGCTGACGAAAAAGATGACCTGAAGGCCGTGCCGATTTCTCAAGCTGCTTGATCCGGCTCCATGTCGGTCACCCGTAATACCCCATATCAACGAATCACGCCAGAAGGCGAGGATCGCTGCCTACCAAATCACACGTAGCTTTTAGTCAACCCCTCCACAGCCTCCTGAGCAATTTGAACGTCAATAAGGCAGCTCGCACAAATATGAATGTACTCCACGTTTTCAAACAAGTTGCTGGTGTCCTCCGGGGAAACCGTTCTAATAAAACCATCAATTTGAAGTGCGCACTCTTGGGCAAATCTCAGGTCTGCAAGCAAATGCAGCTCAACGCCCACCAGCAAGCTCACCGGAATTTCATTAAGTGCCTGTCCGATGATACGAATTTTTCTGTCGTTGGCGCTGACACGCCACCTTTGTTGTAAATCCTTCTCCGCGAGAGCGTCTGCAAGTCCAGAGATGAGTACCTCCAGCGTGTGGGCCACATACCCAAGCGTTCTAAGCATGTTTATACGCCCACGATTTTCTCTTTTTCGTTCGTGCGCAACAGGAAAGTATCCTGCCGCAGCTATAGCAATTACGGAAAAAATCGCCTGAATCCATGATGCCAAACCCGGGTGAAGTTCTACCCAACATAGAAATCCTTCCCACACAGTAATCAACCCCATAACCCACTCCCCTGTAGATCCCGGAACTATACCGGCGAGGATCCCCTATGTCCGCACAACAGAAGAAACACCCCTTCGATTTCAAAACCCAATACGGACTCGGCTTCAACCCTCAGGACGATGAGATCGTTGTCGACTTCTTCTGCGGTGGTGGTGGTGCCGGTACCGGCCTGGAGATTGGCCTGGGCCGCACGGTGAACGTGGCGAAGAACCACAGCCCACAAGCGATCAGTATGCACACCGTAAATCACCCGGGTGCCAGGCACTTCACCACCGACGTGTTCGAGGGTGACCCGGATACCGAATGCGGCGGCAAGGCCGTCGGCTGGTTCCACATGTCGCCGGACTGCACCCACCACAGCCAGGCCGCCGGCGGTCAACCGCGCAAGCGCGAGATCCGGAACCTTTCATGGATCGGGCTCAAGTGGGCAGGTATGAAGCGGCCCCGGGTGATCAGCCTGGAGAACGTGAAGCAGATTCTTCAGTGGGGCCGCTTGATCGCCAAGCGCGACAAGGCCACCGGCCGGGTAGTGAAACTCGGCGGCGACGTTGCCGCACCTGGTGAGGTTGTGCCGGTTGGCCAGCAGTTCCTGATCCCTGACCCGAAGCAGCGCGGCCGGACCTGGCGCCGATTCGTGGCCCTGCTGGAGGGCATGGGCTACGTGGTTGAGTGGAAAGTCATCAAGGCTTGCGACTTCGGCGCGCCGACCAGCCGGGAACGCCTGTTCATGATTGCGCGGTGCGATGGCCAGCCGATTGTGTGGCCGGAGCCAACCCACGCTAAGAACCCGGTCAAGGGTCAGCAAAAGTGGAAAACTGCCGCTGACTGCATCGACTTCACCGACCTGGGAAAAAGCATCTTTGGCCGCAAGAAAGACCTAGCACCGGCCACTCTGCGCCGCGTCGCCAAGGGCATGAAGAAATTCGTCATCGACAGCGCGGCGCCGTTCATTGTGCCGATTGCCAATTGGTCCGGCGAGGCAGTGCAGTCGGCCGACGAGCCGCTGCGCACCATCACCTCCTACCCAAAGGGCGGCGCCTTCTCGGTGGTCAGCCCGATCATTGCACCGGCAACGCACCAGGGTAGTGACCGAATCAATAACCCGCTCGACCCGCTGCCGACGGTGACCTGCGCAAATCGCGGCGAGCTGACGCTGATCAGCCCGCTGATGGTTGGGGCCGGTGGCCCCGAGTACTCCGGCAAACCGGTGAGCGTGGATCAGCCCACCGGAACGTTAATGACCCAGAACCATCGAGCGCTGGCTTCGGCTTGCATCGTCCAGGCCGGGCACGGCGAAGGTTCTGGCGCAAACAAGCGCCGCTCCCACGGGATCAATGACATCTGTGGCCCGGTGGGCACCGTCACTGCCAGCGGCGGCGGCCAGTCCGTCAGCGCCGCGGTGATGATCCAGGCAAACGGAGGATTCAACACCACGCACGCCAAGGGCATGCACGAACCCATGACCACGGTGACCAACACCGGCAGCCAGCAACAGCTCGCGGTAGCGAACTTAGTGCACTTTCACGGAAACTGCGATGCACGGGACGTAAACGACCCGCTGCACACTGTCAGCGCCAGCGGCCAGCACCACGGGTTGGTCAGCGCATTCATGGAGCGGGCATTCGGTGGCAGCATTGGTCAGGGCCTGGAAGAACCAGCGCCGACTATCACTGCCGGTGGTGGCGGCAAGAGCTCACTGGTGTCGCTCACCCTCTCGCCAGAGCATAAAGCCGGCGCCCTGCGTGTCGCCGCCTTCCTGATCAGCTACTACGGCACGGAGAACATCAACGCTTGCGACTCGCCGGCGCCGACGATCACCACCAAGGACCGCCTGGCGATGGTCACCGTGATGGTCAAGGGCACGCCCTACGTGATCGTCGACATCTGCCTGCGGATGCTGAAGCCGTCCGAGCTGTACAAGGCTCAGGGCTTCCCCGCTGATTACATCATCAGCCACGGCGCCGACGGCAAGCCGTTCACCAAGACACAACAGGTGCACATGTGCGGTAACAGCGTCAGCCCGCCGCCGATGGCTGCGCTTGCTCGCGCCAATGACCCGTGGCGTACTGCCGAGCGCCAAGCTGAAGCAGCTTGAAATCAGATAAGGGAAGCGGCCTTGTTCGAATCCATTATCGGAATAGCGCAGCGCGCCTTACTGCGAGGCAAGGCATATCGCCAAAACTATCACCGGCTCAATCATTTCCCTTAAGGCAGTCTGGATGCTGTCAATCCCCCCGTGACTGGGGCCGACTCTCGTAGCTTCGCAAAGACTCCGTAAACCGTCGAAACCGAAACCCACATAACCACGGCAACACCAATTAAAATTGTAACCCTCTGGTTTGAGAGAACACCCAAGTCCGCCGCCTTTGCAACGCAAGTTTGAAACCCCAAATACAACGCAGGAGCAAAACCAGCCCAAGCGGTGCAAATGATCACGGCATGCTGAAGATCAGGCTTGAAGCGGACACGCCACGAAACGCAAAAGTAAATCAGCATCAAAACTATGGCGCCGACGACAAAGACCAAAGTTGCATCATCAAGCTCAATCTCCATTGGCCTCATCCTTGGCGGCTTTCCTGCCAATCAATGCTCCAACTAAACCGCCAACTATCGCCCCACCAATTCCAGGAAAAATCATGTTACCTACCGCGGCCCCACCAAGAGTGGTAGCTATCTTGGTAATGTCGGAATTGGAGCCTGATGTTTTGTGTTTTGCCTCCGGCTCTGGTGCACCATCCGTTTGATGACCTGTAGATATTTTTTCGACCATACGCCCTCCATGCTTGGTTTGACTGTTCAGTAACAGTCCTCGAGTCATTATACAAGCAATACAAGCGTAGCCCCTTTCTAATATTCGCATGTGCCGCGAATGCGGCAAGGACGAAGTCATGTCTGAAGAAAAGAGAACCCCCGACGAAACCTGGTCAGCCAATGAAGAGTTGTTCAATTGCGACAGTCTGGGTGAGCTGCTTGACGAGAACGACGACCTTGAAGTCGGAGCAACCGTTTGGAAGGGAGAGAAATTCCCGATAAACACCGCCGGCTATGTCGATGCGGGCGACGTCATTGAAATGCTGGGCGAGCGCGCCTATGACGATGTGGGCGAATTCGCGGAGGACTGGCCGGATGTTCCTGATGAGGCCCGCCAGGAACTCGACGAACTTCTGTCCGCATGGATAAGCAAGCATTGCACCGCGACGTTCTACCGCGTTCGCAACGTCGTCGAGTACCAGATCACCACAGAGGATTTGGCGGATCGGGTGACACCATGATCTTGCTCACGGTGCCAGCCACCCTCTGGTTCGCCTACGTCTTCATCTACAAGGGGCCGAGGCCATGAAACAGCATCGCGTTTTGATCGGCGACTGCATTGAGTCGATGCGGACGCTGCCAGGTAAATCAGTTCAGATGTGCGTCACCAGCCCGCCCTATTACGGGTTGCGGGATTACGGGGTCGACGGCCAGATCGGCCTGGAGGAAACGCCAGCTGAATTCATCGCTCGGCTGGTTGAGGTTTTCCGCGAAGTGCGTCGAGTACTCCGCGACGACGGCACAGCCTGGGTGAACATGGGTGACAGCTACGCATCTGGTGGTCGCGGTGGTGGCGGCTCGTTCATGGCTGAGCGCGCGGACGGCGCATGGCAGGGCAAGGGCCAGGCGACGGGCTGGCGATCAGCTCCTGCAGGTTTTAAGCACAAAGACCTGATGGGAATGCCATGGCGCTTGGCCTTTGCCCTGCAGGACGACGGCTGGTATCTGCGCCAGGACATTATCTGGCACAAGCCGAACCCCATGCCCGAGAGCGTCCGCGACCGATGCACCAAGGCCCACGAATACATTTTCCTGCTGAGCAAGTCACCGAAGTACTTCTACGACCAATCGGCGATCCTCGAGCCATGCTCTCCGAACACCCATAACCGGCTGTCTCAAGATGTACTCGCGCAGATCGGGAGCGACCGAGCCAACGGCGGAGCAAAGACCAACGGCAACATGAAGGCGGTCGCCAGGAAGCCGAACGGCGTTGGCTGGGGGCATGGCACTGATAACAAGGAGCGATGCCGTGGCAGGATCAAGGACAACGAGTCGATGGACTCAGCCCTGGCGGAAATGCCCAGCGAGCGAAACAAGCGGACCGTTTGGACAGTGCCAACCCATAGTTTCAAGGGCGCCCACTTTGCCACCTTCCCGCCTGACCTGATTCGCCCATGCATCCTGGCCGGCGCGCCACGCGGTGGCGTCGTGCTTGACCCTTTCGGCGGTGCCGGCACTACGGCGGTGGTCGCCATGCAGGAGGGTCGCAAATCGATCCTGTGCGAACTGAACCCGGAATATGCCGCAATGGCTGAACGCCGGATCGCGGCAGCCTGGCTCGACGGCGCGGCGCAGATGGATGTCTTCCACGACACAGCGCAACACCCAGCAGCCTAACCCCAATCCCCCTACATGCCTGCCGGTGAGCGGCGGGCGAGGAATCCGCATGCCAAAAGTAATGCGATCGGTGGCAGATCCAAGCGCTGAGCACGGCTTTCGAATTGAGCCTGCGACATATGAGCAGGCCGAAGAGACGGCAGGGTTCAGGCTTGATCGCCGGCGGAAATACTGGATCACCAACGACGGTGAAGTTGAAGAAGAAGGCGTCGTAACGCTGGCGTGCAGTGGGTGCAGCTGCGGATGCGAGGGTGGCTGCGGATGCGGCCCGTCGTCCGGATGCAGCGAGTGCGGCTACACGGGCAAACGACGCTTTCACTTCGGCTACCCCGCTCAATCCCCCGAGCAGCGAAAAGAACTTCGAAACCTTTAACCACCTTCTGCCGCCCAGCGCGGCAAGGACACCACATGTTCGCATTCAAACTCACCCTGATCCTGCTGGGCGCTTTGCTGTACCTGGTCGGCAGCGGCTGCTGGTTCTTTTGGCTCGGCCCACGCCTTCTGGACGACGGCGAAACTGCCGACATCCTCTACGCCTTCGCCGGCACCTGCGGCTGGATGCTGATCACCTTCAGCCTGGTCATTCACATCATCAAGACAGCCCGGCCCACGGCGGCCGGTGGGAGGTAGTTATGGACGGTATTCACTTCCTGTCGCATGAAGAGGTTTGCACGCTTACCGGCGCGAAAACGAAAGCCGGCCAGGTGCAAGTTCTCAAAAGAAACGGCATTCGCCACACCATCAAACGTAGCGGGTGGCCTTGCGTCATCGCATCGGCACTCACTGGCGAGGTTGCCGGCGTGATGGAAAAACCGAAATGGCAACCGCGGCTGGTGGGGTAGATGGGACGAAAACCAACCCGGCCTGGGAGCATTCCCCGGCTACGCGAAAGGAAGCGTGGCGACACGACGTATTACCTTTACGACACAGGCGGGACGCCACGCAAAGAAATACCATTGGGCAAGGACTACGGGCTGGCAATTTTGGAATATGCAAAGCTCGAAAAAAGCCGTGTATCCCAGGCCATGGCGCAGGATGTACTGACTTTCGCCTATGTAGCTGAAAAATACATGCTGGAAGTTGTTCCAACTAAAGCGCCGGCGACGCAGAAAGACAACGCCAGAGAGCTGAAGCAGCTACTTGCCTTTTTCAATGACCCACCGGCCCCGTTGGAAGCTATTGAGCCCCAGCACGTTGCTCAGTACTTGAGACATCGAGGAAAGACCGCACCTGTTCGTGCAAATCGCGAGAAAGCGTTGCTCAGCTCGATCTGGAACTTCGCCAGGACCAGCGGCTACACGTCCTTGGCCAATCCCTGCGCCGGTGTTAAAGGCAATAAGGAAAGTGGACGTGACATCTACGTCGAAGATGAAATGCTTGCGATGGTGTATTTGCACGCAGACCAGCCGCTAAAAGACGCGCTCGATCTGTTCTACCTGACAGGTCAGCGTATCGCTGACACCCTCAAAATGGATGAGCGCGATATCAGGGAAGATCGCCTGGCCGTGCAGCAAGGAAAAACCAAAGCCAAGCGACGAATTGAGATCGTTGGGGAGTTGAAGGCTGTGATCGACCGAATACTGGCCAGGAAAGACAGTCATAAAATCCGGTCCAGCAAACTAATCGTTATGGACAACGGGCAGCCCATGACCAGCAGTATGTTACGGGGGAGATTTGATGCTGCGAGAGAAGCTGCCGGCGTAAAAAAGGCAGACTTTCAGATGCGGGACCTGCGCGCAAAGGCTGGTACCGATAAGGCGGAATCAAGCGGAGATATTCTGCAAGCCAGAGATCAGCTTGGGCACACAACCGTGGTGATGACAGAGAACTACATCCGCAAACGCATCGGCAAAAAAGTTACGCCGACGAAGTGAATTGCGGAAAGGAGAAGAATATTGCGGAAAAAAACAAAGAGCCAGCCAAGTCCTAAAACCCCGCAAACCCTTGAATATGATGGTGCCCGAAGCCGGAATCGAACCGGCACGCCCTTACGAGCGGGGGATTTTAAGTCCCATGCGTCTACCAGTTTCGCCATTCGGGCGGTAGCGCTATGCAGCAGGCCAAGCAGCGTTAAAAGCCCTTGAGCGTTGCAGCAGGCTAGGGAATATATAGATCCAGCCCCCTCGATGCAAGGTCGGGTGCGGGCTTTTTCAAACAATCAAGCGGCGCCCTGGCAAACAAAAAAGCTCGCCAGATCAGTCATCTACAGATTTTGCAGGCGGGAGTGGGCAATGGCGATACCGACCGCTTCACCAGGTACCGCACCCGTGCCCCACGTGCATCAGGAAAAATAAGTCATTACCGCAATAACCACTGAAACCCAAACCAGGGTCATCAAAAACGACAGCGCAGCCAATGTCTTGCCCATTTGCCTACTCGCCCCGATGAAATCACTTCAAGGAACCCTCCCAGCGCCGCTTGAGAATAGCCACGCACGACGCAGTTCGCCTTCAACCTCCCACGAAAATCGTGGATACGATACTCCCCGCAAAAGGTTAGTTCCTTCAGCAGTCCCGCCCACAAGTTACTGAGCCGCGGTTTATTCCCTGATACCCCAAAATGATCATCCCCGGCTTTCCTGCTCCTGCGGCGCCCCGGCCCATCTGATACGCTTTTTTCTTCTGCATCTGCCCCTGTATCGAAAACCGCCCTGCCCTGACAATACTCCCACTCCCGACACGCCCGTGGAGCCCGGCAGGAACCGTCCTGCCGGCCCGTTCATTTCGGAGGCCTTATGGCTAAGATGGCATTTTTCCTGTTCGGTTTTCTTGCGCTGACCATCGCAATTGGTCTGCTGGCCACCATCTCACCGGTCTAGGATCCATGGCCTGCTGACGCAAGCCGCTGGAGGTCAGAGGGCGTGTCAGCCGGCAAAAAACATCGGATACAACGACAGCACCAACAGCCCAGCCATCGACCAGTTGAACACCCGCAACCAGCGTGGCTCGCGCAGTACATTGCGCAAGCCGCTGCCACAGCCGGCCCATACGCAAACACTGGGCAAGTTCACCAGGGCAAACACGGCGGCAATCAACAGCACGTTGGTGACATAACCCTCGGCAGGCGTGTAGGTGGTGATCGCGCCCAGCGCCATGACCCAGGCCTTGGGGTTGACCCACTGGAAGGCCGCCGCGCCAAGAAACGTCATGGGTTTGCGCTTGTCATCGGCGTCATCGGACATCGCGCTGGAGGTTGCAATCTTCCACGCCAGGTACAGCAAATACGCCGCCCCCACATAGCGCAATACGATGTAGGCCCACGGCAATGCCTTGAACACTTCGCCCAAACCCAAGCCCACGGCGATCACCAACAACATGAAGCCAATGCTGATCCCCAGTGCATGGGGGATCGAGCGAATAAAACCGAAGTTCACCCCGGACGCCAGCAACATGGTGTTATTGGGACCAGGGGTGATTGAGGACACAAAGGCGAACAGCGCGAAGGCTGAAAGCAGGCTTGAAGACATGAGCATGGCGCGACATCCGAACGAGTACTGTGGCCGTGACAGTAGAACGTTGCGCCAGCCTGCGCCCCGTACAGCTACGGGTAGATACGGTCATACACTTCGCCAGGCCTGCCAACAAGCGCCCTCCAACCAAACTGCCATTGGTTTGCCTTCATTGATCGGTATACTTGCGCCCTTCTCTGCACACTGTGCTGAACACATCCTGAAAGGACACTCGATGAGCAACTACCTCGACCGCGCGCTGACGGGCCTGCGGACCCTGGGCATCAATCTTCTGCAGCCGATTCCAGATGCACCGGTACTGGTATTGCTGGACCGCGTGGCCCAGTACGACACCGCCAAAGTCACCGCTATCGCTGCCGTGCTGCAACAGTCGACCACCTTTAACAGCGTGGTTCGCGAGCAGATCGCCGGCATGGATATCTCCACGCGCTTCATGGACATCACCCAGAGCTTCACCTCGATTCGCGAAGACGCTGCGGCCATGGCGGGCTGGATGGATGATGGGCGCCTGGATACGCTGGAGAAGCTCAAGCTGAGCTGGATGAACCTGCGTCGTGGCTCGATCCCCAGCCGCTTCAGCGAGATCCGTGAAAACTACCTGCAGGTGTGCAAGTCGGCCAATGACCAGATCTCCCGGGAAACGGTGATTCTGGAAGCCTACCTGGATTTTCGCATGGCCATGAAAGCGGCCGAGGTCGATGCCCAACAAGTGCTCGCCCTGGCCGGCCAGGTCCTGGAGCAGCGTACCCAGGCCTTGAACGAGGCCAACGCCCAAGTCACGGCTGCCGAAACCCTGGCGCCGGCCGAACGCGCGGCCTTGGAATTGCGCCGTGACGAAGCCGTACGCGCGCTGCAGGACGAAGACAAGCGCTACCAGATCGTCAAGGACATCGCCGATGACCTGAAGGTCGGCTACAACACGGCCGAAATGGTCTTCGCCCGGATCAACCAGGTGCATGTGATCAAGGAGCGCCAGTACCAGCGCATGGTCTCGTTCTTCTCTACCAACGAAGTGGTGTTGACCGGCCTCGCGGTGTCGTTCACCAGCAACAGTGGACTGGCCGAAGCCACCAACACGCTGAATGCCACCACCGACGGCATCAGCAAGGGCCTTGAAGCCCTGGGCAGCACCGGGAACACCCAATTGGAAGCAGCGGTCAAGGCCAGCTATGGTTCCACCATCAAGGTCGACTCGGTGCGCGCCTTGGCCGACGCCACCCTGAGCTTCCAGACTGACATGCACGGCCTGACGGAAACCTACCGCGCTGAATCCAGCAACGCGTCACGTGACATCGCCGAAGCCGTCGAAGAGGCCAAACGCAAGTTCGCCGCATTGCTGACCAAGGCCGCTTGATGAGCGACATTCTTCTCTCCGAACAACTCGGCGCGATGGCGCTGGTGGATCAACTGCGCCACCAGCAGATGGCGGTGGAAAAGGACTTGAGCCTGCCCCAACGCCGCGCAGAAGTGGCGGCGCGCATCCGCGAGTATTACCAGAACAACGGCATTCAATTTACCGAAGCGCAGATCGATCAGGGCGTGCGCGAATTCTTTTCCAAACGCCTGGTGTTCGAGGCCCCGGAACTGAGTGCGCTTGACCGCTTCTGGAGCAAAGTATTGCTCAGGCGGCATCGCGGCATACTCGTCATCCAGCTCATTGCGGTCACCTTGCTGGTGGTGCAATGCAGCCGGGTGATGGTCGCCAGACATGAGATCCAAGAGGCTCAAAGAGCGGCCATCGCCGTCGAGACGAACGCGGCACAAAAACAATCAGACATCGCCCACCTGAAGGCTCGCCTGAGCGCCGTGCAGCAGGACCCGGCCTATATTGAGGGCGGCGACCTGTTCAGTGCCCTGCCCCGCCTGAATACCAAGGCCGAACATGCCCTGGCCATGGTCGATACCTCCGGGGTCGATTACGCCAGTGAGCAGATCGGCGTGCTGGAGGCGTTTTTAGCCAAGGTCAAGGCAGTCCAGCCGATGACCGACCAGCTCAACGAGTTGACCCGCAAAGTCGCCGACATTCACCTGCCCGCCGCCGACAGTAAAGCGACGCGGGGCATGCAGGCCGAACTGGTCATGATCAAAGACCTCATCGGGAAATTCGAGATCGAAAAAGCCGGCGGCCAACTCAGGGCCCTGCGTGCCAACACCGAACTGATCCCCAAGGAGGTGACCATTCGGGTTGTCGACCGGCCCGGCACGCCGTCCGGTGTCGAGCGCTGCTACGACAAGGCGCTGTGTAATTCCAATCCTGGTTCGACCCAGGGCAAGAGCTGGTATTTGGTTGTCGAAGCCGTCGACCTGTCGGACAGACCGGTTCTACTGCCCACCGTCAGCAGTGAGACCGGCACCGGCGCGTGGGCCAGCCAGTTCGCTGTGCGGGTACCGCAGGCCGAATACCTGAAGGTCAAGGCCGACAAACTCGACGACGGCCACCTGACCAACCGTGTAGTCGGCCGCAAGCCAGCCGGCAGGATGGAAGTCACCTACTTGAGCCAACGGACCACCGACCCGCTCGAAACGATATTGGAGTGGTGAAGACATGACGCCTGACACCCTGATCGGCATCACCGAACGTAACTCCCGCAACGCCGAGCTGAGGATTCGCACGGCCGAGCAACACCTGTCTGAACTGCTCGGCGAGCAACTGGCGCTGGAGCAGGACATTACCCAGCGCCTGGGTAAAATCGCGGCCCTGCACCTGGACCAGGGCAACACGCAGAACGAGCAAGTCGCCGCCGCCCTGAACCTGCGCCAACAGTCCCAGGACCTGCTCCACCAGCAACTGCGCGACGCTGAGCAGACCGTGGCCCAGGCGCTGGCGGGCAAGGAAAAACTGCAAGCGCGAGCCGACACCCTCGACCAGCAAGCCCGGCAATCCCTGGAACAAAACCCCGACTACGCCCGCCAGGTCGAGCAACTGGACCTGGCCCAGGCCGCCCACCGAGAACACGTCAGCGGTTATGAAGACTTGCGCCAGGAGTGCGCACTGAAGCGTCCGACCTTTGATACCAACCTGGTCTACGTCTACCTGCGCGGACACGCCTTCGGCACCGACCAATACCGGCGCAACCGCCTGAACCGCTGGATGGACAACTGGCTGGCGACCAAGGTGAACTACCTCGCCAACCGCAAGAACGAGCTGAGCCTGATCGCCCTTGGTGAGCGAAACGAGGCCTTGCAGGCCGAGCGCATCGCCCTGATCAGCACCTTGAGTGCCAGCGTCGATGCGCAACTGGCTCAGGCACGTGACCAGTTGGGACAGGCCGCAATTCAACCCGAGCTCGACACCCTGCAACGCGTAGTCGACAACGCCAAGCGCCAGGCCAATGCCATCCAGGAAAAACTCGGCAGCTACTCACGCAACGAAGACCCGCAGTACCAGCGCGCACGCCAGTTGCTCACTGACCAGTTGAAAACCCGCAGCATCGGCGAATTGATCGACCTGGCCAGCCACACCCCGGACGACGCCGACGACCTGATCGTCGAGCAACTGCAAACCCTGAACCTGCGCTTGAAAGCGGTGGTACAGCAACTGGCGGATACCCAGGAAGAGGCCGTGGTACACCAGAACAGCTACCAGCGTGCCAAAGACCTGGAGCGCAAAGTTCGCAACGATGCGTTTACCGGCCGCGATGTTTATTTTGACCTGTCGACTGACTTCGAGCGTCTGGTAGAGAGCTACATGACCCAGGGTGCAACCCTTGGCCAGGTTGTGGATGTGCTTGGCCGGGGCCTTAAAATCGTGCGCCGCAGTCAGGTAGCGGCAGGGGCGACGCGAGGCTATGTCAGCGCATCGATCAGCCCTGTCGTCCTTGGCGTCGCCACCGTCGAAAGCAGCAATAACAACACGGCCAGCTTTTCGACGTCAGGCATTACAGGCGGCGGCAGCTTCAGGACGACCGACAGCTTCTAGCCTGGCGCGAAGCAAATCCGGGACTTCCTCGTTGCTAGCTGTCAGACAACGAGGAAGTGATCTGCGCAATCGCATCCTGATCCAGCCCGTCCAGCGTGCGGTAGTGGTTGATGATCAACGTCTCCTTGTCACTCAGGGTGGCCTGGTTGATAACCGCCCTTTCCCCCGTCAACACGTAAAGCACGTCCACGCCTTTATGCCGGATGGCAATCAGGTAATCGGACTTGGGCGCCCGCGCGCCACTTTCGTAGTGCACCTGAGCATTCGCACCCACACCGCCAATCGCACCAAACTCCTGTTGGGAGAGCCCCAGGATCTTGCGTTCCTCTTTCAGGCGGATGCCGAGTTTATCGTCCATGGCGGGTACCTCAATAAACGTGTTTAACACCCACCATACGCTTATGCGCAGGAGCGGGGTCCATTCATTCGGGTGGCTACCTATTGCGTGCGCACGAAGGCGAACATATGCGGCACGTAATCGGCCTTGCCGAGCGGCACACCGTTATGGCGAAGGATGTTATAGGCGGTCATCAGGTGAAAATAGAACTGTGGAATGGCCCAATTGACCGCGTATTCGTAGGCAGTCATGTCGAAAATAGTACCGTCGGGAAGTTCTATCGAGATAGCGCGCTCGCTGCTGTCGATGAGTTCGCGATCTGCCGAGGCGAGGGCTTGCAGGGTTTGCTCGATCAAC
This sequence comes from Pseudomonas sp. D4002, assembly GCF_013385665.1. Classification (NCBI taxonomy): domain Bacteria; kingdom Pseudomonadati; phylum Pseudomonadota; class Gammaproteobacteria; order Pseudomonadales; family Pseudomonadaceae; genus Pseudomonas; species Pseudomonas sp. D4002. Next base: position 228,640 of record NZ_JACAPN010000012.1, read on the forward strand.
CCACGCGCCTCGCTCAGGGTTGCGGGTGTGCTCAGAACCGGCAGCGGTTGATGGGTGAGACGCTGGACCGATTCCTGGGCCTGGGTGCACACAAACCGGATTTGCGTTGCGAGGGTGTGCATGTCGGGCGCCAGCCGCGCGCTCAGCAGGTTTCGCGGGTCATAGCCCAACTCGCCGGCATGCGCCTCGCCTTTGGACAAAAGCCCCTTGAGCGAGCGCAACATCTGCGCAAAGCAAGGGACGGTGATTACATAGGTCGACATCGTTCTTCCTTGACTGGATGCTGAGCGTGGGAGCATGCCATGGGCACGGTCTGCGCGGCTAGCCGGCAAGCTTCATGCAGCTTCACGTGACGTCAGCGGCGAGCCGACTTACCTTGGCCGCCCGCCCCTCTTACTGGTGTAGAGCGTGCTAAAGATCGCCACCCTTGCCGCCGGCTTTATCTGCCTGTCGATGCTGCCTGCTGCCCAGGCGAGTGATGGGTTCTACGTCAACCCGCAGTCCACCGCCGCACAGTGGGTCCAGCAGCACCCCGATACGCCTGCCACTGCAAGCATCCGCTCAACCATTGCCGAGGTGCCCAGTGCCCTGTGGCTGACCGGCACCAGCCAGGCCATAGGAACGCTGGCCGAGCGCGTCAATCGCTATGTAACCGCTGCCGCCAGCGCTGATAAAACACCGATTTTGGTGGCCTATAACCTGCCCCACCGCGACTGCAGCGGTGGCGCCTCGAAGGGTGGCGCACCGGCAGCGGCGGAGTACCGGGGCTGGATAGACCAACTGATCAAAGGCATTGGAGACCAGCCGGCGCTGGTTATCTTGGAGCCGGACGCACTGGCAGACCTGCAGTGCCTGGACAAGAACAAGCGCGCCGAGCGGCTGGGGCTAATCAATTACGCCGTATCGGGGTTCAACCAGCGCGCACGCCATGCCGATGTTTATCTGGACGCTGGCAATCCAGGCTGGAAATCCCCAGGCGCCATGGCCGATGCGTTGAATGCAGCTGGGGTGAAACAGATCCGGGGGTTTGCCCTGAATATCGCCAACTTCTACACCCTCGCCCAGGTGCGCAGTTATGGTGATGCCATCAATGCCAGGTTGTTAAGCGAATACGCCTATACAAAAGCCGTGGCGGTGGATACCAGCCGCAACGGCAATGGTGCGAATCCTGGAGACTGGTGCAACCCGGTGGGGCGCAGACTGGGCATGCCACCGCAAGTGCTTTCGCCACGTTTGGTTGCCCTATGGATCAAACTCCCGGGCAATTCGGACGGTGCGTCTTCGACGAAAACCGATTGTCATGAAGGCCCGGCGGCAGGCACCTTCAGTGCCGAACTGGCACTTCGCCTGATTGATGGACACTAACGGCGAATGAGCCTTGCATCACCCGGACTCATTGCTCAGGATAGCGCTCTTGAGCTGAACATCGGCAGGGAAGCAGCAGGTTACCGAGGCCGACAACACATGACGCTCCATGAAGATAGCCCGCTGCACATAGAGGTGTGCCAGCGCCAGAAACACCTCTGGTTCTGGGTGCCGGTTGGTTTTTTGATGGTTTTCTTGACGGTTACCTCGACGATTTTCCTGGGTACAAATCCGCCGGAATGGATGTTTGTCGCACTCAACTTTGGCTGGGCAATCGTCGCGCTGACACTGCTGGTGAAGCTATCGGGTGTTTGTTGCGCCAAGTGAAGCACCCAGGCGTTTCAGCTTGCATCGCGCATCACTCGGGCTCGTGCCCTCACCTTGATACGTCGTCAATGCCAGACAAACAACGTGAAACAACTCACATTTATGGAGTTTCACGGTTGAAGGTCAAAATTTGACCAAATATATTTCGCCCCACCCGAGCGCTCACCTCTATACGGATATTGTTCTGCGCCTGCTCGGGCCCCCGGAGATGCGCAGGCAATAAAACATTGAGGTTTGCCATGCGTCTTTCCAAACTCGCCCCAGCCGCCGCCCTGTTCAGCCTGTTCACTTTGCCCGCCCACGCCGCCGACCTGTCTGCCCTCACCGGTGCCCTGTCATCTGCCTTGGGGGGTGCCGGCAACAGCAACAACACCGTCAACGCCAACAGTGCCTCCTGCCAGCAACAGATCCGCGACCTGCAGACCAATATCAATGCGGCCAATGCCAAGGGCGATACGTTGCGCGCGACCGCGTTCCAGGCAGCACTGACACAAACCAACAAGAGCTGCAGCAACAGCACCTACAACACCCAGGCACAAGTGGACACTAACCCTCAGCGCCAGCAAAACGTGAACAAGGCTGCGGATGCGATCAACGCAATTGGCGGCTTGTTCAAGTAAGTCGGGCTGCCCTGCGAGAAGGCCCGCGATTGCGGTTTTTTCGCCCATCGTACTTACCGGCAGACAATAAAAAACCCCGTAGACGTTAATCTACGGGGTTTTCTGGTGTGGAGGATTGTCGTCCCCCTTCACCTTAGCCAATGGCCGCCGACAGCTGCCATGTTCGCTTATTTCTTGGCCCAGTTGAGGATGTACTTACCGTAAGCACCTTCAAACCCATCGACGGCAATCGAATAGGTTTCACCCTTCTTGGCTGAAAAAGTCACAGCACTGGTTACATCATTTTCCGACTGGTTATTGTTCGTGCCGGCCACCGGCATCGAATTCAGGCTCGTGCTTTTATAAACGGCAAGCACGGTGTCGAATTTTGAGCCTGTGGTATCAAATGTGAAGCTTGCATCTTCTGGCGAAGTCCATTTGCACCAGACCGAATGGTAAGGCTTGGCAAAAGGAATATGTCCAGACTCACCAGCCTGGCTGGTGGCTAGTGTGGTGTCGCCGGCAACTGTACCTTTAACACCCTCGATAACCGTGGCTTGCGAGAAATCATCTGCGCAGCTCAGCGAGCTGCTTGTGCCGTTGAGGCCCTGATAGATCAGCGTGCCGGCTCCGAGCACGACAACAGCAATGGCTATTGGGAAAATAATGCGTGGTACGGCCATGACTCTTCCTTTTGAGGCGTATAGTTTCTGAACTGCTGCCATAGCAAGCGCAGCTTTAAATGGAAAAATGAATATCGGCTGATTAACGCCCATGAAATCATGCCATGGACGTTAAAAATGGCACATCAAGCTATAAATCTCAGGAAACAAGTGGATTTTCTCTCGACCAGCCTGCCCGCCAGAGGCCCCTCGGTCACGAGGGGTGGCGATATTAACATGATGCATGCACCTGATCATCCAACTCCTGTCATCCCGTAGATGGCTTTAGGGGTGTGAATGCGATACAGGTAGAGATCAATTTAAAAATCAATAAATCTATGCCGTCTCCCGCTCAAAAATGGAAGACGGAGTTCAAAATGGAACAGCAAATAAATTATTTCCCTTGGCATCCGAAGATTGCCGCAAGCGATATACCTCATATTCAAAACGTCAGCGTGACCGCAATCGTGTCGGTATAAGTGCCGGCCGGCAAACCCACCTTGCCTGGGGATTTACCGTAAATATTCACGGTTTGCGCATATCACCGCCGGTAAATAGTAAAGAGTGGGAGGCCCGCGCCCGACTGATCGTCGGGTAACCCTGCAGTTCGTCGCCTCAAGCATTCCACTTCACTCAATCTCGAATACTGTATACACATACAGCACTCGAAATACCTCCTATGAATATCGACGAAGACACCTGCGGGTGGCTTGGCATCCCCACGCCTCTCGAAATGCACAAACAACATGCCCGGCTGCTCGAGAACGAGATCCAGGAACTGAACCTGCAACTGCGCAAGGCCCGGGCGGATATCTTCGGCCTGGTCGCGATGCTGACAGAAGCACAGGCAAAGAACGAAGAGTTTGCCGGATACCTGAGGCTGCGCGGTGCCGAAGCTGCAGCGATGAGGAAGCAGATCGCCAACCTCACCACTTCAGATCGACTCAGCACGCGCGAGGCCGAGAGGCTGCGCAGTGTGCTGAACGAACTGATGTCTCACCCGAAAACCATTGTCTAAGCTCAGGTTTCAGGTTGAGGGCTTGGCCATGTGCGGAAGACTTTCCCAGTACAGCGGCATTCACGACTTCGTCGCGGCGCTGAGCATGCCCAATGCCCTGGCGAACTCCGTGGGTGAGTTGCCGCTGGGAGAAAATCGACCTGCAACCGAGTGGAAGCTGACGCTGTTGATGACGGCGCGGAGGATCGCGCCAATCATCGTTTGGCTGAACGCAAACGCAGCCAAACCACCCCGACCAGCCCCAACGGCACCCCCAGGCTGAGCCATGAAAGCAGGTCATAGACGCCGTCACCGATCAGCGCCGAGAGCAATCCGAACAGGCTTAGAACAAAGAGCAACAGCGGCCAGCGAAAGATCATCCACAGTCCGCGCCTCATGATCGGCCCCCCATTTCCGGCCCGCTGGCATGCAATTCATCCAAGCGTTTTTGCAACGGTACCTTGCGACGGCTCAGCCACAGGTAGAGCCCACTGCCGAGGATGACGATGCTGATGAGATCGAGCAGCGTCCAGATGATCTTCAGCGGCACACCACCGTAATCACCAAAATGCAGCGGCTGCGAAACCAGCAAGGTTTTCACGTACAACGGCATCTCACGCATGTCGGTCAGCTCGCCGGTACTCGCATCCACCAGGGCCGGCTTGAGCAATCGCGCAGTGAGCGGCGTGGTGCCGCGCATGAACACTGCGTAATGGTGCTGGCTGCTGAACTGAGTACCGGGAAAGGCGATGAAGCTGGGCTCCATGTCTGGCGCCGCCTTACGTGCGGTATCCAGCGCTTTTTGCAACGACCCGAGGCGCTCCAGCGGCGGCGCATCCTTGTAGGGCGCGGTCATCTGCGCCAACTGGTCACTCTGCCAAAAGTCGAAAATGGGCAATGCCAGCGTATTGATCACGCCTGTCAGCCCCACCACCAACACCCAGGCAAGGGTGACGATGCCGAGCACGTTATGCAGGTCCAGCCACTTCAGGCGTGAACTGCGCCCGTTGCGCACGGTGGCGAAGTCCAGCTTGCGCATGAACGGTGTGTACACCACCACGCCGGACACCAGCGCCGCGACCAACAGCAGCCCCATGAAACCGAGGAACAGATAACCGGGCAACCCCATGAATAAATCGGTATGCAGGCGCAACATCAGGTTCATGAACCCTTCGTCTGGCGGCACCGCGGGAAATAACTCGCCAGTGCGTGTATCGAACGACTGCGAATGCCCCTCGATCGGTGGCGGCATAATGCTCGTTGCCGTGTACACCGTACCGAGCGGACTTTCCGGATCGAAACCGACAAAACGCACGACCTCCCCCGGCTGCGCCACCAATGCACTGGCAATGACGGTGTCGTAGTCGATTGGTGGTGTATCGGCGGTCAGCGGGCGCAGGGGCGGCGGCGGCTCGAAGTAGTGCTCAATCTCTTCATGAAAGATCAGTGGCAGCCCCGTCAGACACAGCAACAACAGGAAAACGGTAGCGATCAGGCTGGTCCATTTGTGGACCAGAAACCAGATACGCAAGGTGCGTGCAGTCATGCTCGGTGGTTTTCCTTAAAGCGCCAGGCTCGCCGCGCGTCACGAGGCACAGCGAGCCCCCAGGCGGTATCAGTATTTCCAGGTAACAGACGCTACCAGGTTACGCGGGGCGCCGTAGCTGGCGGTCGTGGCACTGTTGTACAGCGATAGCAGGTATTTGCGATCGGTGACGTTGTTCAGGTTCAGCGACGTGCTCCAGTTGCTGTCGATGTCATAGCTGGCCATGAAATCGAGCAACGCGTAGGCGTTCTGGTGGATGGCACTGTTCGTGTCGTTTTCCACTGCACTCTGCCAGCTTACCCGTGTACCGATCTTGGCTTGGGGCAAACTTGGCAAGCGATAGGTGAGCATGCCCCGCACGCTATGAGTTGGCACATACTTACGGGCCTTGTCGCCATCGTCGTTGTCGATGCGCACGTAGGTATACCCGGCGAGCACGTCCAGGCCGGGTAGCGCTTCGCCAGAGGCTTGCAGCTCTACTCCGTGACTCTTGTAATCCATGGGGTCGTAAACGGACCGGCCACCCACCAGGCCGACATACTCCGCGACATTCTGCTGTTCGGTCTTGAACGCCGCGGCGGTGACGTTGAGGCGGTCATCCAGCAAGCTGCCCTTCACACCGGCTTCCATGCTTTTGCCTTCAAGCGGAGCAAGCAGTTTGCCGTCCCTGCCCAGGTTGTACTGAGCGCTGTAGATTTTCGTCCAGCTGCCATACACGCTCCACTGCTTGTCCAGGTCGTAGACCAGGCCGGTGTAAGGCGTCACCTTGCCATGTGCGCGGGTGTAGTAGTCGGAACCATAGCTGTCGCCGGAAGCGTCCAGGCTGATCATCCGCGCGCCGGCGATCCAGTGAAGATCATCGGCCAGACTGAATCGGGCACCGGCGTACACGCTTTTCTGAGTGTCCGTGAAATTCTGCGTATTGGCGTCGCTGGTAAACAGGAACGACGGATGCGCCAGATTGCCCGCCAGCACATCCGAGAATGAAACGTCGTAGTAGCCATCTGCAGCCGCATCGTATTCCCGGGCCTTCTGATGGGTGCGACCATAGGCGGCACCGAGGGTCAACTCATGCTCTCGGCCAAACAGGCTGAACGGGCCAGAGACCTTGGCCTCGCCCAGCAACTGATGAGCCTCGCTGGTGGTATTGGCGGCAAACACTGAGGCGTCATCACCGCTGACCCCGGCGACATACATCATGTTGGTGTCTTGCTTTTCGGTGATGCCCGTGGCGGTGACCGTAGCGTTCCAGCCATTGCCAAAATCATGCTTGAGCTCAGCGAATGTGCGCTGGGTACGCAGGTTCCAATAGGTCCACGGCTGGCCGATGCTGGAGCTGCGGCTGCCATAGTGAATGGCGTTGCCATCGTTATCCACCAACGGCAAGTTACCCCAGGTGCTGCCGTTTGAATTGCTGTCGTGCTGGGAGAAACCCACGGTCACGGTGTCGGCATCGGACACATCGAAAGCCAACAGCCCGGCAGCGACGTTGCGCTCATGGCTGTATCGATCCATCCACGAGTTGCCCTTGTCGTGGGAGTAAATGAAGCGGCCGCGTACGTTGCCGGTATCCGTCAACGGCCCGGAAACGTCCACGTCCACACGACGGCCATCCCATGAGCTGACGCTGGTATCGATTTGCGCCTGGAAGGTCTCGGTCGGACGTTTGCGTACGAAATTGACCGTGGCCGACGGGTTGCCAGCCCCGCTCATCAAACCATTGGCGCCATGCAGGATGTCGATCTGCTCGAACTCGGCCAAGTCCTGATCACCGACCAATACGGTTCCCACGAAGGGCATGCCCACGCCATCGTATTCAAAGTTGTTGATATCGAAGCCGCGCGAGGTGAATTCCGTACGATCGGTTTCGGTTTGCTCCACGGTCACCGAGGGCGCAGCACGCAGCGCATCCTTGATGCCCGTGATCTTGAAGTCATCCAGGGCTTGCCGAGTGATGGTGGTCACGGCCTGCGGGGTTTCCTTGTCCGTCAAGCTCAGACGGGTAGTGCTGGACGACGGGTTGCTTTTGTAGCCCACGGTTGGACCGTCAATAGGTTCACTACTCGCTTCGATCTGGGTAGTCGGCAACGTCAAGTCTTCGGTGGCGTGAACGAGGGACGCAGCGCTGCAAGCGCCAGCAAGCAACAGACTGGCAGAAAAGTGATGTTTCAAAACGAGGATTCCTACGACGAGTGGGTCAAGCGCGTTAACATTTCGAGAATGCTAATAGGAATCTAACTCAATTACCAAGTTATGTCGGACATTTTTTTCACATTTCGAAACATTTACCGTCGGGTACATTTGGCTACATTTTGGCGTTTCAAAATGAGGAGGTGCGGAACACTGAAGATTCGCCCTTGAGGAGGTTTCGGCCGCGGCTCAGGCCGCGAGATTGAATGAGGGCGACTGATTCTGCACCGAGTGGCTCCGACTCCAAATCGAGCCATGTACTATCCAGTAGATTCGTCGGGAGCTGAAGCTGATGAAGCGCGAAGGCCTGTCAGCAACCTCACTCCAGTAAGAACCCATCCGCACACTCCTTTCTTATGGGCACAAGGGTATTCACATGCCTCAGAAAGAAGGTTCAGGAACAGCGTCTGACCGAGATTGGCTGGGGAGCCAGGGTGCTAGTACCGTAGTCGTGGAAGGAATCACCGGGGTCAATTCATGAACTCCGGCCGAAGACCGCAAAGAAGATTGATGCCTGCGTTGGAGCTATCGCTAAACGGCAAAATGGAAAAGATCTGGGGGGGGCGGCTCTTTTTTTCGAGCTCAATAAAAAACCCCGTAGACGTTAATCTACGGGGTTTCTAAGAGTGGAGGCCGAGGTCGGAATCGAACCGGCGTAGGCGGATTTGCAATCCGCTGCATAACCATTTTGCTACTCGGCCTCAAACGATCAATGCCTTACAAACGACATTCACCGCATACAAACTTGAGTGGGCTATGTGAAGCTTGCCTCTACTCTATCTCATTGAAAACATTGAAGTTTTTAATGCTTCAGTGCGTTCGATGGGCGCAATTATGTACTCATTTGCCAGGGCTTGCAACCCCTTGATTTCAAAAAATATTCTCTCAAGGGGCAGGCATTCCTGGTGGGCTACCCTACCGCCCGGCTTCTTCCTTGTCACGGATAACCTGCAATTGATACTGCGGGTCCGCCTTGATCTGCTGTTCGGTAAACGGCAGCGGGCTGAGTTTTTTCTCGGAAAACGCCTGGGTCTGGTCCTTGAAGTATTTCGACGCGGGGTCGCTGGACAAGGAGAATGCCAGCACACCTTCGGCATTGGGCCCCTTCTCGTCGAACGTCACGATCTGCAAGTAGCTGCTGCCGCTGACTACCTCACGCTTGCCATCGGCCCGAGGCACGCTTTGCATGGCGTTATAAACGCCCAGCTCTTGCGGGCCGCCGTGGATCGGTGTCTGGCCCGAGACCTGAATATCACCCCAGCGGCTGTCCGCCGTCAGCCCGCGCTTGGCCACGTCGGCGGCTGACGCGAGCATCGCTTCATGCAGTGCCTTGGCCACGTTTGCCCGATCGACCGCCAGCCCACGTGGTGTGGTCAGGGGTTGTGCCGGATCGAAACCCACCTTCCACGCGTCCGGCGCTTGCGCCAGTTGCTCCGCCAGGTTGATGAAGTGCACCAGGCCCAGGCCGCTGTCGAGGTTGGCGCGCTGGTCCCAGTTTTTCAGGCTGTCGCACACCGATTTCACGCTGGCATCGGCACCCGCGCAGAACTTCAGCAAGTCCGGCATCACCTGGCTGGCAAGATACACCTGGTTGGCCATGACCATGTCCTGCAGGTCGGCGACCTTGATCGGTTGCTTGTCGAGCTCCTGCAAGCGTTGCAAGGCAAAGCGCGCACGCGGGCCCAAGCCGATCTTGTCCTGGCTGATAACAGGCGAGAACCCGGTCAAGGGTGCCTTGGGGTTGACCAGCCAGGCCGAGTCGTTGGAGTGCTGCACGTAGTCGGTGCGCTCCAGTTGCGGCAGTTGCTCGGCGGGGAAGATCCCGGCCTGGGCAGCACGCGGGTCCACGTCCCAGGCGCAGGCGCTGCGAGAGCCGTCGAGCATGATGAAATGCAGCCCGACCCGTGGGTCACTGCACTGTGCGAGTTTTTTCGCGCTGACGTTCGGCACCACCGACAGGTTCATGTACAGGCTTTGACCCTGGTCATCCGCTGCCACCGTGTTGACCCACGGGATACCTTGCAGGGTGTGTACCGAGGTTTGCAGTTCCTTGAGGTTCGCCGCACGGTTCATCGCGTACCACTGTTGCAGAACACGGTCGTTGCCCAGGTTGGCATCCCGCAGGCTGAAGGCATATTTGGCGTCCCAGTCGAGTTTGCCCGGCCATTGCACGATGGGGCCGAACTGCGAGCTGTAGACCGTGCGGGACTGTTCCCGGGTACCGCCGTCGGCAGTTTTTACCGCTACCTTGATCGTGGTTTTATCCATGGGCACGGACTTGCCGTCCAGCAAATAGCGAGTCGGGTCCTTGGGGTCCAGAGTCAGGCGATACAGGGTGAAGTGCTTGGACGTATCAACGGTGTGCGTCCACGCAACGTGCTGGTTGAAGCCGATATTGATCACCGGCAGGCCCGGCAACGCAGCGCCCATCACATCCAGCTGGCCGGGGATGGTCAGGTGCATCTCGTAGAAACGCATGCCGCCCACCCACGGAAAATGCGGGTTGGCCAGCAGCATGCCGCGGCCGTTGAACGAACGGTCACGCCCCACCGCCACCGCGTTGCTGCCACGGTCCAGGGCGAAACGTTGCTGGTTGGCCGCCGCGACCTCAAACGCCTTGCTGTCCACCTGGGCGACGGTGTTGGGCGGCGTGGCCCCCACCAGGGCCTCGGCAAATTGCCCGACGCCACCTTCCACCAGCAGCCGGCGGGTCAGCTTGACCAGGTCTTCGGCCGTGATCGGCCGTACCCAGGCCGCCTGGCACTGCGCCGGCAACCCCTGGGCAGTGCGCTCCTTGAGGTAGTGGTTGTAACCGGCAACATACCCTTCAATGCGCTGCTGCATCGCCGGGGGCTGGGCCTTCCAGAATGCCGCAACGGCCTGGGGGGTGTTCAGCCAGGTGAAGAACACGTCGTTGGCAAGGTTGTTACGCCCTTCCAGGGTCGCCTGCTCGGGACCAAAGTACCTGGCACGCTCGCCATTGACCGTTACCACCTCATTGGCCAGCAGGCACAGGTTGTCCTGGGCATAGGCATAACCGATGCCGAACCCCAGCCCACGCTCATCGTTGGCCCGGATATGCGGGACACCAAAGCTGGTGCGACGGATCTCGGCGGTGGCCTGTTGCTCCTGCACCCGCGCCGTGGCCGAAAGACTCAGCCCCAGCAACGCCCCTGCCACACACATCCTGAACAACCCGTTGGAAATAATCACGCAGACTCCACAGCCAAATTAAACACCGCGACGAGGGACAGCTTCGCCAACACCTCAGTTAAGACGTAAATACCGGGAATAATTTTAGCAGCCGCAGGCGTTTATTCGGACAGGTCGGTATGTCTCCAGGATGTTACCGACAAAATTTCTACATCCCCCGCTTCATGATTTGTGCAGCTCGTACGTCTTATTAACTAAGAGCGCCATCATTTTCCTGATCAGGCTCTGATAAGGAGTTTCTGCATGTACAACTCGCAACTGCCCACGGAAGGACACTCACCCATGCATGACGGAGGTTTTGCCACCGGCAACCAGGCGTTCGGCAAGGCGCCGGAACATGGCAACCAGCGTATTCGTCATTTGCTCAAATGCTTTGGCCTGCGCACCAGCCTGATCCGGCTGAAGGTCATCGACGCCCTGCTGACCGCCGCCGACAACCAGCGCACCCTCGGCGTGCGCGGCGTGCACAGCCATTTGCTGGAGCTGGGCATCCCGTTGTCGTTTCTCAGCGTGCGCGAGGTGCTCAAGCGCCTGTGCACCGAAGGCGTGATCACCCTGAACGCCGACAAGAGCTACAGCCTGCACGAGCAGGCTGCCAAAGTCCTGGAAGGCCGGGCCTGACTCAAAGGTTGGGCTTGACCTTGCGACGCATCACACCGTTGATCACCACCACGGTTACCGCTACCGCAATCGCGATGTACTGGAACGTCTTTTCGCTGATGACCCCGTTGTTCTGCAAGTAGGACAGGCCAAACATCGTCCCCAGCACCAGCAGGGAGATCAGAATCGAGTATTTCAAACGTTGCTTTTGGGTCATGACGGGTTCCTGAAGCTAAAAAATTGTGTCCACTTTGTATCGACTACCACACCAAGCACATACCTGTTAGCGGGGATGGATTGGGGTCGGCGGGGTCTCATGTTACAGGCGATGAAAAACTTTGGCTTGCCCAACGCCTGATTGAACCTGAGAGCACCCTAGAGGATTTTGAAATGCTTCGTCGAATCACACTGCTGATTCCCTTGCTGATCATGTTGAGCATGAGCGGCTGCATTATTTTCCCCCACGGAGGCGGCGGTTGGCATGACCATCGCTACAGCGAAGGCGGACCGGGGTATTACCATCGCTGATCGGTCATCCGTACATTTTCTGACATCTTGAACACTTTACAGGCGGAGCCATTCCCCCTGCTTCCGACACTCAGCAAGAGCGTCCAGGAAGCAGGGAGGTTTTCCTGAAAGGCGCATTCCTGAATGAGCGTGCCTAAAGGTGTTCACGATGATAGTCAGCAACTCGGTTCCTTCCTCCACTGCATACCCACCACCGCCCCCTCCTCCGATACCACTCCCCGATATACCGTCATACCCCGATGAAATATTGCAAAGCGCAACGGACATTCCGGACCCCGCGGCTGACACACCGCCCCCCAATGGCCCGAAAGCCTTGGAGACCGCGCTGGCTGACCGAAAAAACTGGCAGGCACTGGCGCAGCAGCTCACTCATGTCGCCACGTTGGCAGGACCGAACGCGCCGTTTCTGGTGGTGCGATCTGCGCTGGGAAGCACGCTGATGGACCTCGCGCCCAACTCTTCTTACCCCCCAAATAGTGCTAACGCCGTGAGTCTTGCAAACTTTCTCAAGGCTATGGGCCTGCCCGAGCCAACCACCCATGATGAGCTGCTGATCCTGGCGCGCACATCGCTGACACGTTCCCACCCCCATCCATGGGGAAATCTGGGCGGCGCCTTGTCCTGGCCCCTGCCCTTGAGCACACCTCAGCAGAACGAACTGCTCACCGCCGCCAGAGAACATGCCGCTGGTCCTCCGGATGTTCAGCAAGCAAGCCAGCAGCGGGGGCTCCTGGAGTTTCTGAACGGTAACCTGCCGCTCTCCAGCGACGCCTCGAGCGATCCGGCCAAAACGCTGGAAGCCCTCATCCGTTCCCCCCGAGGCCAGGCGCTGGGAGAGGCCTTGCAGACCAAACTGGAGAGCATTCCGACTGATAGCAGCGTGAATGATCACGTACTGGCGGCCATCAACCTCGATCTGGATCAGGAATCCATCACCCAACCGCATCGCAACAAAGTGGCCGGATTCGACCTGTCACATAAACAATATTGGGGCAAACCCACCTCGGCGATCGTCGCCGGCCTGCGCGAGCACTTGAGTGATACCGGCAAAACCTCACCTGCCAACGCCTCGCTGGGTACGCATCTGCTGTTGATGCGGGCGGCACCGCAGTTGCTGATCAAGGATATTCCCGACAGCGTGGTCTACGGCAGCCTGGCCTGGGCCAACCTGTGCATCGCGGCGGCCGCCATCGAAGCCAGGTCCCCTGGCAGCGTAGCGAACATGAGTTTTGCCGAAGTGATGATCGCCGCCGACTCAAGTGGGCCCGCGCCCGAAGCTGCCCAAACTGCGGCATTGTTGGACTGGGCCGTGGTCAATGGGGTGCTTGAGGCGAAAGACGACACGCTTTACGAAAAACCAGACATTGATACCGCCATGGACGCGTTCAACTATCAATTGGGCAAGCTGAAACACGCCTCCGGCTTGCTTGACACCCCGATGCCCAGCCGCAAGCAGATGGCGCTGGACCTGCTCAAGGAAAAATTTGGCGAAGGCGTCCCCTTTGAAGAGAAGGTGTTGCTCAAGCCCAACAAAACCGCCAACAAGACGATCCCCACTCGCGGCCCTTATTCCATGCTGGACCTGACCATGCAAGGCGAGAAAATAACGGCATCAGACTGGGAGCTCAAACCTGGAACGCATGGCGTCGATCTTGATGCCTTCGCCGCCTTTACCCATGGCCCCGGCTTTAAAGTCCCCGACACCTTTGACAAAGCCATTAGCCAGACCATAAGCGACTATAAAACCGTCAAGAAATATTCCATCTTGAATGCCCTCGCCAACCTTCCACCGGAGGACAAAGAAAACTTGCGGTTAGGAAAGCTGAACTTCTACAAAGAAAAATCCTACAGAGTCAGCTGGACACCATTCGCGGGAGAAACCCTCTTCCATACAAGCAAAAAAATACTGGTCACCACAAAACACCAGAACAAGCCGTCCACCTATGAGTTCGATACCGAAAAAGGCAGCATCAGGAAAGTCAGCAACGCAATTATCACTCGCCAGGACCAGAAGATCGCCAACGAAGTAACCCGAATAGAAGAGTTCTCCACCTTCGATGCCAAGCGCGACTATATAAAGCAAGAGAACCCGCTCGAGGGATCCAATCCCAACCTGTTCAGGAATTTCCGGGCGGAGTACCTTGCGGATTCAATCGTCGAGGGGCTCGATCTGGAAACCGTCAGGCAACAAGCGGCCGGAAGTACGCCGGATGAGCATAGAAGGACGGTCGCCAGCACCATCGGCAACTTTTTTCTCGACCTTGTTCCGCTCAGGTCGGCCATCGTCAACTTCAGTAATGGCAACTATAAAGATGGGTTCTCTGACCTGGCATTTGATGTGTTCGGCTTTCTCACGGCAGGTGCAGGCGTCGCCGCGAAGGTCGGAAAAACCCTGAGCACTGCCAGCAGCGCGGCCAGCAAAGCCCTCAAGCTGAGCAAGATTTTCGGGGTTACCGCACTCTCGGAACTCAATCCGCTGAGCGGACTTGGCGACCTGGTAGTCGGCGCGGGAAAACTCGCCATCGACGGCGCAAGCGCAGCCACCCAGGGCTTGAAAACGCTCAAGGGTACAGCGAGCAACAGGGAGCTTGCCGCCGCCGGCACTCGATATGACGCAGCCGCTACCGGCTCATTCCAGATGGGCGAGCAGACGGTCGAGGGCAGCGCGGTGCAGATCAAGGGCAAGTGGTACGCTTTCGACGCACAAAAGCACCAGCCATACGGCAGCCCCCTGCAAGCGCTCAGTAGCGCTGATACGCTGGAGCCCTCCCCCAACGCCTATGCCTCTTCGAGCAAGAGCACTCACCGGTTTAACCCGATAAACACCGTCAACCGCCCACCTCCAATCAGGAAGCCGTTACCCGAGGGCCAATACGTGGAAAGTTTGAAAGGCAGGCTCGAATCATCCCATTTCAAATCCGACACACGCCAGGCAACGCTGGATAAGTTTCGGGTGGAAATGGAGGATTATTACGATGCGATAAAAGACGGAGGCCTTCCGCCGCGCCCTACAATCCCCGATGTTCCCGTACCGATCCCCGCAGCCGATCTGATCACAAAGGCATTGAAAGCATCAAACGGCGTGGTGTTTGGAGAGTCTCACTCGCAGATGGCCAGCTTTAAAATGCTGTTCGACAACGTCGATACGCTAAAAAACCAGGGTGTAAAAAAAGTCTACTTCGAAGGGTATATCGACTACATCGGTGGCCCCGTTGATGATGGAATCGGAATGCTCGGAAACAGCAACACTCGCCGCACGAATCCAACACTGGAGCAACTCAAGAAAAAATTTGAAGACAATGGAATAGAGCTTTTACCCCTCGATCACTATTATCTGACGCGACATAGACACGACAAATCCCGTGATCGCACCCGCACTGGCGTCAACTCTGAAAAGCGGCTCAAGGAGTTCAACTACTACGCTGCGGAAACCATCCAGGCAAACTCGGGCACCGAAAAGTGGGTCGCGTTAGTGGGGAGCGCGCACATGAACACCTCCGAAGGTGTTCCGGGCCTGGCGGAACTGACGGAAAGCATCGGCATCGGGGTTTTTGACAACAGGAACATGACCCACAGCAGCATCGGGCTTAAAGCAAAAAACCCTGCGCCAGACCCGAACCGGCCATTACAGCCCAACGATATTCCAGGCGACCTGCGCATCTACGTGAAACCCTGAGCACATCGCAAAGGCCCGGAAAGCCTCCGAGCCTTTGCATGAGGTGTTCACCCTCCATGCACCCAGCGCTGATGCAACCAGCGCGCAAACGCATCCAGGGCAAACCCCAACAAGCCGATCAGCAGCACCATCGCCATCAGCTCCGAGTAGGCCAGCCGGTCGCGAGTGTCGAGGATGTAATAACCCAGCCCGGCACTGACCCCGAGCATCTCGCACGGCACCAGCACGATCCACAGGATCCCGATGGCCAGGCGCACGCCGGTCAGCACGTGCCCCATCACCCCGGGAATAATCACCCGGCGCAAGGTTTCCCAGCGCGTGGCGCTCAGGCTCTTGCTCAGTTGCAACCAGCGCGGATCGAGCTGACGCACACCCGCCGCCGTATTCAGCAGAATCGGCCACACCGCTGCGAACGCCAGCAGGAAGTAGATCGGCTGGTCGCCCACGCCCATCAACATCACCACGATGGGCATCCACGACAGCGGCGAGATCATCCGCAGAAACTGGAACGCCGGCGTGGTCGCCGCCTCCAGCTTGCGCGAACTACCCACCAGCAAGCCCAGCGGTACACCAATCAGCAATGCCAGGAACAGCCCGACGAAGATCCGCTTGAGGCTCACGGCTATGTTCAGGTACAGCTCGCTGCGGCCCAGCAACTCCCACAGGCTGGCGAGGGTCGCCGACAGCGAAAACCGCGCAGACAAACCGTCCGCGCTGCCAAAGACCTTCACCCCCAGCCACCAGAGCAACAACAACCCCGCCAACCCGCTCAAGCCAAGCAACCAGCCCGGCAACCCCAAGGTTTTGCCGTTGTTCAAACGCCAATCTCCTCGTTTCGCTCAAAGCCCTCAGGCAAGCCGAAGGTCTTCATGCCGCCCACCGCCGCGATCGCATTGCGCACGAAGCGGTCGTCCACCAGGTCCTTGGCGACAAACGCGGGGTCCAGGTCGGCGAGGAATTTCTTGTCGCCCTCGATGAGCGTGTCTTTCAGGCGGCGTACCAGCTCCTCGGTGTAGCTGGGGAATGGATACGGCTGGAAGTCGATGCGATGCTCATCCCAGTTGGCGTGCTGGATCGCGCCGTCAGCCAGGTAAGCCGCACGGTCGCTGGCAGCCGGCGCCAGGACTTTGCGCAGCACCGGTTCGGCATGTGGGGTGTAGCGGTTCTCGCCGTCCTTGGACAGCAGCTTCACCGCCTCTTCACGGTTGTCACGGGTCCAGACCTGGGCCTTGACGATCGCATTCACCACCTTCTGCGACCATTCCGGGCGGTTGGTCAGGTCGTGCTCGTGCATGAACACCACGCAGCACGCATGGTTGCGCCACACATCGCCGGTAAAGCGCTGTACACGGCCCACGTTGAGGTTTTCCGCCAGGGCGTTGAATGGCTCGGCGACGATGTAGCCGTCGATGCGCTTGCTGGCCAGGGCCGGCGGCATGTCCGAGGGCGGCAACACGATCAGGTTGACCTCGTTGGCGGCAATCGCACTGCCGGCGGCACGGGCCACCGGGGTCAGGCCGTTGTCGCGGAACAACTGCTGCACCACCACGTTGTGAATCGAGTACCAGAACGGAATCGCCACCGACTTGCCGCCCAGTTGCTTCACGTCGGTAATGCCCGGCGACACGGTCAAGCCCGAGCCACCCACATGGTTCCAGGCCACGACCTTGGCCGGGACCTTGCTGCCATACCGCGCCCATACGGTCATCGGCGACAGCAGGTGAATCACGTTGACCTGCCCGGAAATGAACGCCTCGATCACCTGGGCCCAACTGCGCAGCAGCACCGGGCGCTCGGCCTTGATGCCTTCGGCCTCGAACAGGCCATTGTTGTGGGCCACCAGCAACGGCGTGGCGTCGGTGATCGGCAAATAGCCGATGCGTACCGGTGCGTCCGGCTCACTGGCCGCCCGGGCCTGCAAGCTGCTCAGCAGTGGCAAGGCTCCGGCGGCACTGAGCACGGCCGAGAGTTTGAGAAAGTCACGGCGCGAGTGAGTGAGGTCATCCAGACACATGGCAAGGCTCCAGCAGTTCAGGGGGTTGGGGGTCAGTGCGGCTCGCCCGCCGTAGGGTTTTGAGAATCTCGATGCGCAGGGTACCGATGGCTTCCACCTGTTCTTCCCGCGGTTGCGGCAAGTCGATGCGCCATTCGCCGAGGGTCCGCGCCGGGCGGTTACCCAGTAGCAGAATCCGGTCGGACAACAGCAGCGCTTCGTCGATATCGTGGGTGATCAGCACCGCCGCCGAACCTTGCTCGCGATTGACCTTGAGCAGCAGGTGCTGCATGTCGGCACGGGTCACTTCATCCAGGGCACCGAAGGGCTCGTCCAGCAGCAATACCTGCGGCTGGCGTGCCAGGCAACGGGCCAGCGCCGTGCGCTGGGCCATGCCGCCGGACAGCGCCGCCGGGAATTGCTGGCGGGCGTGTTCCAGGCCTACGGCGTGGATCGCATGGTCGACCCGGCTGCGACGCTCTTCAGGGCTGAGGTGCGGCTGGCGGGCAAAGTCCAGGCCGAAGGCGACGTTCTTTTCCAGGCTCAGCCACGGCAGCAGGCTGGGGTCCTGGAACGCCACCGCCACGCGCGGGTGCGGGCCATTCAACGGCTCGCCCAGCAGGCGGATGCTGCCACCCTGGGGCGCTTGCAAACCGGCGAGCACCCGCAGCAGGCTGGACTTGCCAACGCCGCTGGGGCCGAGGATCGACACCACTTCGCCGGGCTGCAATTGCAGGTCGAAACCTTCCAGCACCGAATTGCCCCCATAGCCCAGGCAAATTCCCTGGGCGTGCAATACCGCCTGGCTCATAGATTGGCCTGACGGTTCAACTCGGTGCGCAACTGCACCAGGCTCGGGGTCACGATCGGCACAAATGCCGACTCGCGCCAGCGCCGGGCAAAACCGCTGCCGTGGGCCGTCAGGTAGGCCTTGCCGCCGCTGGCTTGCAGCTCCAGTTGCACAGCGCTGGCAGCGATTTCCGCGAGGGCGATGCGCAGGCGGAACAACGGTACCGGCTCAGTGCCGAAGCGGCCGGCCAGCAGGCCTTTCTTCAGGTCGTTGACCGCCTGTTCCAAGGAGGTACGCAACACTTCCAGCTCTTCACGCAATACGGTGCGGCTGGAGCCCAGGTGATTGGCCACCTCCGCCAGCGAGCGCCGCGCCAGGCCGATGGACATGCCGCATTGCAAGCCCAGAAACGCCGGGCGCACGGCCGGCAGGAACTTGCGTGCATCCTCATGCAACAACCAGTCGCGGCTCAGCTCCACGGCTTCAAAGCCGAGGGCCGCGGTATTGCTCGATTGCAGGCCCAGCAGTTCCAGGTCGCGGGAACGTTGCAGGCCGGACACCGAGTCCGGGATCGCCAGGATAAACGGCGCGCCGCCCTGGGCATGCTCGATGGCGGCAGCCACCACAAACCCGTTCTTGCGCAGGTTGGTCACCCAGTGCAGGCGGCCATTGAGGTTCCAGCCGTCGTCGGTCGGCTCGGCGCTGATTTGCAGCGACTCGATGCCCGACAAAAACTTCATCGCGTTGGACAGCCCGGTCGCCCCGGCCAGCTTGCCGCTCAGCAGGTCCGGCAGCAGTTGCTCGCGCAGGCGCTGGTTCGGGCTTTGCAGCAGGTATTCGATAAACGAGCGTTGGCCCCAGCATACAAATGCCGACGCCAGGGAATGGCTCGCCACATCGGCGATAGCTTCCACCGCGCCGGTGACATCGCCGCCCAGGCCACCGAGGTCCTTGGGCACACCGATACGTAATACATTGGCCTCTGCCAGCCGTGGCAGCACTTCCTGCGGATCGCAACTGCCCACATCCAGGGCCTGCGCTTGAACATCGAGCCAACGGCTCAAGATTGGGTCAAGCATTCATGTTTCTCCTTGTTGCAGCATGTTTACCATCGCGAACGCTTGCGCGCCTTCAGCTAGCCGGTTTTTCCCAACGGTATTGCGCCAGTTCCGGGTTCAACGGGGTACGGGCAAACACGTTGGCGAAGTTGCACAGGGTGGCCAGGCTCACACCCAGAATAACCTCAAGGGCATGACCGTCGGTGTAGCCTGCCTCACGGAACGCGGTGTAGCCGGCGTCGCTGACATCACCGCGGGTGGCGATCACTTCACGGGTGAACGCTGCCAGTGTCTCATAACACTCGTTGGGCAGTTCACCGCGCTGGCGCAGGGCGTCGATCACGTCTTCCGGCAGCTTGGCCTTGTTGCGCGCTACGGCAGTGTGCCCGGCGACGCAGAAATCGCAACCGTGATTGGTGGCGGCAATCAGTTGCACCACTTCGCGGTCGGCCAGGCTCAGGTCAGACTTGGCGTTCAGGCCCGACACGGTGATGTAGGTTTCCAGGGCTGCCGGGGCGTTGGCCAGCACCGCCAACAGATTGGGGATGAACCCGGAACCCTTCAGGGCATTTTCCAGAAAGGGCTTGGCCGCCTCAGGAGCGGTTTCCAGGGTTAGCATCGGTACGCGGGACATGGAGTGGTCTCCTCATGGATTCGTGTACCAAGTCTGTTGGTTATAAAAAATCCGCTCAATAGTCTAAAGTAGCGATTACTTGCTCTAGAGTCTTTCCGTTAGATGAATTCGTCCAGTTCACTCGTCGATTGGTTATTAGATAGCCTTGAACTCAACACCAGCCTGTTTCACGTCGGGCGTTACTGCGGCGACTGGCACGCCAGCACCCATGGCCTGGCAAGCGCGAGTTTTCATCTGGTGGTGCAAGGGCAGTGCTGGATGCACATTGACGGCGACTCGACCCCTTACCCATTGAACAACGGCGATGCAGTCTTCCTGCTGCGGGACCTGGCGTACCGCTTGTCCAGCGATGGCACTGCCGCCGGCGCCCAGGAATGCCCGCGCAAACCGATGCTGCCACTGGACAGCCAGGCCAGTGACGGCGTGGGCCTGGTGTGCGGGTTCTTTCACTTCCAGTCCGGGCTGTCGGCGATGATTGTCGACACCCTGCCCGCCTGGATCATCCTGCGGGCCGGTGACCCATCGCTGACCGCCGCGCGCAACCTGTTCGAACTGATCCTGCAGGAATGCGAGCGCACGCCGGCGCCCTCGCCCGCCCTGCTGGAGCGCCTGTGCCACCTGCTGTTCCTGTATGTGCTGCGCCAACAGGTGCTGGACAACACCGACCTCGGCGGCCTGGCGGCGCTGGCTCGGCAACCGGCATTTGCCAACCTGCTGGAGCAGTTGATCGCACGCCCAGCCGAGCCCTGGACCCTGGAAAGCATGGCCGCCTGCACCGGCCTGTCGCGCTCGGCGTTCTTCAAGCGCTTCAATGAACTGTGCGGGCAGTCGCCGGGGCAAGTACTGCTGATGATGCGCGTACGCCACGCCTGCCAGCTGTTCAAGCAAGACCAGACGGTGGCGGACGTATCCCTCGCCGTGGGTTATCAATCGGTCGCCGCCTTTACCCGCGCCTTCCATAAAGTCACCGGCATCCAGCCCGGCGCCTACCGCAAGGCTCAAGGCTGACGCTGTAACCCGTTGCCCGGCCGGGCGCAAAGCTCCACCAGCCAATCGACAAATACCCGCACCCGTTGCGACAGCTGGCGATGCGGCGGGTACAACGCAGTGAGCGGCAACTTCGGCGGCGGCTGATGCGCCAGCACCTCCACCAGCGTGCCCGCTTCCAACTGGCGAACGGCGTGGTAGTACGGCGTCTGTACCAGGCCGTAACCCGCCTCACAGGCCGCCAGGTAACCATCGGCACTGTTGACCGCCACTTGCTTGGGCAGGTCGACCAAGCGGATGTCGCTGCCGATCTGAAACTCCAGGCCATAGCGTTTGCCGCTGGTGCTGGAGAAATACTCCACCACTTGATGGCCGGCCAACTCATCCAGCGTCGATGGCACGCCGAACCGCTGCAAGTAGCCGGGGCTGGCGCAGGTCACCTGATCCATCATCGCCAGCGGCCGGGCCACCAGCGACTCGTCCAGCGCCAGGCCGCCGCGCAACACGCAGTCAACGCCTTCGCGGATCAGGTCCACCGGGCGGTCGTTGAGGCCGATTTCCAGATCAATCTGCGGGTAACGTGTGGTGAACTCGGGCATTGCCGGAATCACCAGGAAACGCCCGATCCCGGACGGCATATCGATACGCAACGTGCCGCGCGGGTTTCGTCGGCTGGTGGAGAATACCGCCTCGGTTTCCTCAAGGTCCGCCAGCAGGCTCACGCAACGCTGGTAGTAGGCGGCACCGTCCAGGGTCGGGCTGACCTGGCGTGTGGTGCGCTGCAACAGTTGCACCCCCAGGTGCGCCTCCAGTTGCTTGATCAGGATGGTCACCGAGGCACGCGGCAGTTGCAGGCTGTCAGCCGCCTTGGCAAACCCGCCCAGTTCGACAATCCGTACGAACACTCGCATCGCATTAAAACGGTCCACGGGCCGGTTTCCTTCAGGGATTATTTAGAATTTCATAATAGTGATAGCGGTTTTAGCCGGTTTATCCCGCTTTTGTCGAGGGCAACAATGGAGGCCTTCCCACACAGGAGCTGGACCCATGCACACACGTCAACTCGGTAAAAATGGTCCCCAGGTGTCCGCCATCGGCCTCGGCTGCATGGGCATGACCGATTTCTACACCACCGGCACCGATACCACCGAAGCCATCGCCACTCTGCACCGCGCCCTGGAACTGGGGATCAACCTGCTGGACACCGCCGACATGTACGGCCCCCATACCAACGAAGAACTGATTGGCAAGGCCATCGCCGGCAAGCGCGACCAGGTGTTCCTCGCCAGCAAGTTCGGCATCGTGCGCGACCCGGCGAACCCGGCACTGCGTGGCGTCAACGGCCGCCCGGAATACATTCGCGAGGCCATCGACGGCACCTTGAAGCGCCTGGGCGTGGAAACCCTGGACCTGTATTACCAGCACCGCATCGACCCCGAAGTGGCGATTGAAGAAACCGTTGGCGCCATGGCCGAGTTGGTCAAGCAAGGCAAGGTGCGTTACCTGGGCTTGAGTGAAGCGTCGGCGGCTACCCTGGAGCGCGCTCACAAGGTGCATCCCATCAGCGCCCTGCAAAGCGAATATTCGTTATGGAGCCGCGATCAGGAAGACAACGGTTGCCTCGCGGCCTGCCAACGCCTGGGAATCGCGTTTGTGCCCTACAGCCCACTGGGCCGCGGCTTCCTGACCGGCGCGCTGAAAAGCCCGGATGACTTTGCGGCGGATGACTATCGCCGGTTCAGCCCGCGTTTCCAGGGTGAAAACTTCGCGAAGAACCTGCTGCTGGTGAAACAGGTACAAGCCCTGGCCGCCGACAAGGGCGTGACCGCCGGGCAACTGGCGTTGGCCTGGGTGCTGGCGCAAGGGGATTACCTGATCCCGATCCCGGGGACCAAGCAACGCAAATACCTGGAAGAAAACGTCGCGGCACTGGAGGTCAAGCTCAGCCCGACCGAGCTGGCGGCGCTAGAGGCCATCTTCCCGGCCAACGCCACAGCCGGGCTGCGCTACCCGGAAGCGGTCATGCAGATGCTGGACAAATAATCCTGCCACGCCGGATCGGGGCTGGCCCGCCAGCTCCGCGCCTTGAATCCCTGCCCTGGGTTTTCTTGCACGATAGTGCCTCAAGCTCGCCCGTCCCAAGCCGATAGCCCTTCGAAGCTCTAACAAAGCCGCGTCGCACAATAAACGCTTCGTAAGGACGACCCCATGCCCTCATTGCGCTCTATCCAAGCCCGCTACACCCTGTTCCTGGTGCTGTTCGTCCTGTTGTTATTCGTCTTGACGGTGGTGGGCATCGGACAGTTGGTGGCCCCCAAGCTGCGCCACACCGAAGAACAGGTGGCCCTCAATCGCATTGCCGAAGTGGCCGAGCAGATCCAGGGCGAACTGAACAAGGTTCAGGCCCAGCAACGCAGCATCACCCAAACCATCCCGCTGCTGGACAGCGACGCCATCGACAAGGTGCTACCAGGCCTGGTGGACCAGTACGGCGAATTGAAAGTGTTCGGCGGCGGCATCTGGCCCCTGCCCAACCAACGCACCCCGGGACGCAACAAGCACAGCACCTTCTGGCACCGCGATGCCTCGGGCAAGCTGGCGGTGAACACCTTCTGGAACAGCGACGCGGCCCCCAACTACTACGACCAGAGCTGGTACAAGGGCGGCCTCGCTTCGCCCCGCGGCCAGTGCGCCTGGGCGGCGGCCTACAAGGATGACGCCAGCCAGGAACCGCGTACCAACTGCGCGATGGCGATCCAGCGTGACGGCGCAGCCTATGGCGTCGCCACCATCGACGTGACCCTGGGCTTCTTCAACGACCTGGTGGCCAGCAAGGAAAAAGACCTCGGCGGGCAAATGCTGATCGTCGAAGGCGACGGCAAGATCATCAGCAACAGCACGCGCATCAGCGGCCCCGTGGTGTTGAAGAACATCAGCGAATTGGCCGGCACCTCGGCCTTTGCCGCCCAGGTCAGCGCCGGCCTGGCTCATCGTGATCAAACCCTGCAACGCAGCGAGTTCGACAACCAGGGCGTGGCCAGCACGTTCTTCATGCGCCCGATCGAAGGCACCCCGTGGTTCCTCGCCACTGCGCTGCCGACCTCGCTGATCACCGCCCAACGTGATGACGTACTGGGCACGTTGGCGATGCTGCAAATCCCGATGATCCTGCTGTTGGTGCTGTTGGCGGTGTACGCCATCCGCCAGCTGGTGCACCGGATGACCGCGCTGAAGACCAATATCGACGCACTGTCCAACGGCGATGCCGACCTGACCCGGCGCATCACCATCCGCGCCGAGGATGAACTGGGGGCGATTGGCCATTCGGTGAACCGCTTTATCGTCTACCTGCAAAACATGATCGGAGAAGTGACCCTGGCCACCGGCGCCATGTCGTCGAGCCTGGCGCAATTGCAGCAGACGTCGGCCCAGACCAACCAGATCCTGGTGCGCCATGCCTCGGAAACCGACCAGACCGTCACGGCCATCACCGAGATGAGTTCCACCGCCGACACCGTGGCCGAGAACGCCGCCGAAACGGCTGCGCTCACCCAGCGCGCCAATGAGCACGCCGACCGTTCGCGGGTGGTGGTCGGGGAAGCTTCCCGCAGCGTCAGCGCGTTGATCGGCGAGGTCTCCAGCGCCACCCACACCGTGGAAAACATGCGCCAGGATGCCGCGCGCATCACCGAAACCCTCGGCGTGATCGGCGCCATCGCGGGCCAGACCAACCTGCTGGCACTCAACGCGGCCATCGAAGCCGCCCGGGCCGGCGAACAAGGCCGGGGTTTTGCGGTGGTGGCCGACGAAGTCCGCGCCCTCGCCGCCCGCACCCAGGCCAGCACCTCGCAGATCAATGAGATGCTGGCGCGCCTGACCACGGGCGTGAGTTCCTCGGTGACGGCCATGGAAGCCACCCAGGCCAGCTGCCAGTCTGCGGCTGACGCCACGGCCCGGGTGAACACGGGATTGGACGAGATGGCCGGCTCCGTCAGCCATATCAACAACCTCAGCACCCAGATCGCCACCGCCGCCGAACAGCAAAGCGCAGTGACCGAGGAAATCAACCGCAGCATGGTGCACATCCGCCACATGGTCGAAGAGCTGGTGCAAAGCGGCCACGCCACCGAGCACAACACCCAGAGCCTGCTGGATGCCAATGGCCGGGTTATTGCATTGATGGGTCGCTTCAAGGTGCGTTGAAAAAATAGCCTGAAAGCTCCCGTGCAATGCGCGGGAGCCGGACTATTCTGACAGTTCGCTCCGCCACACAGGAGGTGTGTCATGCACGCAGTTGAGCACCCGATCCGTCTGGAGCGGATCAGTCAGGAACGCTATATACAAGCCTCTATCGACGATGTTTACGACTACGTTACCCAACCGGATCGCTGGCATGAATGGCATCCGACATCCCTGGGCGCCGACACCGGTATCGCCGGCTCATTGCCTGCCGGTCATCGTTTCACTGAAACCATCGACCTGCTGGGTGTGCGGGTTCCCATGAGCTATCGCGTGCAGATTGCGCAGCGACCGCGGGAGTTCAAGACCGCGTTCACCTCATTGGCGGTCGATGGCTGTATTCATTATCTGCTGCAAGTACAGGGCAACGGCACGCTGTTCAAGCGCATCCTCACCTATGAAACCGAACTGCAACTGACCACCCTGCATGAGCGCATGATCGCACTGTCCAACCAGGCCCTTGATCAGCTCAAGCAGCGCCTGGAATCCCCGCCAGCCTGACAAAACCGTCATATCCCTCTCAGTTTTCCGACAGCACCAGGCGGTTATTCTGGTGCTGTCGGTTTTTCGTAAAACTTCGTAACACACCCGGGAAACCCTTTTCCAAAAAGCAGGGAGAATGCCCCGCTGTTGCCCTTTATCCGACGAGATGACGATGAAAACCACCCTGCGACTGGCCGCACTGTCGGCCCTGCTCATGAGCACCCTGGCCCAGGCTGCCGAGCTGATCCCGATTGACGTGCACCGTGATGCCAACTGCGGTTGCTGCAAAAAGTGGATTGCCCACCTGGAAAGCAACGGGTTCAAGGTCAACGACCATGTGGAAAGCAACATGAGCGAGGTCAAGCAACGCCTGGGCGTTGCGCCGCGCCTGGCGTCTTGCCATACCGGCGTGATCGACGGCAAGTTCGTCGAAGGCCATGTGCCAGCCGACCAGGTCTTGGCCCTGCGCAAGCGCGACGACTTGCTGGGCATTGCAGCACCGGGCATGCCCATGGGCTCGCCTGGCATGGAGATGGACGGCAGCAGCGATGCCTATCAGGTCATCGGCCTGACCCGCGATGGCAAAGACGTGGTAGTGGCTGACTATCCGGCACGCTGATTGATGCTTGCCGGTTACCTGGGACTGTTTTTCGCCGCCTTCGGCGCAGCCACGCTGTTGCCGATGCAATCGGAGGCGGTGCTGGTAGGGCTGATGATCAGCGGGCATTACAGCGTGTGGCTGCTGCTCGGGGTTGCAACGGCCGGCAACGTATTGGGCTCGGTGGTGAACTGGCTGCTGGGCCGCTCGGTCGAGCGCTTCAAGGATCGACGCTGGTTTCCGGTCAGCCCCAGGCACCTGGAAAACGCCCGTACTCATTACCAGCGCTGGGGCCATTGGTCGTTGCTGCTCAGTTGGGTGCCGATCATTGGTGACCCGCTGACCCTGGTGGCCGGGGTCATGCGCGAACCGTTCTGGCGGTTCCTGGTGCTGGTGACCCTTGCAAAAGGGGCGCGCTACGGGGTACTGGCCATGCTCACCCTGCACTGGATTTAATCTCCCGTTAATCCCCTCGCCACAGCATCCGGGCACTGTTCCCGGAGCTCTAACCATGTCCAAGATCCGCTCTCTGTGCGTCGCCAGCCTGTTGCTCGGCAGCGCCCTGCCCGCCTTCGCCGCCGAAGAAGGTCCGACCTACGGCCCCGAGCTGCAAGGCTTCAAATACCCGTACCCGGTAGAGCACTTCACCTTCCAGTCCCAGGGCAAATCCCTGCAGATGGGCTACATGGACGTGCCGGCCAAAGGCAAGGCCAACGGGCGCAGCATCGTGCTGATGCACGGCAAGAACTTCTGCGGCGCCACCTGGGATGAATCGATCAAGGCCCTGAGCGACGCCGGCTACCGGGTGATCGCTCCCGACCAGATCGGTTTCTGCACCTCCAGCAAACCGGACAATTACCAGTACAGCTTCCAGCAACTGGCGATCAACACCCATCAACTCCTGGAAAAACTCGGTATTCAGAAGGCTACCCTGCTCGGCCACTCCACCGGCGGCATGCTTGCCACACGCTACGCCCTGCTCTATCCGCAGCAAACCGAACAACTTGCACTGGTAAACCCTATTGGCCTGGAAGACTGGAAGGCCATCGGCGTGCCCTACCGCAGCGTTGACCAATGGTACGAGCGCGAGTTGAAACTGACCGCCGAAGGCATCCGCCAATACGAGCTCGACACCTACTACGTCGGCCGCTGGAAGCCTGAATACGACCGCTGGGTCGATATGCTCGCCGGCATGAACAAAGGCCCCGGCCACACCCAGGTGGCGTGGAACTCGGCGCTGATTTACGACATGATCTTCACCCAGCCGGTGTACTACGAGTTCAAGGACCTGCAGATGCCCACCCTGCTGCTGATCGGCACTTCCGACAACACCGCCATTGGCAAAGACCTGGCGCCACCGGCGGTCAAGGCGAAGCTCGGCAACTACGCGGTGCTGGGCAAGCAAGTGGCCAAGTTGATTCCCCACGCCACCCTGGTGGAATTCCCGGGCCTGGGCCATGCACCGCAAATGGAAGAGCCGGCACAGTTTCACAAGGCACTGTTGCAAGGGCTGAACGCCCTTTAATCCAACCTTTTTCGAGGCATGCGTGAATGTCGGTACAGATCGCAGTGATTGATGATTGGCAGAATGTGGCCAGTGGCGTGGTGGACTGGTCAGTCCTGGCGTCGGTCGGCCAGGTGCACTTCCTCCACGATTACCCGGCGGACACCGCCACGTTGATCGAGCGTTTGCAGGGGTTCGAGGTGATCTGCGTGATGCGCGAACGCACCACCTTCGACCAGTCTCTGTTGCAAGGCTTGCCCAGGCTCAAGTTGCTGGTGACCGGCGGCATGCGCAACGCCGCCATCGACATTCCTGCGGCCAAGGCCCTGGGTATCCAGGTATGCGGCACTGACAGTTACAAGCACGCGGCCCCGGAACTGACCTGGGCACTGATCATGGCGTCTACCCGCAACCTGCTGGCCGAAGCCAATTCCCTGCGCGCCGGGGGTTGGCAAGTGGGCCTGGGCGGCGATTTGTACGGCAAGACCCTGGGGATTCTCGGGCTGGGCAGCATTGGCCAGAAGGTCGCCAAATTTGGCCAGGCCTTCGGCATGCGCGTGATTGCCTGGAGCGAAAACCTTACCCCAGAGCGCGCTGCCGAAAGCGGCGTGACCTGGGTCAGCAAGCGCGAGTTGTTTGAACAGGCGGACGTGTTGTCGATTCACCTGGTGCTCAGCGACCGCAGCCGCGGGCTGGTGGACGCCGAAGCGTTGGGCTGGATGAAACCTACGGCGCATTTGGTGAACACGGCACGCGGGCCGATTGTCGATGAGGCCGCCTTGATTGACGCCCTGGCCAATGGCCGGCTGGCGGGCGCGGCACTGGACGTGTACGCCCAGGAGCCGCTGCCAGCCGGGCATCCATTCCGCCAGTTGCCCAACGTATTGGCCACCCCTCATGTGGGGTACGTCAGCGAGCAGAACTACCGCCAGTTCTACCAGCAAATGATCGAAGACATCCAAGCGTGGGCCAAAGGAGTGCCCCTTCGCGCACTAAGCTAGTGCACACATTTCACCTCCCACTCCCCCCCGTAGCAGCTGTCGAGCCTCAGCGAGGCTGCGTCGGGCGCACTGCCGATCCTGAACCGGAGCGCGCTCGACAGCTGCTACCGGGCTCATGAAAAAATTTGTCCTACAAAAATACCCCACAGACCCCACAGGCTCTGGGATCTGTCCTAGACTCATGACCGATGGGTCCGATCCAAAACAAAAACCCCGCAAAAAATCGAAACTTTCCAACTCTGCCACAGGTCAGGTTTAAGGTAAGGCGAGTGCTGACGGTTCATACCGAACGCCCGTCCATCCACTCTATTTAAGACTCCAGCACAACTGGCATAAGGCTTGCCAGTCTGTGTAGCGCTTGTGCGCCTGGCCGCAGGACGCGGTCAACCTTCGCTGATTGCCATATGCCATCAGCCGACCAGAACTCGGGAGAGAACTATGATCAGTGCCGCTGTAGATACTCAGGGAGAGCGTTTTAGTCAGCCGGTTGGCGGGCCGACCTCATTGGCCGACCTTCCCAACACGGTGCGGCCGGTCCCACGTGTGAATCCCAATCGCAAAAAAGTGCTGTTTGTCACTTCCGAACTGGCCGACCTGGTGAAAACCGGCGGCCTGGGCGACGTTTCCGCCGCACTGCCCCGCGCCATGGCGCACCTGCACGATGTGCGCGTGCTGATCCCCGGCTACCCGCAGGTGCTGGACAGCGACAACCCGATTCATATCATCGGTGAGCTGGGGGGCCACGCCGCGCTGCCACCGTGCAAGATCGGGCGCATGGACCTCAAGGACGGCCTGGTTATCTACGTGCTGATCTGCCCCGAGCTTTACGAGCGCGAAGGTACGCCCTACGGCGCCAACAACGGCCGCGACTGGCCCGACAACCATATCCGCTTCGCCCGCCTGGGCCTGGCCGCCGCCGATATTGCCGCCAACCTGGCGCAGATCCACTGGTGCCCGGACCTGGTGCACGCCCATGACTGGCCTGCAGGCCTGGCGCCAGCCTATATGCACTGGCGTGGGTCACGCACTCCAACGCTGTTCACCATTCATAACCTCGCCTACCAGGGCGTGGTCAGCCTCGCCTCGTGCCCGGAGCTGGGGATTCCCGAACACGCCTTGCAACAGGAAGGCATGGAGTTCTACGGCAAGCTGTCATTCCTGAAAGCCGGCATGGCGTATTCCAGCCATATCACCACGGTCAGCGCCACCTACGCCCAGGAAATCACCACCCCCGAATTTGGCTGCGGTCTGGATGGCTTTCTCGCCAGCAAGACCCAGCAAGGCTTGCTCAGCGGCATTCCCAACGGCATTGATGAAAGCTGGGAGTCGTCCACCGACCCGCACCTGACCCACCCTTTCAACATTGGTGACTGGGAAGGCAAGGCCCTGAACGCCGCCCATGTGCGCAACCTGTTTGGCTTGCACGACTCCACCGGCCCGCTGTTCGCCGTGGTATCGCGCCTGGTCTACCAGAAAGGCCTGGACCTGACCGAGGCGGTCGCCAGTTTCATCGTCGAAAATGGCGGCCAGATCGCGATTATCGGTCGTGGTGAACCGGAAGAAGAACAAGCCATGCGTGCCCTGGCCCTGCGCTTTCCCGGCCAGATCGGCGTGCGCATCGGCTTCAACGAGACCGACGCCCGGCGCATGTTCGCCGGCAGCGACTTCCTGTTGATGCCATCCCGTTACGAACCCTGCGGCCTGAGCCAGATGTACGCCCAGCGCTTCGGCTCGTTGCCGGTCGCTCGCAACACCGGCGGCCTGGCCGACACCATCGAGGATGGCGTCACCGGCTTCCTGTTCAACGAATCCACTGTCGAAAGCTACGAAGCGGCCCTGAGCCGCGCGTTCAAGGTCTTCGCCTTCCCAGGCTTGCTCAACGCCATGCGTTGCCGGGCTATGGCCGCACCGTTCAACTGGTGCCAGGCAGTGGAACCCTATGCCGAACTTTATGAGCAACTGGTAGCGAAAGCGCTGGGAAGATCGGGGAAACAGTAAAAAGAGGTCTTCATAGATGCCGTCACGGACTCTGGAAACCTGGCCCCACGGCGCGATCATGCTGGATGCGGAACACACCCGCTTCGCGTTATGGGCGCCAGACGCGTTTTATGTCAGCGTTGAATTTGAGGAAGGAAAATCGGTAGCGATGCTGCCCCAGGCCGATGGCTGGTTTGTGGTGCAGCTGCAATGCCCGCCGGGCACCCGCTACCGCTACAACATCGACGGCGAACAGGACGTTCCCGACCCGGCTTCCCGGGCACAGGCCACGGACGTTCACGGCTTCAGCGTGGTGGTCGACCCCCTGGCCTATCAGTGGCGCCAAAGCCACTGGCAAGGCCGGCCGTGGCACGAAGCGGTGATCTACGAGATACACGTGGGCGTACTGGGGGGCTACGCCGAGGTCGAGAAACAACTGCCGCGCCTCGCCGAACTGGGGGTCACCGCCATTGAGCTGATGCCCATCGCGCAATTCCCCGGCGAACGTAACTGGGGTTACGACGGTGTCCTGCCCTACGCTCCCCAATCCTCCTACGGTTCGCCCGAGCAGCTCAAACAGCTGATCGACAGTGCGCACCACTATGGCCTCGCGGTAATCCTCGATGTGGTCTACAACCACTTCGGCCCCGACGGCAACTACCTCGGCACCTACGCCAAGGGTTTCTTTCGCGAAGACGTGCACACGCCCTGGGGCGCGGGCATCGACTTTGATCGCCGGGAGGTCCGGGATTTCTTCATCGACAACGCCCTGATGTGGCTGCTGGAATACCGCTTCGACGGCCTGCGCCTGGACGCCGTGCACGCCATCAACGATCCCGAATTTCTGCAGGAGCTGGCGCAAAAAGTACGCCAGCAAGTCGACACGGGGCGGCATGTGTGGCTGGTGCTGGAAAACGAATTCAACCAGGCCAGCCTGCTGGAAAGCGGTTTCGACGCCCAGTGGAACGATGACGGCCACAACGCCCTGCACGTGCTGCTCACCGGCGAAACCGACGCCTACTACAGCGATTTCGCCCAGGACCCCACGGGAAAACTGGCGCGCTGCCTGAGCGAAGGATTTATCTACCAGGGCCACACCACGCGCCACGGCCACACGCGCGGCGAGCCCAGCGGGCACCTGCCGCCCAGCGCCTTTGTGCTGTTCCTGCAGAACCACGACCAGATCGGCAACCGCGCCCTGGGCGAACGCCTGCATCAACTGTGTTCGCCCCAGGCCCTGAGCG
Source organism: Pseudomonas sp. D4002 (assembly GCF_013385665.1). Lineage (NCBI taxonomy): Bacteria > Pseudomonadati > Pseudomonadota > Gammaproteobacteria > Pseudomonadales > Pseudomonadaceae > Pseudomonas > Pseudomonas sp. D4002. Next base: position 260,851 of record NZ_JACAPN010000012.1, read on the forward strand.
CCGCGACGACCTTGCTGCTGATGTCGCCGATGATCCCGCTGATGTTCATGGGCGATGAAGTCAATGCCGAGGAGCCGTTCCTGTTCTTCACCGACCATCACGGCGAACTGGCCGAGGCGGTACGTGAAGGCCGGCGCAATGAGTTTGCCGACTTCGCCGCGTTCAGCGACCCCGAACGCCGCGAACGCATTCCCGACCCCAACTCCCTGCAGACCTTTCGCCGCTCGGCACCCGCCCTCGCCGACTGCGGCGACTCGCAGCTCTACCGGCACCTGTTGAGCCTGCGCCACCAACATATCGTGCCGCACCTGCCCGGCAGCATGGCCCTGGGTGCGCACGTGCTGGCGGAGGGCGCGGTCACGGCGCGCTGGCGCCTGGGCAATGGCAGCCTGTTGCAGATCGACCTCAACCTGAGCGCCGATTCTCTGAACTACCCGGCTGCCGAGCACCTCCTATTTGTGACGCAGGCCAGCGGGGCCGAACAATTGGCTCCCCTCAGCGCCCGCGTCAGCCTCACCCATTCCCCTGTTGGAGAGCACCCTTGAGCGACGCGCAATTGGAAATACTCGCCAGCCGAGCGGGCCTGGCCGTCGATTGGATCGACGCGAATGGCCGCCCGCAACATGTAAAGCCCGACGCCCTGCGCGCCGTGCTCAAAGGCCTGGGCCACCCGGCCGACAGCGACGCCGAGATCGAAGCCAGCCTGCTGGACCTCGAACGCGTGCAACAAGACAAGCATCTGCCGCCCCTGATGACCGTCGACAGCGGCGCCGGCCTGGACCTGGCGCGCTACTTCGCCCCCGGTACGCCGTGCCAGATTCACCTCGAAGATTCCAGCGTGCTGGACCTGAGCCTGGACGAGAACGCGGTGTTGCCCGGCTCGATTCCGGTCGGCTACCAACAAGTGCATATTGCCGACCAGCATTTCACCCTGGCCGTGGCACCGACGCATTGCTACACCGTTGCAGAAGCGGTCGACACCCAGACCGCCCGCGCCTGGGGCCTGAGCGCCCAGCTGTATTCCCTGCGCCGCAGCGGCGACGGCGGCTTTGGCGATACCCAGGCCCTGGAACAACTGGCCCGCGCCGCCGCCGAACGCGGCGCCGACGCCCTGGCCATCAGCCCGATGCACGCGATGTTCAGCGCCGACACCGAGCGCTTCAGCCCCTATTCCCCGTCCAGCCGCCTGTTCCTCAACAGTTTGTACGCGTCCCCCGGCTGCATCCTCGGCGAACGTGCGGTGCAAACTGCCATCGAGGCCAGCGGGCTGGCCGACGAATTGAATGACCTTGAGCAACAAAGCCTGATCGACTGGCCGGCCGCGGCCAAAGCCAAGCAGCGCCTGTTGCGCACCCTGTATGACGACTTCCGCCAGGGCGACCACCCGCAACATGCCGACTTCCTGAGCTTCCGCCAGGCTGGCGGTGAAGCCCTGGAAAACCACTGCCGCTTCGAAGCCGTACAAGCCGAACGCGCGGCCAACGGCGAGAGCCTCGACTGGCGCCACTGGCCAGAGGACTGGCACAGCCCGCAAAGCCCGGCCCTGGTGCAATTTGCCGAAGCCAATCGGGACGAAATCGGCTTCTACGCCTTCAGCCAATGGCTGATTGCCCGGTGCCTGGAACGCGCGCAACAAGCGGCGCGCGGCAGCGGCATGGGTGTCGGCCTGATCGCCGACCTCGCAGTGGGCGCCGACGGCGGCGGCAGCCAGGCCTGGAGCCGCCAGGATGAACTGTTGGCGGAACTGACCGTGGGTGCGCCACCTGACATCCTCAACCGTGCCGGCCAGGGCTGGGGTATCTCCGCGTTTTCCCCCGAAGGCCTCAAGCGCAACGGCTTTCGCGCGTTTATCGAAATGCTGCGGGCCAACTTCGCCCACGCCGGCGGCTTGCGCATCGACCATGTGATGGGCCTGCAACGCCTGTGGGTGATCCCGATGGACGCCTCGCCACGGGACGGCGCCTACCTGTATTACCCGGTGGATGACCTGCTGCGGCTGTTGGCCCTGGAGTCGAGCCGCCACCAGGCGATCGTCCTCGGTGAAGACCTCGGCACCGTACCCGACGGCCTGCGGGAAAAACTCATCGCGCGCTCGATCCTCGGCATGCGCGTGCTGCTGTTCGAACAAGACCACGGCGGCCAGTTCAAGCCGATCCTCGATTGGCCGGACAACGCGCTGGCCACCACCAGCACCCACGACCTGCCGACCCTCAACGGTTGGTGGCACAGCCGCGATATCGACTGGAATGTCCAGCTGGGCCTGATCGATGCACCCACCGTCGAGCAATGGAGCGAACACCGCCTGCGGGAACGCCAAGCACTGCGCCAGGCCTTGAGCCAGGACCCGCAGAACTTCATCGACGAAGTGCGCAACGAAACCGACCACGTCATCGACGCCAGCGTGCGCTACCTGGGCCACACCCGCGCACCCTTGGTATTGCTGCCGCTGGAGGACGCCCTGGGGGTCGAGGAACAATCCAACCTGCCCGGCACCACCGACACCCACCCGAACTGGCGCCGCCGCCTGCCGGGCGATGCCGCCACCCTGCTCGATGACGACAATGCCGCCCGCCGCCTTGAGCTGCTGGCCGTGGCGCGCATCCAGGCCCAAGAGCGTGACCGATGAAAGCATTGACGCTACGGGCTACCCAGCGCCTGCAATTTCATAAGGGCTTCACCCTCGACGACGCCGTGCCACTGGTGCCGTACTTCGCCGAACTGGGCATCAGCCACCTCTACGCCTCGCCATTGCTGAGCGCCCGCGCCGGTTCGATGCACGGCTATGACGTAGTCGATCCCACCACCGTCAATCCCGAGCTGGGCGGCGAACCGGCGCTGCGGCGATTGGTTGCGGCGTTGCGCGAACATGACATGGGGCTGATCCTCGATATCGTGTCCAACCACATGGCGGTCGGCGGTGCCGATAATCTGTGGTGGCTGGACTTGCTGGAATGGGGTCGCCTGAGTCCCTACAGCGAATTCTTCGACATTCAATGGCACTCGCCAGACCCGCTGCTCAAGGGCCAACTGCTGATGCCGTTCCTGGGCAGCGACTACGGCGAAGCCCTGCAGTCGGGTGCCCTGCCGCTGCGCTTCGACCCGCAGCACGGCAGCTTCTACGTCGAGCATTACGAACATCGCTTCCCGATCTGCCCGCGGGAATACGGCGAGCTGGTGCCCGTCAAGTCACTGGCCGATCGCTTCAGCAGCCTGGCCTACCAGCCGGACGCCTATCCCCAGGCCGCCGCGCTGAAACAGGAACTGATCGAGGCCGCCCGCGATCCCGAAACCCTGAAGGCCATCGAAGCGAACCTCGACCTCTACGACGCCCGCCAGCCCGAAGGTTTCGCCCGCCTGCACCACCTGCTGGAACAACAAAGCTATCGCCTGGCCAGCTGGCGTACGGCAGCGGACGATATCAACTGGCGGCGGTTCTTCGACGTCAACGAGCTGGGCGGCCTGCGGGTTGAACGCAGCGCAGTGTTCGAAGCGACCCACGGCAAGATCTTCCAGCTGATCAGCGAAGGCCTGATCGACGGCCTGCGCATCGACCACATCGACGGCCTCGCCGACCCGCGCGGTTACTGCCGCAAGCTGCGCCGCCGGGTGGACTCGCTGGCGAGTGGGCGGCACTTGCCGATCTTCGTCGAGAAGATCCTCGGCGAAGGCGAAACCTTGCGTGAAGACTGGCGCGTGGACGGCACCACCGGCTACGAATTCATGAACCAGCTGTCATTGCTGCAACATGACCCGAAGGGCTTCGAACCCCTGGCCGAGTTATGGACCCGCCATACCGAACGCCCGTCTTCATTTATCGAAGAAGCCTGGCTGGCCCGGCAGCAGATCCTCAACGGTTCCCTGGCCGGGGATTTTGAAAGTGTGGCCCAGGCCCTGCTGCAAGTGGCCCGGGACGATGTGATGAGCCGCGACCTGACCCTGGGTGCAATTCGCCGCGCGTTGCAGGAACTGATCGTGCATTTCCCGGTGTACCGCACCTACATCAGCGCCCGGGGCCGCAGCGAACTGGATGACGTGTTTTTCCTGCAAGCCCTGGCCGGTGCCCGCAGCACCTTGAGCGAAGGCGACTGGCCGGTGCTCGACTACCTGGAAAAATGGCTCGGCGGCCAACCCTGGCGCGACCGCCCCCTGGGCCGCAAACGCAAGATGCTCAAGCACGCCTGCGTACGCTTCCAGCAACTGACCTCGCCGGCGGCGGCCAAGGCCGTGGAAGACACTGCGTTCTACCGCTCGGGTGTGTTGTTGTCGCGCAATGACGTGGGTTTCAGCACCGAACAATTCAGCGCCCCGCTGGAAGACTTCCACGCGGTCAACCAGCAACGACTGCGCACCTTCCCCGACAACCTGCTGGCCACCGCCACCCACGACCACAAGCGCGGCGAAGATACCCGTGCGCGCCTGGCGGTGCTCAGCGAGGCCGCCGACTGGTATGCCGAGCAGGTGGAGCAATGGCGCCCCCTCGCCGCCCGCCTGCGCAGCGATGCCAACACGCCGTCCGCGGGTGACGAACTGATCCTCTATCAGGTGCTGCTGGGCAGTTGGCCGCTGGACCTGCACCGCGACGATACCGAGGGCCTGGCGGACTATCACCAGCGCCTGTGGCAGTGGCAGCAGAAAGCCCTGCGTGAAGCCAAGCTCAACAGCAGCTGGAGCGCACCCAACGAGTTGTACGAGCAAGGTGTCGAAGCGTTCCTGTCACGGCTGCTGCTGGAGGACGCCGGCAAGACCCTGCGCGATGCCATCGGCGAGGCCGCCCAGGCCATCGCCCCGGCCGGCGCGCTCAACGGGCTGGCGCAATCCTTGCTTCGCCTCACCGTGCCGGGCGTGCCGGACCTGTACCAGGGTGATGAGTTCTGGGACTTCACATTGGTAGACCCTGACAACCGCCGCCCGGTGGACTACCCCGCACGGCAACAGGGGCTGCACACGCCGCCGGACATCGGCGAGCTGATGTTCAACTGGCATGACGGGCGTATAAAACAGGCGTTGATCAGCCAGGTCCTGGGGTTGCGCAAGGCGCATCCGCAACTGTTTCGCCAGGGCACGTACGAGCCTCTGGAAGTGGTGGGCGAACACGCCGAGCGGGTGGTCGCTTTCTACCGCGAATACCAGGGCAAACAGCTGCTGGTGGTGGTGCCACGCTGGCCTCACCGGCTGCTTGAAAACGGTGTGTATCCCCTGATCAACGCGCAGATTTGGGGCGATACCCGGGTCCGATTACCGTTCGCCGCTCCAACCCAAAATTGGAAGGGACTTTTCCGAACAGGCGCAGTCACACCAAACAAGGAGCTCATGATCAGCGCTGCCCTGGGGGATTTCCCGGTCAATGTCTTTATCAATCCTGATGATCAAGAAAGCTGAAATTTTCTGTGAGGAGCATTGCGATGAGTACTGAAGACAAACGTATTCGCGAACTGGCGCATCAGATCTGGGAATCTGAAGGTAAACCCCATGGCGAGGACGCACGACACTGGGAAATGGCGCGCAAACTGGCGGAAGCCGAAGCGCTGACGCCATCCAAGGCACCGAAGGCCGCCGCCAAGGCCAAGCCAAAAGCCAAGCCCGCAGCGGCAGCGCCCAAACCGGCAGCCAAGCCAAGCGCAGTGCCGGCGGCGAAGAAGCCTGCTGCGAAGAAGCCCAAGGCACCCTGACCCAAAGATCCTCCTGCAGGTGCGCCCGCACCGCAGGAGGCTATCCAACTACCGATATCTACCCGGCATCATGCCGGAATGGCCCCGTTCGGCCCGGAAAAACCCTTTTGCAGGAGCATCTCAATGAGCAAACCCAACAAGCCCAACTCGACGCCGGAAAACGAGCCGTCGCGGATTCGTGAAGGTTTGCCCTTCCCTCTCGGCGCGACCTGGGACGGTCTGGGGGTCAACTTTGCGCTGTTCTCGGCCAACGCCACCAAAGTCGAACTGTGCATCTTCGACGACAGCGGCGAAGTCGAGCTGGAGCGCATCGAACTGCCGGAATACACCGACGAAACCTTCCACGGCTACCTGCCCGACGCCCACCCCGGGCTGATCTACGGCTACCGCGTGTACGGTCCCTATGACCCGGCCAACGGTCATCGCTTCAACCACAACAAATTGCTGATCGACCCCTACGCCAAACAGCTGGTGGGCGAGCTCAAATGGTCCGAGGCCCTGTTTGGCTACACCATCGGCCATCCGGACGCCGACCTCAGTTTCGACGAACGCGACAGCGCGCCCTTCGTGCCCAAGTGCAAAGTCATCGACCCGGCCCACACCTGGGGCAACGACCAGCCAGTGCGCACGCCGTGGGATCGCACGATCATTTATGAAACCCACCTGCGCGGCATCACCATGCGCCACCCTTCGGTGCCTGAGGAAGTGCGCGGCACCTGCGCCGGGCTGATGGTCGACGATGTGCTCAAGCACATTCGCCAGTTGGGTGTGTCATCGGTCGAGTTGCTGCCGGTGCACGCCTTCGTCAACGACCAGCACCTGCTGCAAAAAGGCATGACCAACTACTGGGGCTACAACAGCATCGCCTTCTTCGCCCCGGACCCGCGCTACCTGGCCAGCGGCAAGATCGCCGAGTTCAAGGAAATGGTCGCGCACCTGCACGAAGCCAAGCTGGAAGTGATCCTGGACGTGGTCTACAACCACACCGCCGAAGGCAACGAGCAAGGCCCGACGCTGTCCATGCGCGGCATCGACAACGCCTCGTACTACCGCCTGATGCCCGATGACAAGCGCTTCTACATCAACGATTCCGGCACCGGCAACACCCTCGACCTGAGCCACCCGTGCGTGCTGCAAATGGTCACCGACTCGTTGCGCTACTGGGCGACCGAGATGCATGTCGACGGCTTCCGCTTCGACCTGGCAACCATCCTTGGCCGCTACCGCGACGGTTTCGACGAGCGCCACAGCTTCCTCGTGGCCTGCCGCCAGGACCCGGTGCTGCGCCAGGTGAAAATGATTGCCGAGCCGTGGGACTGTGGCCCCGGCGGCTATCAGGTCGGCGGTTTCCCGCCGGGCTGGGTGGAATGGAACGACCGTTTCCGCGACACCGTGCGCTCGTTCTGGAAAGGTGACGACGGCCAACTGGCCGACTTCGCCGGACGCATGACCGCCTCGGGCGAGATGTTCAACCAGCGCGGCCGCCGGCCGTACAGCTCGGTGAACTTCATCACCGCCCACGACGGTTTCACCCTGCACGACCTGGTGTCCTACAACGACAAACACAACGAAGCCAACGACGAGAACAACCAGGACGGCAGCAACAACAACCTGTCGTGGAACCACGGTGTCGAAGGCCCTACCGACGACCCGGAAATCAACGCGCTGCGCCTGCGCCAGATGCGCAATTTCTTCGCCACCCTGCTGCTGGCCCAGGGCACGCCAATGCTGGTAGCCGGTGACGAGTTCGCCCGGACCCAGCACGGCAACAACAACGCCTACTGCCAGGACAGCGAGATCGGCTGGATCAATTGGGAACTGGATGAAGACGGCAAGGCCCTGCTCAAGTTCGTCAAGCGCCTGATCAAGTTGCGCCTGGCGTACCCGATCCTGCGTCGCGGGCGCTTCCTGGTGGGCGACTACAACGAAGATATCGGGGTCAAGGACGTCACCTGGCTCGCGCCGAGCGGCGATGAAATGACCATCGAGCAATGGCAGGACAGCCATGGCCGTTGCCTGGGCATGCTGATGGATGGCCGCGCCCAGGAAACCGGGATTCGCCGCCCGGGGGCCGATGCCACGTTGTTGCTGGTGGTCAATGCACACCACGACATGGTCAATTTCCGCCTGCCACCGGTGCCGGATGGCGGCTTCTGGACCTGCATGCTCGACACCAACCAGCCGGCAGTGCGTGGCCAGGAGCGCTTCGATTTCGATCACGAATACGCGGTCACCGGGCGTTCGCTGCTGCTGTTTGAATTGCAGCATGAGGACGAGGTGTGACATGGCCTTGCATGAGTTTCTTCGCGGCTACCGGGATTACCCGGACACCCAGGCCCTTGGCGCTGCGCTGAGGGCTTTGGTGGAGGAAGGCCTGGACCAGTTGCCCTTGCCGGGCAGCGGGCAAACGTTGGAACGCTTCAGCCGGCTGGCGCAAGTCGCCGGCCATGACCTGCGGTTGTGCAAGTTGTTCGAGGGCCACACGGACGCCCTGGCGATCATCGCTGAACTCGACAGCCCCTTGCCGCCGGTTGGCAGCACGTGGGGCATGTGGGCGGCCGAGCCGCCCACCGCCAAGGTGCGGATCCGGCGTGACGGCCAACGTGTGCGGCTGGAGGGCCGCAAGGCCTGGTGCTCGGGCGCGGCGGTGGTCAGCCACGGGTTGCTCACGGCGTGGGATGAAGAGGATCGCCAGCAACTGGTTGCAGTGCAAATGCACCAGCCCGGTGTAACCGTCACCGATGAGGGCTGGGCCGCCGTGGGCATGGCCGCTACGGGCAGCGTTGAAGTGCTTTTCCACGACGCCGTTGGCCTGGCCATCGGCAAGCCTGGGGACTATTTGGCGCGCCCGGGCTTCTGGCAAGGCGGCATCGGCATCGCCGCCTGCTGGTACGGCGCGGCACAACGCCTGGCGGAGGCCTTGCGCGAGCAGTGTGCAAAACGCCCGGAGCCCCACGCCCTGGCGCACCTTGGCAGCGTCGACAGTGCCTTGCACTGCGCGGCCTGTGTGCTGCGCGACAGCGCCACCCATATCGACCGGCAGCCCAAGGCAGATGCCCGGCTGTTGGCACAACAGGCACGGGCCTGTATCGAAGAAACCGTCGACCAGGTGATTCACCATGTCGGCCGCGCACTGGGCGCCGGGCCGTATTGCAAGGACCCGCATTTTGCCCAGTTGATGGCCGACTTGCCGGTGTACCTGCGGCAAAGTCACGCCGAGCGCGACCTGGCCGCCCTTGGTCAACAAGTCGCCGATGAGCGCCCAGGGAGATGGGAACTATGAAGATCAATCCAATCGTCGGCCAGGGCACGCCCTTGCATTTGTGGCAAAGCTCGTCGCGACTGGCCGAGCTGCCTTGCGTAGACATTGCCGAACTGGTGCCTGAAGGCAGCCGCGCCGTGATCATCGCGCCACATCCGGATGACGAAGTCCTGGGCTGCGGCGGCCTGCTGCAAGGCCTTGCCGCGCTGGATCGCCCTATCCTGCTGATCTCCGTCACCGACGGCAGCGCCAGTCATCCCGGCTCGCGCCGCTGGCCGGTGGAACGCCTGAGCGTGGTGCGGCCGCAAGAGTCGGCGCAGGCCCTGCACCGGCTGGGATTGCCGTTGCACAGCCTGAAATGGTTGCGGGCCGGGTTCAGCGACAGCCAGGTCGCCGCAGGTGAAGAAGACCTGAGCCGCTTTATCGAGCGTTACCTCAAGCCCGGCGACGTGGTCTTCACCACCTGGCGCGAAGACGGCCATTGCGACCACGAGGCTGTGGGCCGTGCCAGTGCCAAGGCGACCCGGGCGGTGGGCGCAACCTTGCTGGAGTTGCCCGTTTGGACCTGGCATTGGGCAACCCCGGAAGACAGCCAGGTGCCCTGGGATCGTGCTCGCAAAATCCTCCTGACACCTGAAGCCGTGGCCCGTAAACGGCACGCCATCCATGCCTTCGCCAGCCAGTTGGAAGGCGACCCGCAGATCGGCCTGCCGCCGGTGCTCGCGCCCTATGTGCTGGAGCGCCTGCTGCAACCTTTTGAAGTGGTGTTCGTATGAGTGTCGCCACGCCCTATTTCGACGAGCTGTTTGCCGGCAACGACGACCCTTGGGCCTTTCGGCAACGCTGGTATGAACAGCGCAAGCGGGCCCTGACCCTGGCGCTGCTGACCCGGCCGCGCTATGCCTCGATCTTTGAACCCGGCTGCGCCAACGGCGAGCTGAGCTTCGAGCTGGCCCCGCGCTGTGACCGCCTGCTCTGCTGTGACACGGCGCTAGCGGCGGTCAGCCTGGCACAGGCGCGGCTGCGGGGTTTCAGCCATGCCACCGTGCAGCAGAGCCGCCTGCCGCAGCAATGGCCCAGCGAAACCTTCGAGCTGATCGTGCTCAGCGAGCTTTGCTACTACCTGGACCCGAAGGATTTCGATGGGCTGATCGATCGCGCCCTCGCCTCCCTGACGCCTGATGGACAAATCCTCGCCTGCCACTGGCGCCCGATCATCGAAGGCTGCCCGCAGACCGCCGAACAGGTGCATGCGCGCCTCGGCCAGCGCCTGGGCATGCCACATCTGGCGCAGCATCACGAAAGCGATTTTCTACTGGATTTATGGAGCCGCGACGGCACCACGGTTGCGACCCTGGAGGGACTGCGATGATCGGCATCCTGATACCCGTGCATAACGAAGAAAAACTGCTGCCCGAATGCCTGAAGGCTGCGATGGTCGCCGCCAGTCATCCGGGCCTGCTGGGTGAAGAGGTGCAGATTCTGACAGTGCTCGACAGCTGCAGCGACCGCAGCGCCATGATCGCCCGCGAATACCAGGTGCACAGCCTGGAAGTGCAGGCGCGAAACGTGGGCCACGTGCGCGGCGTGGGTGCGCGGCACCTGCTTAATAACGGCGCGCGCTGGATTTCCTGCACCGACGCCGACAGCCGCGTCGCTCCCGATTGGCTGGTGGCGCAACTGGCCCTGGGCGTGGATGCGGTGTGCGGCACGGTGACGGTGGACGCCTGGAGCGAGGGCTTCGACCCGGCGGCGCAGATCCGTTATCACCAGGCCTACACCGCCCGGGACGGGCATCGGCATATCCACGGCGCCAACCTGGGCGTCAGTGCCGGCGCCTACGTGCGGGCCGGCGGTTTCGAGCCCCTGCCCTGCCATGAAGACGTGGAGCTGGTGCGCCAGTTGGAGCGCTGCGGGGCTTCCATTGCCTGGAGCCACTCGCCCCAGGTGATTACCAGTGCCCGCCTGGATTGTCGCGCCCAGGGCGGCTTCGGTGATTACCTGAAGAGCCTGATGCAGGCCTCCTGAAAAAATTGCGACACCCGGCGGTGTTAAAGCGGCGATTCATAACTATCATCACTATTCCTTGCACGGCAATCCAGGGTTGGAACGCCGTCGCGCCGCGAGCGTGCAGTACCTGACGCTCGCGTACCACAAGAGCCGTCCCGTCAACGGGGTACGGCCTGCACCACCGATAAACAAGGAAGTGACACCCATGAAGCCTGCACTGTTAAGTGACAACCGCCGGGGCCCCGCGCAAATCTGGAACAGCGCCCCGCAACTCGCGCAAATCCCTGCCATCAACCCCGCAACCCTGGTGCCCAAGGGCGCCCGCGTGGTGATCATCGCCCCGCATCCCGGCGATGAAGTGATCGCCTGCGGCGGTCTGCTGCAATTGCTCAGCACCCTTGAATACTCCCTGCAACTGATCTCCATCACCGACGGCAGCGCCAGCCATCCGGGGTCTGCCGTGTGGCCGGCCAAACGCTTAAGCGTGGTGCGGCCCCAGGAAAGTGTCGAAGCCCTGCGCCGCCTGGGCGTGCCCCTGCACAGCCTGAAATGGATCCGCGGCGGTTTCGCCGACAACGCCCTGGCCGCGCGGGAACAGCAAATGAGCCAGTTCATTGCGCGCTACCTGCAGCCCGGCGACGTGGTGTTCACCACCTGGCGCAACGACGGCAATGACGACCACGACGCCGTCGGCCGTGCCGCTGCCAAAGCCTGCGCAGTCAAGGGCGTGCGCTTGCACGAACTGCCGATCTGGGCGTGGCACTGGCCGCTTCGGGAAACCGCCGCCATCCCCTGGCAGCGCGCGCGCAAGGTGCGGCTCGACACCTGGAGCGTCGCCCGCAAGCTGCACGCCGCCCACGCCTATGCCAGCCAACTGGCAGGCGACCCGGAAATCGGCCTGGCGCCGATCCTGGCGCAGGTGCTGCTGGAGCGCATGCGCGAGCCCTATGAGATTGTATTTTTGTAGGCGCACCCACTCGTCTATACCTGTAACTTCTGACAGTAGCGTACGCACTCTCTGTGTGGCTAGCTTGGAACACCGGCTTGCAGGGAGGGCGAATCATGAGCACGCGGTTTTCATCAGTGACGTATCTGAGCGTCTGCAGCGTGACGACGCTGTTGCTCAATTGGCCTCTCCCCGCGCAGGCAGCCTGTACGTTGGTCATAACCGCAGGCAACGACACCACCCTGTGCAGCGATGGCAGTGCTGGCGCGCTGACGGATTTGCAAGGAAGCAACATCCTTGAGTTCCCCGTCGGCGGCACCGGCATCATCGTCGGCAACGTGACTTATGGCGCGGGAGATGATCGGGTCACGATGGATTCCGGCGCGATCAATGGCGCGATCAACCAAGGTGACGGAAGAAATATTTTCCAGCTGTTCAATGGCAATATCTCCGGCACGGTGACGCAAGGCGCGGGCGGTGATATTGCGCAAATCAGCGGCGGCAGCTCCGGTGCAATCTCTCAGGGTGACGGGGTAGACCAGTACTTCCAGAGCGGTGGCACCGTCGCCTCACTGGCTCAGGGCGACGGCCGTGACGAGTTCACCATGAGCAGTGGCAGGATTGTCGGCGCTTTTGAAGATGGAGATGTAGCGCTGATGACCGGTGGCAGCATCGGACGGGTCGACATGAAGCTCGACAACAACCTGTTTGACCTGCGGGGTGGAGCGATCATCGGCAACCTCGTTACTGGCTTCGGAAACGACACCATCCTGGTTTCCGGAGGAACGGTTGGTGGCAACATCAGCGTCAGCGGCGGCGACGACATCATCAAAGTCAGCGGAGGGGAAATAAGTGGGCAGATCCTCGCCAGCTTTGGCAACGATGAGTTCACTTGGGAAGGCGGCGGTCTGATCCATAAGGAAATCCTCATGGGTGATGGCGCTGACAGGGGTTTCCTGCTCAACCTGACCGAAACCACCCTGGCCTCCACACCACTTCTGGATGGTGGTTTGGGTAACGACACCCTGACCTTCGACAACACCCGATCCGCCACGCCAACCCGCTATGTCAACTGGGAAACCGTCAACCTGGACAACAATTCGCGCCTGCCCCTGGGCGGCGACTTCAAGCTCGGTGACAGCGCTACGGCCACCGGTACCCTGAATATTTTTGGCAGCGCCGCCCTGCAGGTAACACAGGGCAGCATCAGCCCCTTCACGGCCGGGCAACCAGCCAACCTGAACAACGGCGGCCTGATCGACATGACCACCGGCAGTTCCAGCGCCACCGACAGCCTGACGGTCAACGGCAACTACACCGGCAATGGTGGCGAACTGGCGCTGCAATCGGTACTCGGCGCCGACGGCTCGGCCAGTGACAAGCTGGTAGTCAGCCAGGGCACGCTGCAAGGCGGCACCACCATCACCGTCACCAACCTTGCCGGCCCCGGCGCCATGACCCTGCAGAACGGCATCCAGGTGGTTGAAGCGCTTAACGGTGCCACGAGCAGCGACCTGGCGTTTACCCTGCGCGGTGGATCCGTTTCCGCAGGCGCCTATGAGTACTACCTGTTCAAAGGAGGCGTAACGCCGGGCACCGGGCAAAACTGGTTCCTGCGGTCCTCGGTGGTGGCGCCGCCGCTGCCCAACCCTGAGGATCCTGACGACCCAGTGGGCATTCTCCCCCCCGTCCCCGCCGATGGCACGCCGGACCTCCCGGGGATTTTCCCGGGAGAAGAACCCATACCCATCTATCGCCCGGAAGTCCCGGTATATGCCGTGTTGTTTCCCGCCGTGCAGCAGATGGTCCAGGGCATGCTGGGCACCTACCACGAACGCACGGGCGATCAAAGCCTGCAACGTCAACCTGGCGCTTTACCGGCCGGTTGGGGCCGGGTGTATGGCAGCAGCACGCGGCAATCATTCGCCGGCACCGTCAGCCCGTCGCTGGACAGCTCCCTGTCCGGTTTCCAGGTTGGCACTGACCTGTATGCCTGGACCAACGACGCTGGCCTGACCCAACGCTTCGGCTTCTTTGTCGGCCACAGCCGCCTGACCGGCAATGTGGCGGGTTTCAATGGCGGTTTTCAGGGCAAGGACGCCGGCAACACCACCCTGCGCGGTGACAGCCTGGGCGCGTATTGGACGCTCATCGGCGCCAACCGCGCCTATATCGATGTCGTGCTGATGGGTACACGGTTCGATGGCCACAGTGAATCCGACCGGGGCGTCAAACTCCCAACCAAGGGCCACAACGTGCTGGGGTCTGTGGAGGTGGGAATGCCGTTTGCGGTGTCTGAACAGTGGGAGGTCGAGCCGCAGGCCCAGGTGATTGTCGATCGAAGCTATGTGGACAGCCAGAACGACGGAATCTCGGATGTCTCATTCCACGCCGACACTAACGTCGTCACCCGTCTCGGTGTCCGCCTCAAGGGCAGCTACAGCGTGAGCGGCATGCCCCTGCTGCCTTATGTGCGTACCAACGTGTGGCACGCCAGCGCCGGGAATAACACTGTCAGGTTCAATGACAGCACGGACATCAGCACCGAACAGAAGTCCACCACGCTGGACGTCAGCACCGGGGCAACGCTGCAGGTATCGAGTACGGTCAGTGTGTATGGCGAGGTGGGGTACAACACCAATCTGGACAGTAATCAGCTGAATGGGCGCAAAGGCACGATTGGCATAAGGGTCGACTTCTAAGCCACAACACATCCCCACTGTGGGAGCGGGCTTGCTCGCGAATGCAGTGTGTCAGCCAAAAAATCTGGCACTGGTACTGCGCATTCGCGAGCAAGCCCGCTCCCACATGGGGTCTTCATCGGCTGGAAGTCAGGCGTCCGGTCGCAGGATCAGCACGCCCAATGGCGGCAGGTTCAGCGACAGCGACAACGGCTGCCCATGCCTGGGCTCCTCCTCCGTAAACGCCCCGCCACCGTTGCCGAAGTTGGAACCGGCATAGGTGTCGGCATCGCTGTTGATCACCTCGCTCCAGCGCCCGGCAAACGGCACGCCGACCTTGTAGGCCTCGCGCGGTACCGGTGTGAAGTTGGCCACCACCAGCACCGGCCTGCCGTCCTTGCTCCAGCGCAACCAGGCGTAGACGCTGTTGATCGCGTCATCCCCAATCAACCACTGGAAGCCCTGTGGTGCGTCGTCCTGGTCATGCAGCGCCGGCTCTTCGCGGTACAGACGGTTGAGGTCGCCCACCAGTTTCTGCACGCCCCGGTGTTCGGGGTATTGCAGCAGGTACCAGTCCAGTTGCTGATCGTGGTTCCACTCGCGCCATTGGCCGAACTCGCAGCCCATGAACAGCAGCTTCTTGCCCGGGTGCATCCACATGAAGCTCAGGTACGCCCGCAGGTTGGCAAATTTCTGCCAGCGGTCGCCGGGCATCTTGTCGATCAACGAGTGTTTGCCGTGCACCACTTCATCGTGGGAAATCGGCAGGATAAAACGCTCGGACCACGCATACACCAGGCCGAAACTCAGCTCGTTGTGGTGATGGGCACGGTACACCGGGTCCTGCTGGATGTAGTGCAGCGAATCGTGCATCCAGCCCATGTTCCACTTGTAGTTGAACCCCAGGCCGCCCTGTTGGGTCGGCTGGCTTACGCCCGGCCATGCGGTGGACTCCTCGGCGATCACCAGCGCGCCGGGAGCCTCAAGGGCAACGACATCGTTGAGGTGGCGCAGGAAGTCGATGGCCTCAAGGTTTTCCCGCCCGCCGTGGCGGTTGGGTACCCATTCACCGGCCTTGCGCGAATAGTCGCGGTACAGCATCGAGGCCACCGCATCCACCCGCAGGCCATCGATATGGAAATGCTTGAGCCAGTGCAACGCCGACGCCAGCATGAAGCCGTGGACTTCGGTGCGGCCGAGGTTGTAGATCAGGGTGTCCCAATCCTGGTGGAAGCCTTCCAGCGGGTTGGCGTATTCGTACAGCGCGGTGCCGTCGAATTGCGCCAGGCCGTGGGTATCGGTGGGGAAATGCGCCGGCACCCAATCCAGGATCACGCCGATGTCGGCCTGATGGCAGGCGTTGACGAAAAATGCGAAATCCTCCGGCGAGCCGAAACGTGCCGTCGGGGCAAATTGCGACAGCGCCTGATAACCCCATGAGCCGCCGAACGGGTGCTCCATGATCGGCATCAGTTCGATATGGGTGAAGCCCAACTGCTGTACATAAGGGATCAACCGCTCGGTCAGCTCGCGCCAACTGTACTGGCGGGACACCTCGCCGACTTCATCCAGCTCGCACTGCCAGGAACCGGCATGCAACTCGTAGATCGACAAGGGTGCGCTGGGCTTTTGTCGCTCGCTGCGCGATTGCATCCAGTCGTGGTCCTGCCAGTCGACCTGCAGCGGCGAAGCGACCTTGGACGCAGTATCCGGCGGCAACTGCGTGGCCAGGGCCATGGGGTCGGCCTTGAGCGGCAGAATCCCGTGGGCACCGAGGATTTCATACTTGTAGGCCGCGCCGGGCTGCAGGCGCGGGATGAAAATCTCCCACACACCGGACGGATGGCGCAGGCGCATCGGATGACGGCGCCCGTCCCAGATATTGAAGTCGCCCACCACCGAGACACGGCGGGCATTCGGTGCCCATACCGCAAAACGCACGCCCTGGACCCCGTCGACGCTGGTCACTTGTGCCCCGAGGCAACTGCTCAGGTCGCGGTGATTGCCTTCGGCAAACAGATACAGGTCCATCTCCCCCAGCAGCAGTTGCTGGAAGCTGTAAGGGTCTTCGGTGATCTGTTCGCCACCGGCCCACTGGATCTTCAGCAAGTACGCCTGACGGCTGCCGAAATGCCCGACAAACAAGCCTGGCACCTGGGTCGTATCGAGGCTGCCGATGTGGTCGCCGCTGTCGCGGGCCAGGACCTGGACACTCAGTGCTTCCGGCAGGAAGGCGCGAATGAACTGGCCGCCCTGCTCGTCGTCATGGGGACCCAGGATCGAGAATGGATCATGGTGCTCGGCCCGCACCAGGGCTTCGATATCAGCAGGCTTGGGCATCACACTCAACTTTTCCTGCAGCGGTTCTTTGCTTGTAAAACTCATGACGTCTCCCCACCGCGTGCAGTTTTCGATATTGGTTTCAACCCGCTGAGCAGCCCGTGCAAACCTTGCAACGGCACCGGCAACCAGCTCGGGCGATTCTCTGCTTCGTAGGCCACTTCGTACGCGGCCTTCTCCAGGCTGAACAACGCCAGCGCTGCGTCCTGGCCTTTGGCATCCTGCCAGTCATGGGCCAGTGTAGTCGTGGCAGCGTGATAGGCCTGGATAAATGCCTGCCTGGCCTCATGCAAGTAGCGATCCGCCACACGTTGCCGGGACGCATTGGCCTCGGGCGACTGGTCGACGCCCTGCACATTCACCGCCATGGCCGCCGCGTAATCAAACGACCGTAGCACCCCGCTCACATCCTTGTACGGGCTGTGTTTGCCGCGACGCTCAGGCAACGGCCGCGCCGGTTCGCCCTCGAAGTCGATGAGGTAGGCATCGCCCTTGACCACCAGTACCTGGCCCAGGTGCAGGTCGCCGTGCACGCGAATGCGCAACCCGCCCACCGTGGCTTTCGCCAGGTCCTGAACGTGACTGGCGATGGCCTTTTTCTGCTCCAGTAAAGCACTGACCAACGCCTGATCGGCAGGGTTCAACTTGGTTTGATGCTGTTTGAGCAACTGCAAGGCGTGGTCGATTTGTGCGCCTACGTGCCTGGCCCAGCCCTGGCTGTCCTTGAGGGTTGTGACCTCGGGCTTGAAGGCCTTGTTGGTGGTAGGTGCTGCCAGCACCTGGTGCATTTCACCGAGGCGCTGGCCGAGCAAGCCGGCGAAATCCGCCAGCTCGCCAAGGGCGTTGTAGTGCTGTTCCTGCTCGGACATGGCTTCGGCCAGTTCGTCGCGAATCGCTCGCTCCAGGTTATTCTGGGTCCAGCCCCACGCGTCGCCCTGGTTGCTCAGGTAACCCTGGGCGATCATCAGCAGGTTGTCCTGGCCATCGGCGTCGTGGCGGATCACCGAGCCCAGCAGCGGCGAGATATGCTCGTAGCCGGCCTCGGTCAGGTAGGCGCCCATTTCCAGCTCGGGGTGAACCCCGGCGCTGACTTTTCGGATCAACTTGAGCACCAGGCTGCCGCCCACCACCACGGAACTGTTGGACTGCTCCGCCGCGAGGTAGCGCACTTCCGACTCGTCGTTCAATTCCAGCTTGGCCAGTTGCGCCGTGGGCTCGAAGCGAATCTCGCCATCGGTGGAGTCGAGGACGGTTTTGGCCTGCAGGCCCTGGATCACGCCGCGGATATAAGTGTCGAGGCTGAAGGCATCGGTCACCAAACCTACCTGACGCACTCGCCGTACACGGGCAAGCGCAAGTTGTTGCGGCAAGGCGCTGGTGAACTGGTCTTCGCCAAGGAAGCCGAACGGCAGCTGATAGCGGCTGACCTGGCCGGCGCTGGTGACTTCGATTTCACTGAGCAGCACCGGATGCTGCGGGTCGCCGAAGCGCACGCCATAAGCGATGTGCACGCTGTCGATTGCCGTATCCTTGCTGGCAAACCAGCGGCGCTTGGGCAGCCACGCCGGCAACGCATTCTGTTCCAGGGTGGTGCGGCACGGTGCTTCGAGCAATTCTTCCATGCGTTTCTTCAGCACCAGGGTGGTGAAGTCCGGGATGCTTTGTGCCGGTTCCACGTGCCAGCTTGGCATCTGGTTTTCCGCCGCCAGCACGAACCAGTAGAAGCCATACGGCGCCAGGGTCAGCAGGAAATTCAGCTGGCCAATCGGTGGGAAGGCATTGCCACCGAGCATCTCCACCGGAACCATGCCGGCAAACGCCGAGAGGTCCAGTTCTGCGGCCTGGGCACTGCGGGACACGTTGGCCACGCACAGGATGATTTCATTCTTGCCATCGGCGCCTGCGTATTCGCGGGTATACGCCAGGATGCGGCGGTTGCTGGGCGAGAGCATTTTCAGGCTGCCGCGACCGAACGCCTTGGACTGTTTACGCACCGCGAGCATGCGCCGCGTCCAGTTCAGCAACGAGTGCGGGTCCTGGGTCTGGGTTTCGACGTTGACCGACTGGTAGCCGTATTGCGGGTCCATGATCGGCGGCAATACCAGGCTGGCCGGGTCGGCGCGGGAGAAGCCGCCGTTGCGGTCGATGGACCATTGCATCGGCGTACGCACGCCGTCGCGATCACCGAGGTAGATGTTGTCGCCCATGCCGATCTCATCGCCGTAGTACAGGGTCGGCGTGCCCGGCATCGACAGCAGCAGGCTGTTGAGCAGCTCGATGCGCCGGCGGTCGCGTTCCATCAGCGGCGCCAGGCGGCGGCGAATCCCCAGGTTGATACGTGCACGGCGGTCGGCAGCGTAATAGTTCCAGAGGTAGTCGCGCTCTTTGTCGGTGACCATTTCCAGGGTCAGTTCATCGTGGTTGCGCAGGAAGATTGCCCATTGGCAATTGGCCGGGATCTCCGGGGTCTGGCGCAGGATGTCGGTGATCGGGAAACGGTCTTCCTGGGCCAGCGCCATGTACATGCGCGGCATCAGCGGGAAGTGGAACGCCATGTGGCACTCATCGCCGTCGTCGCCCTTTTTGTCCCCGAAGTACAGCTGGGTGTCTTCCGGCCATTGGTTGGCTTCGGCCAGGAGCATGCGGTCGGGGTAGTTGGCGTCGATCTCGGCGCGGATCTGCTTGAGCACGTCGTGGGTTTCGGGGAGGTTTTCGTTGTTGGTGCCGTCGCGCTCGATCAGGTACGGAATCGCGTCCAGGCGCAGGCCGTCGATGCCCATGTCGAGCCAGTAGCGCATCACCGACAGGACGGCTTTCATGACCTGCGGGTTGTCGAAGTTGAGGTCCGGCTGGTGGGAGTAAAAGCGGTGCCAGAAGTATTGGCCGGCGACCGGGTCCCAGGTCCAGTTGGACTTTTCGGTGTCGAGGAAAATGATCCGGGTGCCGTCGTATTTCTGGTCGTCATCGGACCATACATAGAAATCCCGCGCCGCCGAGCCGGGCTTGGCCTTGCGGGCCCGCTGGAACCATGGGTGCTGGTCGGAGGTGTGGTTGATCACCAGCTCGGTGATCACCCGCAGCCCGCGTTTATGGGCTTCGGCGATAAAGCGCTTGGCATCGGCCATGGTCCCGTAGTCGCTGTGCACGCCGCGGTATTCGGCGATGTCGTAGCCATCGTCACGGCGTGGCGAGGGGTAGAACGGTAATAGCCAAATGGTGTTCACACCAAGGTCGGCGATGTAGTCGAGCTTGGCGATCAGCCCGGGAAAATCACCGATGCCGTCGTTGTTGGAGTCGAAATAGGATTTGACGTGAACCTGATAAATCACCGCGTCTTTGTACCAGAGCGGATCTTTGATAAAGGTGGCAGCCTTGGGTTTCTTCGCCATTGGAAACTCCTGGGAATTCGAAAAATTCTGCCTGAAGGAACTCGGTCAATGTGGGAGCGGGCTTGCTCGCGAAAGCGGTATATCAGTGGACCGATTCGGAGACTGACACTCCGCTTTCGCGAGCAAGCCCGCTCCCACCTTTGATCTCCAGTGGTTTGGAGATCGGTGTCGATTCAGGAAACGGTAATGCGCCAGATGCCAAACGGCTGATGCCACGGTTCGATGCGCATCCACTGGGTCTTGCCGTACCAGGTCCAGCGGTGGCCGGTCATCAGGTCTTCGCCCTGGGTCTGGGCATCGTCCGGCAAGCCCAGCTCCCACAGCGGCAACTCGAAATTGGCCTCCTGGGCGTTGAACGGGTCGAGACTCACGGCCACCAGGATAAAGTTGCTGCCATCCTCGCTGCGTTTGCCGAAGTACAGGATGTTGTCGTTCCACGCGTTGTAGAGTTTGAGCCCCAGGTGCGTCTGCAAGGCCGGGTTCTGCCGGCGGATGCGGTTGAGCTGGGCGATCTCGGCAATGATGTTGCCCGGCGCCGTGAAGTCTCGTGGGCGGATCTCGTACTTCTCCGAGTCCAGGTACTCTTCCTTGCCCGGCACCGGTGCCGCTTCGCACAGTTCAAAACCCGAGTACATGCCCCACAGACCTGAGCCCATGGTGGCCAACGCGGCGCGGATCAAGAAGCCGGCGCGGCCGGATTCATGCAGGAAGCCGGGGTTGATGTCCGGGGTGTTGACGAAGAAGTTCGGCCGGAAGCACTCGCGCCACGGCGACTCGTTCAGTTCGCTCAGGTACTCGCTCAACTCGGCCTTGGTGTTGCGCCAGGTGAAGTAGGTGTAGCTCTGGGAGTAACCAACCTTGCCCAGGCGCGCCATCATCGCCGGGGTGGTGAAGGCTTCGGCGAGGAAGATCACTTCGGGGTATTTAGAACGCACATCGCTGATCAGCCATTGCCAGAACGGCAGCGGCTTGGTGTGGGGGTTGTCGACCCGAAAGGTCTTCACGCCCTCTTCCACCCAACCGACCACGATGTCGCGCAACTCGACCCACAGGCTGGGAATCGCGTCGGCCGCATAGAAGTCGACGTTGACGATGTCCTGGTATTTCTTCGGCGGGTTCTCGGCGTATTTGATCGTGCCGTCGGGCCGCCAGTTGAACCAGCCCGGATGCTGTTTGAGCCACGGGTGGTCCTGGGAGCACTGGATGGCAAAATCCAGGGCGATTTCAAGGCCATGGTCGGCGGCGGCCTTGACCAGGTTGCGGAAATCCTCACGGGTGCCCAACTGCGAATGGATCGCCTCGTGGCCGCCCTCTTCGCTGCCGATGGCATACGGGCTGCCCGGGTCGTCCGGCCCGGCGGTCAGGGAATTGTTCTTGCCCTTGCGGTGGCTGCGACCGATCGGATGGATCGGCGGGAAGTACAGCACGTCAAAGCCCATGTCGTGGATCATCGACAGCCGTGAGTGCACATCGTTGAATGTGCCATGGCGGGCGGGATCGTCGGTGATCGAGCGGGGAAACAACTCGTACCAGCTGGCAAATTGCGCAGCCTCGCGCTCTACATCAATCGGATACACCGGGCTGATGCTCAAATAGGCGCGGTGATCGGCCTGGGTCATCAGGTGTGCACTGTCTTCGTGCAGGAACAACGCGACCTGCTCGGTTTCCAGCAAACCGGAGAGTTCGTGGTGCAGCAACATCAAGCGGTCACGCAGCTCATTGTCACTGCGCTCGGCGGCTTGCAGGACCTGGCTGCGGCCTTCCTGCAACTCCAGGCTGACCGGCACCCCGGCCTCGTGTTTCTTGCTCAGTTCGTAGCGAAAGCTGGCAAACGTGTCGATCCAGGCTTCGATGCAATACTCATGCGGGCCCTGGGCGGTCACGGTGAATGCACCCTCCCAGCCGTTGTTGCCGACATCGGTCATGACCACGCTGTGCCAGCTTTCTTCACTGCGCGGGCGCCAGCGGATCATCACCGCAAGCTTGTCGTGGCCATCAGCGAACACTTTGCTGGCAACCTGCACGCGCTGGCCAACCACAGCCTTGACCGCGAACTCGCCGCCATCGATCACCGGGGTCGTGCTTTCAATCGCGATCCTTGGCAGCAACAGTGCCTGGGACAGCGGTAATG
The DNA here is from genome assembly GCF_013385665.1 of Pseudomonas sp. D4002. Taxonomy (NCBI): domain Bacteria; kingdom Pseudomonadati; phylum Pseudomonadota; class Gammaproteobacteria; order Pseudomonadales; family Pseudomonadaceae; genus Pseudomonas; species Pseudomonas sp. D4002. The sequence continues at coordinate 283,279 of NZ_JACAPN010000012.1, forward strand.
TGGAGGTTGAATCGTCTTGAGTCAGTGTTTCAGCAGTCATCGAGCATCTCCCCTTAACGCCCAGTGGACGCTCTTGTGCTTGATTCAAATTCTGAAACGACGCCACTCTCCCTGAGCAGGGCCGTCTAGGTTCCGAGCATGCCGACGAGTGAAAAGTTCAGGCGGATATCCCGCCATCGGGCGGGGAATCAAATCCACCACGCGATTGTCCACCGATAGAGCAAAGCACAAAGGAGGCCATACCGATGAATATCCCTATTCCGGCTGAAACGCCTGATCCCAATATAGATAAGCCCACATTACCGCCGACCGAACCCGATCCGGTTCCAGAGCAGGAACCGCCAGGCACACAGCCGCCACCGGTGGAGGAACCACCGACGACGATGCCGCCGGTGATTGTCTGAAGATACCGATCACAGGAAGTAAAAAGCGGAAGCTTCAGGCTTCCGCGTTTACTTGAATCTATAAGCTGCAACTTCATTCACAAAAAATTATAAAGAACTGTCAAAACCGACATTATCAGCCGAGACGAACGCCGCCCATGATCAAAGTGTGCGACGCGCGAACAACAGAACAATAAAACCTCTCGGAGCTACCTCATGAAAAGAACAGCCGCCTACCTGCTGCTTTCCCTTTGCACCTTGACCGCCTGCACCACCGAACCCTCCGGCCCGCTCGATACGGAAATCGCAAGCAAATTAAACAACCGCTACCAGGACACCGCTGCTCAGTGTGCCGATGGCCTGGCCCTGTATCACTGCAATGGGGTGCTTATTCGCGTCACTGACAGCCTCATAGCATCGCCCGGCGAGCTTGAGCGCAATGCCGCCGCATTCTCTTACCTGCGAGCCGACCTGGGTATCAGGAAGCTGTTTGCACGGGACGCTGGCGTAATAATGTCGGCATTGCCCTCCACCGCAGCGGGCCCAATCAGCGTGCGCTGCTCTTTTCCCACCAATGGTGCGACGGGTGACCGCCCGGATGGATGCGGCGAAACTTCCAGGGAGCTGCCAGGCTACCAGCGTGAATGGAGCCGGCACTGCGATGAGCAAGGCGTGGTGGATGGCCCCACCTGGCTGGCCCACTTCAACAAAGTCAAACCGGCTTATTTTTTTATGTGTGCGTTTCGTGGATCGGTGCAGCAGTTTTCTCTAAGCATCACTGTCAGAAAACTGATGCCGGCAAACTATATTGAAGATTGGAATGAAGTCGTCACCTCAGCCTGGACAGTGTCCGAGATTGATAAAGTCCCCTTCCAGGCTTTCTTCTATAACGCTGCCAACTTGCCAGGAAGAGATGCGGCCAAGAAACTTCAGCGCGAGTATTACGGCTATACGCAGCGCCTGCTTCCGGTGGTTCGTGTTGACTTGCTCGCTCAAGACCAACGCATATTCGCGTATCACAAAGAAGATCAAATCACCATTCCGGTACAGTGATCAGTCCAGCAGGAGCGTGAAGTTGCACACGCCTCGATATCACGCTGTCAGCCCATTCACGCGCGACCTGATGAAACATACGGCGACTAATTCTTTTCCAATAGCCTGACGATTCTTGGCATCACACTGAACACCGCCAAGGCCAACAACGTGCTGAGTACCGCCGTGGATTCCCGCCCCATTCCCGCCGCCACCCCAATGGCGGCGGTCATCCACAAGCCGGCGGCGGTGGTCAGCCCTTTGACGTGCTGACCCTCCTCGTCTTCCTTGCCCTTTAGGATGGTGCCGGCGCCAAGAAAGCCGATACCCGCGATCACGCCCTGCAGCACACGGCTCATGGCGTCTGCCTGGGAGCCGGACATGCTCGGCACCAACACGAACAGCGCGGCGCCGAGGGCCACGAGCATGTGGGTGCGTACCCCGGCGGCCTTGCCTTTCTGTTCGCGCTCGTAACCCAGGATCCCGCCCAATATCGCCGCAATCAGCAGCCGAACGGTGATTTGCGTGAGTTGCCGGGCATCGCCGATATCGGCAAATTCCGCTTGCAGGGTTACCCAGACTTCATGCCACCAGGCGTCCATGGACGTTTCCTTGTTGGGGGTCGATAGAACATGGACAGCATCGACCGTCAGTCAGTTGCGCAGAACCATTGCCTGCGCATCCCACCCTAATCAGTAATAGCCCACAAAAAGGAGATCGATATGCCCGTACGTATCGAAGGTCAGCAATGTTTCTTCACCGTCGATGTGGACGGCCACGAGAAACAACTGGAAGCCACCCATGTCACGGTCGAAACCGACAGCGAGAAATCCATGTCGTTCGTGAAGCTGAACGGTGACCGCACCTATATCACCGAAGCCGAAGCCGACGCATTGACCGTAGCGGGTGCCAAAGACGGCCGTAAGCACTTGAAAGCTACCGACGGTGATTCGGTGATTTGATTGACCTGGATCAGCCCCGCCTCAAAAGCGCTGCACCCCGCGCACCACCGGGTGCAGCACATTGTCGCAGGCATGCACGGGCGGCCCATCTGATCCGCTTTTTATCGCCATACCTGAGTCTGTTATGCAAACAGAGCGCCGGTCATAGTTCATCTGCCTGATGGAGGCTGATGAGCGAAAGACCATGAGCGATAGAATCCCCGTCCGAACCGTAGAAGTGTTTGAGCCTGCACATCCAAAGAAGATGAAGGCCAAATCCAGCGACCACCTGATTCACACCCGCAGTTTTACCGGCCTGTTCCGTACCTTGCGCGTGGCAGGCGCAGGCTTTCTGTTCCTGGCATTTTTCGGCACCGTGTGGCTGAACTGGGGCGGACGGCAGGCGGTGTTATGGGACCTGGCTGAAAGCAAATTCCACATCTTCGGTGCCACGTTCTGGCCCCAGGATTTCATCCTGCTGTCGGCGCTGTTGATCATCTGCGCGTTCGGCCTGTTCGCCATCACCGTATTCGCAGGGCGGGTGTGGTGTGGCTATACCTGCCCGCAAAGCTCGTTTACCTGGTTGTTCATGTGGTGCGAAAAGGTCACTGAAGGCGAGCGAAACCAACGCATCAAGCTGCAAGCTGCGCCCTGGAGCCTGGACAAGCTGGCGCGGCGCTCGGCCAAGCACACGCTGTGGCTGGGGATCAGCGTGCTGACCGGGCTGACATTTGTCGGCTACTTCACGCCGATCCGGCCGCTGGCCGAGGAGCTGCTGACCTGGCAAATGGGCGGCGTAAGCCTGTTCTGGGTGCTGTTCTTCACCGGCGCCACCTACATCAACGCCGGCTGGCTGCGTGAAGCGGTGTGCATGCACATGTGCCCGTATGCGCGGTTCCAGAGTGTGATGTTCGACAAGGACACCCTGACCATTTCCTACGACGTAGCCCGCGGCGAGAACCGTGGCCCGCGCAAACGAGACGTGCAACCGGCGGACGTCGGCCTGGGTGATTGCATCGACTGCCAGCTGTGCGTACAGGTATGCCCCACCGGCATCGACATCCGTGACGGCCTGCAAATGGAATGCATCGGCTGCGCCGCGTGTATCGATGCCTGTGATTCGATCATGGATAAAATGGGCTATGCCCGCGGCCTGGTCAGCTACACCTCGGAGCATCAGTTGCAAGGTGGCAAGACCCATCTGCTCAGGCCACGCCTGATCGGCTACAGTGCCGTGCTGCTGGTGATGATCGGCGCGCTGGTGGTGGCGCTGGTGGAACGCCCGATGGTGTCGCTGGACGTGACCAAGGACCGGGGGATGTTTCGCGAGAACAGTGACGGCTTGATCGAGAACATCTACAGCCTCAAGGTCATCAACAAGACCCAGCAGCGCCAGGATTACCGCCTGGAGCTGATGGACGGCGACGGCTTCCAGCTGCAGGGCAAGACCGAGATCAGCCTGGCACCAGGTGAGATTACCGATGTGCCGGTGTCGGTGGCGATGACCGCAGAGAAGCCCGCCAGCAGTTCGCAGACGATCCGCTTCAAGGTCTCGGACGTGGATGAGCCGTGGATTTACAGCGCGGCGGACAGCCGGTTTGTGGCGCCATTGAATCGCTGAGCCCAAGCTTTCAGCAACACTGGAGATCAAAATGTGGGAGCGGGCTTGCTCGCGAAAGCGGTGTGCCAGTCAATGGATACATCAACTGAAAGATTGCTTTCGCGAGCAAGCCCGCTCCCACCGTTTGATCTGTGTTCAATCAGCAAAATCTGTTCAAAGCACTGAGCCCCAATGAAACGCTACGAGAAATTCGCCGACGACATCGCAGAACTGATCCGCTCCGGCGTGCTCGGGCCCGGCCAGCGCGTGCCTTCGGTGCGTTATGCCAGCCAGACCTACGGTGTCAGCCCGTCCACGGTGTTCCAGGCGTACTACCTGCTGGAGCGACGCGGGCTGATCCGCGCCCGGCCGCGCTCCGGGTACTTCGTCAACACCCATGCGCCCAGCCCGTTTTCCGAGCCGGTGGTGAGTGCCCATGTGCACGAGTCCACCGAGGTGGACGTCAGCGAATTGGTGTTCTCGGTGCTCGATTCCATCAAGGACCCGCAAACCGTGCCCTTCGGCTCGGCCTTCCCCAGCCCGACGCTGTTCCCGCTGCAACGCCTGGCCCGTTCCCTGGCCAGCGCCAGCCGGGAAATGGACCCGCGCATGGTGGTCACCGACATGTCGCCGGGCAACCCGCAACTGCGCCGGCAAATTGCCTTGCGCTACATGGTGGGCGGGCTGATGCTGCCCATGGAAGAACTGTTGATCACCAACGGCGCCCTTGAAGCACTGAACCTGTGCCTGCAAGCCGTGACCGAGCCGGGCGACCTGGTGGCCATCGAAGCACCGGCGTTCTACGCCAGCCTGCAAATCCTCGAGCGCCTGAAACTCAAGGCGGTGGAAATCCCCGTACACCCACGCGATGGCATCGACCTCAAGGTGCTGGCGCAAAGCCTGGAGCGTTACCCGATCAAGGCCTGCTGGTGCATGACCAGTTTCCAGAACCCGATGGGCGCAACCATGCCCGAGGCCCGGAAACAGGAACTGGTGGAGTTACTGCGCAGCCACCAGGTGCCGCTGATCGAAGACGACGTGTACGCCGAGTTGTACTACGGTCAACAGGCGCCCAAACCGGCGAAGGCGTTCGACACCGAAGGTCTGGTGATGCATTGCGGCTCGTTCGCCAAGAGCCTGGCTCCGGGCTACCGCATCGGCTGGGTCGCCGCCGGACGTTATGCGCAGAAGATCGAGCGGCTGAAATTGATGACGTCGCTGTGTGCCTCGATGCCCGCCCAGGCGGCGATTGCCGATTACCTGCAACACGGCGGGTACGACCGGCATCTGCGTAAATTGCGTTACGCGCTGGAAGAACAGCAAAGCGCCATGCTCGCCGCCATCGCGCGCTATTTCCCGGCGCAGACACGGGTCAGCCAGCCTGCCGGCGGGTACTTCCTGTGGCTGGAATTGCCGGAGCAGACCGACTCGTTGAAGTTGTTCCAGATGGCGCTGGCCCAGGGCATCAGCATCGCACCGGGACCGATCTTCTCGCCGACACAGCGCTTCAGGAACTGCATTCGCTTGAACTACGGCAGCCCGTGGGATGAGTCGTGTGAGAAGGCGATGGAGACGCTGGGGAAGATTGTGCGGTCGTTTTAACCTACGGATGGGAACCGTAGCCGGGCTAAGAACCACACAGGAGTGCGCTATTTCTTACGATAGAAAGAGCGCATTCACTTGGTTCACATCAGAGATGCCTTATGACTATTTCTTCAGCTGCCGGCCTGCGACCCCTTCCCGTTCCCCCCCACTATATGCGTGCCGCAGAGCAGCAACAGGTGCGCGAAATGACAGGCGCTACCGGGCGCCCCGCGGGAGATCATCGATCGAGTGACCAGATTACCGAACAAAGCCCTGTGCTGAAGAACTTCCTGGATAACCGCGACCACTACGAAGTGAGCGATGACCTGAAGCGCCAGGTGGGTGACTGGAGCGCGGCCAACCAAGACCCGGACTCTCGCGCCGACGCCACCTACAACCTGGATAAGGTACTGCGATTTATCGACAACGTGGACGATCTCAAATTAAGCGCCAGCCATAGCCGCAACGGTGTCCTGGACGGTTTTTCGAATCACGGCTACGCCATTCATCCAGACTCGGAGGCCAGCCTGCTCAAGGCGTTTTCCCTCAGGGGCTATGAAGCGCTGCGCGGCGCCTGATACCTGGGCTGTGGCGAGCGGCGTGCCCCTCGCCACAGGCGGTACAAAACTAACGACCGCCCGCCAGGTCAAGAAAGGTTCCCGTCGCATAGGACGCCTTGTCCGAGAGCAGCCAGATAATCCCTTCCGCGACTTCCTCTGCACGCCCGCCACGGGCCATGGGGATGCCCGGTTCAAGCTTGCTGACCCGATCCGGGTCGCCGCTCAGGGCGTGGAAGTCGGTGAAAATAAACCCGGGACGCACGCCATTGACCCGGATCCCCTCGCCCGCCACTTCCTTGGAGAGCCCGAGAGTGAAGGTATCCAGCGCGCCCTTGGACGCGGCGTAATCCACATATTCCCCCGGCGAGCCCAACCGCGCGGCGGCCGATGAAACGTTGACGATGCTGCCGCCCTGCCCGCCATGCTTGGGCGACATGCGCAGCAGCGCATGCTTGGCACACAGGATCGGCCCCAACACATTGGTCCTGAGGGTCTTCAGGATGCGGAACTCGGACATCTCATCGACCCGCGACTTGTGCCCGACGGTACCTGCGTTGTTGACCAGTGCCGTCACCCGGCCCAGTTCGGTATCGACCCGGTGGAACAGGCCAATCACTTCGTCTTCAATGCTGACATCAGCCCGCACGGCAATCGCTTGGGCGCCGAGGGCACGCACTTGCTCAAGTACGCGGTGGGCGGCGTCTTCATCGGCCTGGTAATTGATACAGATGCGATAGCCCTGGGCGGCGGCCAGCAGCGCCGTGGCGGCGCCGATCCCACGACTGCCACCGGTGATGACGACGACTTTGTCCATGTGTAAGGTCTCCTGGTTCAACGTGAGCTGATGGATCCAATACTACCTGCGCCCTGCAGGTTTTGCATGGGCTCACATCACCGAATGCACACTCACCACCTGCTCGGCGCGCTGGATGTCGGCCATGAAACCCTCGGCCGGCAACGGATGCCCCAGCAGATACCCCTGAAGCGAATCGCAGCCCAGCCGGGTGAGGAAGCTCTGCTGTGAGTCGGTCTCTACACCCTCGGCCACAATACGCAGGCCCAGGGCCTGACCGAGGGCGACGATGGCCGAGACGATAGCCGCGTCGTCGCTGTCGTGCTCCAGGTCACGCACAAATCCCCGGTCGATCTTCAGCTCATTGGCCGGCAGGCGCTTGAGGTACATCAGGCTCGAATAGCCGGTACCGAAGTCGTCGATGGACAGGTCGACGCCCATGTCCGAAAGCTTCTGCAACACCGTCATGCTCGCGTCGGCATCGCTCATGGCGGTGGTTTCGGTGATTTCCAGGGTCAGGCTGTTGGCTGGCAAGCGGTGGCGTTCCAGGGCAGCGGCGACACTCTTGACCAGCCCGGCGTGGCAGAACTGCAACGCCGACAGGTTCACGGCAATGCGCCAGTCGTGATAGCCCTGGGCATACCACACCTGCATCTGGCGGCAGGCTTCGTTGAGTACCCATTCGCCGATGGGGATGATCAGCCCGGTCTTTTCCGCCAGCTCGATAAACTTGTCCGGCAACAACAGGCCTTGTTGCGGGTGTTCCCAGCGCAGCAGCGCCTCGGCACCGACCGGGCGGCCGCTGATGGCGTCGAACTTGGGCTGGTAATAAAGCCGGAACTGCTCGTGCTCCACGGCATTGCGCAAGTCCTGCAGCAGTTGCAGTTGCTTGCGCGCATTGGTGTTCATCGACACGTCGAAAAAGCTGTAGCCGTTCTTGCCCATGCCCTTGGCGTGATACATCGCCGCGTCGGCGTTCATCAGCAGTTCCTGGGGCGTGGCGCCGTTGCCGGGGAACAGTGCGATGCCGATGCTGGCGGAGATTTTCAGCTCATGCTCGGCGACGTGGAAGGCCTGGTTGATCATGCCCACCTGGCGCTCGGCCAGGCGCAACGCATCGTCGGGCTGGCCCAATTGCACCAGCAATACAAACTCGTCACCGCCGATGCGGGCCAGGGTGTCCTGGCTGCGCAAGTCTTCGCGCAGGCGCAGGCCGACTTGCTGCAACAGCTGGTCGCCCATGTGGTGACCAAAAGCGTCGTTCACCGGCTTGAAGCCGTCCAGGTCGATAAACATCAGCGCGAAGCAGCCGCCCTCTTCGTTCACCCGCTGTATCGCCTGCTGGATCCGGTCGGCGAGCAGGGTGCGATTGGGCAAGCCGGTGAGCATGTCGTGCAGGGCCAGGTGGGTGAGTTCCTGGTTGGCCTGGGTCAGGGAGTCGGCCAACACCGCGGTGCGGGCTTCCAGGCGGGCGTCGGCCAGGGAGGTCAGCAGCGCGATGATCAACACTGCCAGGGTGGTGACCAGCACCAGGTTATCCAGGCCCTTGCCACTCAAGCCGTCCAGGGCCGCGCCGCAGAAGCTGCCATCGGCGAAACGCGCGGCGGCCATGCCGGTGTAGTGCATGCCGACAATCGCCACGCCCATCACCATCGCCGCCCCGCCTCGGGCCAACCGCACATACGGCGTGTTGCGCCGCAGGTTGAAGGCAATCCACAACGCCGCCGCCGACGCACCCACGGCAATCAGCAACGAGGCGGTGAACAGCGTGGGGTCGTAGTCGATGCCGGGGGTCATGCGCATGGCGGCCATGCCGGTGTAGTGCATGGCGCTGATGCCGGCGCCCATGATCAATGCGCCAAATGCCAGTTGCCACGCCGGCAAACTCGGCTGGCTCACCAGCCACAAGGCAAAACCGCTGGACAGGATCGCGATCAACAACGACAGCGCCGTGATGCCGACGTCATAGCCGAGGCTGATGGGCAGGCGGAAGGCGAGCATGCCGATAAAGTGCATCGACCAGATGCCCACGCCCATCGCCAGCGCGCCGCCGCCCATCCACAGGTACACCGCGCGGCCCCTGGCAGTGGCGATGCGGCCGGTCAGGTCCAACGCCGTATAGGATGCGAGGATCGCGACGAACAGGGAAATCAGGACCAGGGCGGGGGAATAACTACCGGTGAGCATGGGACTTCTCGTGACCTATGGGCCGAACGGCATCCGTGCCGGGCTGAAAAGTCAGGGATTGTAGCGAGAATAAATCTTGTACACCTGAAATATTGTCGTATAGCCATCATTCAAAATTTGACGCCAATCCGCTGGCTCAAAAACACCGCAGAACCCTTGTGGGAGCGGGCTTGCTCGCGAAAGCGGCGGGTCAGTTCATACACAGTTGACTGACCCACCGTTTTCGCGAGCAAACCCGCTCCCACACAAGCCCGTACACCAGCCAGAGCGGGGTTTACTTCTTGTCGCTCAGCTGCATTTGGCCATCCCAACCACCGCCCAGTGCAGCGATCAGTTGCACACTGGCAACCAGCCGGGTTTGCAGCAGGGTCAGCACCGTACGCTCGTTGCTCAGGGCAGTGGCTTGCACGGTGACCACATCGAGATAGGCGATCAACCCGGCCTTGTACTGGTTCTGGGTCAGGCGCAGGGATTCCCGGGCCGCTTCGAGGGCCTCGTTACTCACGACCGCCTCGTCTTCCAGGACCTTGAGCTGGACCATGTAGTTTTCCACCTCGCGGAACCCATCGAGTACGGTCTGGCGGTACTTGGCCACGGTCTCATCGTAGGACGCCTCGGCGCGGTCAACTTCGGCCGAACGCTGGCCCCCGTCGAACAGGGTCATGGCAAGTTTCGGCCCCACCGACCAGAAGCGGTTCGGCAGGCTGATCCAGTCGGCGTAGGTGCTGCTGGAGTAGCCGCCGGCCAGGCTCAGGGTCAGGTCCGGGTAGTAAGCGGTCTTGGCCACGCCGATGTTGGCATTGGCCGCGATCACCGAGCGCTCCGCCTGGGCGATATCCGGGCGGCGCTCCAGCAGTTGCGACGGCAGGCTCACCGGAATCTGCGGCAGCGCCGGAATGTCCTTGCTCACCGCCAGGTTGAAGTTGGCCGGCGGCACACCGATCAGCACGGCAATTGCGTTTTCCAGCTGCGCCCGCTGCCAGATCAGGTCGATCATGCTGGCCTGGGTGCTTTTCAGCTGGGTCTGGGCCTGGGCGATGGCGTCCTTGCCCGAGACACCGGCGCGGTATTGGTTCTGGGTCATCTGCAGGGAGCGCTGGTAGGTGTCCACCGTGGCTTGCAGCAAACGGGTCTGTTCGTCCATGACCCGCAGTTGCAGGTAATCCTGCACCAGTTCCGATTGCTGGCTCAGGCGCATCGCCGCGAGATCCGCCGCGCTGGCTTCGGCGCTGGCTTCATTGGCTTCCAGGCCCCGGCGCAGTTTGCCCCAGATATCGGCTTCCCAGCTCACGCCCAACTGGGTGTTGAGGGTGTCGCGAATACCGCTGCTGGAGCTGCTGAGGCTGGCGTTACTGCTGCCGGTACCCTGGCTGGCCCGGCTTTTCGAGGCACTCAGGTCAACCGTGGGGAAGAACGCCCCACGGGCACTGCGCACCTGCGAGGCAGCCTGGCGATAACGCGCCTCGGCCTGGGCCACGGTCTGGTTGGAGCTGTTGAGTTTTTCTACCAGCTCATTCAGTTGTTTGTCGCCGTACAGCTCCCACCAGGCGCCCCGGGCCAGCGAGTCGCTGGGCGCGGCCTGGCGCCAGCCCTGGGCCTCTTTGTACTGGGCAGGCTCGGTCAATTCGGGGCGTTTGTAGTCCGGGCCGACGGCGCAGGCGCTGAGCATCACGCCGCACAGGGCCAGGCTCAGCAGCTTTGAGCCGCGAGTCATCGCCAGACGTTGCACGGTGGGAAACGTTGAATCGGTCATAGCGCAGTGTCCAGGGCAGCATCGGTACGCACTCCGCGCCAACCGTTGAAACGGTGGCGCAGGCGGTCGAGATAAAGGTAAACCACAGGCGTGGTGTAGAGGGTCAGGATCTGGCTGAACACCAGCCCGCCGATAATCGTCAGGCCCAGGGGCTGGCGCATTTCCGCGCCTTCGGCCGTGCTGAGCAGCAGCGGCACGGCGCCAAGAATCGCCGCCAGCGTGGTCATCAGGATCGGGCGCAGCCGCACCAGGCAGGCGGCGCGGATCGATTCCAGCGGGCTCATGCCGTCCTTGCGTTCCAGTTGCAGCGCAAGGTCGATCATCAGGATCGCGTTTTTCTTCACCACCCCGATCAGCAGGAACAGCCCCAGCAGCGAGATCAGGCTGAACTCGCCCCCCAGCAGGTAAATCGAAAGCAAGGCGCCCACCCCCGCCGACGGCAAGGTCGACAGAATGGTCAGCGGGTGGATATAGCTCTCATACAGAATCCCCAATACCAGGTACACCGCCACCAGTGCACCGAGGATCATGAACGGCTGGCCTTTCTGGGTGGCGGCGAAGGCGTCGGCCGTACCGGCCATCTTCGCGATCACCTCTTCCGGCAGGCCGACCTTGGCAATCGCCCGCTCAATGGCAGCCGTGCCCTGCTCCACCGTGACGCCGGGCGACATATCAAAGGCAATGTTTTCCGAGGCGAACTGGCCTTCATGGCTGACCCGGTCGTCCGCCAGGCTGTTCTCATAGTGAGCGATGGCCGACAGCGGCACGCGCGCACCGGTGGACGTGATCACCTGCATCTGATTGAGGGTGATCGGGTCCTGGGCGTACTTCGGATTGACCTCCATCACCACCTGGTACTGGTTGAGGCTGTCGTAGATGGTGGAAATCTGCCGCTGACTGTAGGCGTTGTTGAGCACGGCAGTGACCATGTCCATGTCAATGCCCAGGCGCTTGGCCTGGTCGCGGTCGACAATCAACGTCACCTGGGCCGCCCCACGTCCTTCACGGGCATCGATGGCGGTCAGCTCCGGCAGCTCACGCAACGCGGCAACCACTTTCGGGTACCACAGGCGCAAGGCCGCCAGGTCACCGCTTTGCAGGATGTAGGAATACTGCGAGGTGGTCTGGTCGCGGCCGCCGCCGAATTGCAGGTCCTGGTCAGCCATCAGCATCAGGCGCCCGCCGGGCACCAGTGGCACATTCTTGCGCATGCGCTCGATCACCGCCTGGGCAGAAATCTTGCGTTCGCTGATGGGCTTGAGCCGCACCAGCATCACCGCGTTGTTGGTGCCGCTGTTGCCGCCAATAAAGCCTGCCACGCTCAACACCGCGGGGTCCTGCAGGACGGCCTTGCGGAAAATTTCCATCTTCGGCTGCATCACACTGAATGACAGCCCGTCGTCGCCACGCACAAAGCCGATCAGTTGCCCGGTGTCCTGCTGGGGCATGAAGGTTTTCGGCACCACCACATACAGCGCGACGTTGACCCCGATGGTCACCAACAGGCTGAGCAGTGTCAGGCGCTTGTGGCGCAGCACCCAGTCCAGGCTGCGGGCGTAGCCTGCCACCATGCGGTCGTTTATCTTCTGGCTCCAGCGCTGCAAGCCTGCCTCCTGGCCTTTGACATGGGGCTTGAGCCAGCGGGCGCAGAGCATCGGGGTCAGGGTCAGCGACACCACCAGCGAGACGATGATCGCCGCTGCCAGGGTGATGGAAAACTCGCGGAACAGGCTGGTAACGATACCGCCCATGAACAGGATCGAGAGGAACACCGCCACCAGCGAGACGTTCATTGACAGCAAGGTGAAGCCGACTTCCTGGGCCCCCAGGTACGCCGCCCTCATCGGCGGCACACCCTCGTCGATGTGCCGGGAAATGTTCTCCAGCACCACGATGGCATCATCCACCACCAGGCCGGTGGCGAGGATCAGCGCCATCAGCGACAGGTTGTTCAGGGAAAAGCCGAACAGGTACATCACTGCAAACGTGCCCACCAGCGACACCGGCACCGCCAGGGTGGGAATCAGCGAGGCGCGGAAGTTGCCGAGGAACAGGTACACCACCAGGATCACCAGGGCCACGGCAATCAGCAGAGTCATCTCGGCTTCGTGCAAGGTGGCGGTGATCACCGGCGAACGGTCCATCGCCAGGTTCAGCTTGACGCTGGACGGCAACACCGCCTGCAAGGCCGGCAGTTGTGCCTTGATCTGCTTCACCGTCTCGATGATGTTGGCGCCGGACTGGCGGTTGATCACCAGCAGCACCGCCGAGTCATTGTTGAAGAAGCCGCTGTTGTAGCGGTCCTCGACGCCGTCGCTGATCTTCGCCACATCCCCCAGGCGCAAGGCCGCGCCATTCTGGTAGCGGATCAGCAGCGGTTCATAGTCCTTGGCCTTTTCCAGCTGATCGTTGGCCTGGATCTGCCAGTTGCGCTGGCTGTCCTCCAGCGAACCCTTGGGCCGGCGCACGTTGGCATTGGCGATGGTATTACGCACATCGTCCAGGGCCACGCCGTACTGGTCGAGGGCCTTGGGTTCCAGTTCGATACGCACGGCGGGCAAGGAGCTGCCGCCGATCTGCACTTCACCCACGCCCGGCACCTGGGACAGGCTCTGGGACAGGATGGTCGAGGCCAGGTCGTACAGCTGGCCCTTGGGCAACACGTCCGAAGTCAGGGACAGCACCATGATGGGCGCCTGGGACGGGTTGATCTTCTTGTAGGTGGGCATGCTGCGCATGCCACTGGGCAGCAGGTTACGCGAGGCGTTGATCGCCGCCTGCACTTCCCGCGCCGCGCCGTTGATGTCGCGATTGGAGTCGAACGCCAGGATCACCCGGGTCGAACCCTGGCTCGACGAACTGCTCATGGTGGTAATGCCGGCAATCGCGCCGAAGGAGCGCTCCAGCGGCGTGGCCACCGTAGACGCCATCACCTCGGGGCTGGCCCCCGGCAAGCTGGCCGACACCACGATCACCGGGAAATCGATCTGCGGCAATGGCGACACCGGCAACAGGTTGAAGCTGACGCCGCCCAGCAGCATGATCGCCAGGCTCAGCAGCATGGTGGCTACCGGCCGGCGAATGAAAGGTCCGGACAGGTTCATGACTCAACCGGCTCCAGGCGCACCGGCTCTTTGCGCCAGCGACGGCCGAGGCGGTCGAAATACAGGTAGATCACCGGGGTGGTAAACAGGGTCAACACCTGGCTCACCAGCAACCCGCCCACCATCACCAGGCCCAGCGGCTGGCGCAACTCGGCGCCCGAGCCGGTGGCGAGCATCAACGGCACGGCACCGAACAGCGCCGCCAGGGTGGTCATCAGGATCGGCCGGAAGCGCAACAGCGCCGCCTGGTAGATCGCGGTTTGCGGGTCCAGGCCCTGGTTGCGCTCAGCGTCGAGGGCAAAGTCGATCATCATGATCGCGTTCTTCTTCACGATGCCGATCAGCAGGATGATGCCGATGATCGCGATCATCCCCAGGTCGTTGCCACTGAGCAGCAAGGCCAGCAAGGCGCCCACCGCTGCCGAGGGCAAGGTCGAGAGGATGGTGATCGGGTGGATGTAGCTCTCGTAGAGCACCCCGAGCACGATGTACATGGTCACCACCGCCGCCAGGATCAGCAGCAAGGTACTCGACAGCGAAGCCTCGAATGCCTGGGCCGCGCCCTGGAACTGGGTCTGCACGCCCACCGGCATGCCGATGTCTTTCTGGGTCTGGTTGATCAGGTCGACGCCCTTGCCCAGCGCCACGCCGGGGGCCAGGTTGAACGACATCATCACCGCCGGGAACTGACCGATATGCGCGATTGCCAACTGGGCCTGGCGCTGTTCCACATGGGCCAGGCTCGACAGCCGCACCTGGCCGCCGTCGGTGGTTTTCACATGGATCTGGTTCAGGGCGTCCGGGCCGAGGGTTTCACCGGACTGGGCCTGCAATACCACGCGGTACTGGCTGGCCTGGGTGTAGATGGTGGATATCTGCCGCTGGCCGAACGCGTCGTACAGCGCGTCGGTGATGGTCGACACCGACACACCAAGGCGCGATGCGGCGTCACGGTCGATCACCAGGTACACCTGCAAGCCCTTGTCCTGCAGGTCGCTGGCGACGTCGGAGAGTTCCGGCAACTGGCTGAGGGCGTGTACCAGCTTTTCACTCCACAAGGCCAGCAGCTCGGCGTCCGGCGAGGACATGCTGAACTGGTACTGGGTACGGCTGACGCGGTCTTCGATGGTCAGGTCCTGCACCGGCTGCATGAACAGGCGAATCCCCACCAGCTTGTCCAGTTGCGGCTGCAGGCGCGTGATGATCTGCGCCGCGCTCAGGTCCCGTTCGCCGTGGGGCTTGAGGTTGATCAGCAGGCGACCACTGTTGAGGGTGGCGTTATCACCGTCTACCCCGATATAGGACGACAGGCTCTCCACCGCCGGGTCTTCGAGGATGATCTTCGCCAGTTCCTGCTGGCGCTGGCTCATCGCCGCAAAGGAAATCGACTGTGGCGCTTCGGAAATGCCCTGGATCACGCCGGTGTCCTGCACCGGGAAGAAGCCCTTGGGCACTACCATGTACAACACCACGGTCAGGCCCAGGGTGGCGATGGCCACCAGCAGGGTCAGCGGCTGATGCCTGAGCACCCACTGCAACTTGCGCCCGTAGGCCTCGATCAGCCAGTCGATCCAGGCGCCGCTGGCCTTGTAGAAACGGCCCTGCTCGTCCTCTTTCGGCTCACGCTTGAGCAACCGCGCGCACATCATCGGCGTCAGGGTCAGGGACACCACCAGGGAAATCAGGATCGCCACCGCCAGGGTGATCGCGAATTCACGGAACAAGCGCCCCACCACGTCCGCCATGAACAGCAGCGGGATCAATACCGCGATCAGCGACAGGGTCAGGGAAATCAGGGTGAAGCCGATCTGCTTGGCGCCCTTGAGCGCCGCATTGAGCGGTGTATCGCCTTCCTCGATGTAGCGGGAAATGTTCTCCAGCATCACGATGGCGTCGTCCACCACAAAACCGGTGGCGATGGTCAGCGCCATCAGCGTCAGGTTGTTGATGGAGAAACCGGCGAGGTACATCACGCCGAAGGTGCCCACCAGGGACAGCGGCACGGCGATGGACGGAATAATGGTCGCGCTGAAGCGGCGCAGGAACAGGAACGTCACCATCACCACCAGGGCAATGGCGATCAGCAATTCGTGTTGTACATCCTTGACCGAGGCCCGGATGGTCTGGGTACGGTCGGTAAGCACCGTCACGTCCAGGCCCGCCGGCAGGTTGTCGGTGATGCTTGGCAACAGCGCCTTGATCCGGTCCACCACCTCGATGACGTTGGCCCCGGGCTGGCGTTGGATGTTCAGCAGGACCGCCTGGTTTTCGTTGGCCCAGGCCGCGAGGCGTTCGTTCTCGGCGCCGTCGACGATCTGCGCCACATCCTTGAGCCGCAACGGCGCGCCGTTGTTGTAGGCGAGGATCAGTTCGGCGTATTCCTTGGGCGAGACCAACTGGTCGTTGGCGTCGAGCATCGACACCCGCGTGGGGCCGTCAAAGTTACCCTTGGGCTGGTTGACGTTGGAGGCGGCGATCAGGGTGCGCACGTCCGACAGGTTCAGGCCGTTGGCCGCCAGGGCCTCGGGGTTGACCTTGATCCGCACCGCCTGGCGCTGGCCGCCGGCGATGCTGACCATGCCGACGCCGCTGATCTGCGCGATCTTCTGCGCCATGCGCGTGTCGACCAGGTCATTGAGCTTGGGCAGCAACATGGTCTTGGAGGTGATGGCCAGGGTCAGCACCGGGGTATCCGCCGGGTTGACCTTGTTGTACACCGGCGGCGCCGGCAGGTCCTTGGGCAGCAGGTTGGTGGCGGCGTTGATCGCGGCCTGCACCTGTTGCTCGGCGACATCCATGTTGATGTCGAGGTTGAAACGCAGGGTCAGCACCGAGGCGCCGCCGGAGCTGGTGGACGCCATTTGGGTCAGGCCGGGCATCTGCCCGAACTGACGCTCAAGGGGCGCCGTGACCGCGCTGGTCATTACGTCCGGACTGGCGCCGGGGTACAGGGTCATCACCCGGATGGTCGGGTAATCCACCTGGGGCAAGGCCGAGACCGGCAGCAGGCGATAAGCGATCACGCCAGCCAGGACAATGGCCAGCATGCTCAGGGTAGTGGCTACCGGGCGAAGGATGAACAGCCGCGAGAGGTTCATGCGCCGCCCTTTTGCGCCTTGGCGGCATCAGCCGGGCCTTGTTGCGTCTTGGCTGCCGGTTGACCCTGGAGGTGTTCGGTCGGCGTGGTCGGCACTTCAGTGCTGTCGTTGACCACTTCAATGTCACTGCCGTCCTTCAGGCGGTCGGTGCCTTCCAGCACCACGCGGTCGCCGGCGGCCAGGCCTTGCTTGACCACGGTGTTGTCGCCGTCGGAATCACCGATCACCAGCGGACGCACCTTGACCTTCTTGTCGCCATCGAGAACGTAGACGAAGGTGCCGGTATTGCCGAACTGAATCGCCGCCGACGGCGCCAGTACCACGTTGTGCAGGGTGTCGGCCAGCAGGTGCACGTTCACGAACTGGTTGGGGAACAGCGCCTGGTCCTTGTTATCGAACCGCGCCTTGAATTTCAGGGTGCCGGTGGTGACGTCGATCTGGTTATCGAGGCTCTGCAGCACCCCCGTGGCTTTCACCGCGACATCGCCACGGTCCCAGGCTTCCACCGGCAGCTTGTTGCCGGCGTGATAACGCGCCAGCACGGTTTCCAGGGTGTTTTCCGGCAACGTGAAGACCACGCTGATGGGTTGGGTCTGGGTGATCACCGCCAGGAAGGTGGTGTCGTTGGCGGCGACGAGGTTGCCCACGTCTACCTGGCGCAGGCCGACACGACCGGTGATCGGGGCGCGGATCTTGGTGAATTCGAGGTTGAGCTTGGCGTCATCCACCGCGCCCTGGTTGGTCTTGACCGTGCCCTGGTACTGCAACACCAGTGCTTCGGCGGTGTCCAGGGTCTGCTTGGCGATACTGTCCTGGGCATACAGGTCGCGATAACGCTGCACGTCGACCTGGGCGTTTTTCAGCTGGGCCTGGTTCTGCAGCAACGTGCCCTGGGCCTGGAGCAAGGCATTCTGGTAACTGCGCGGGTCGATTTCCGCCAGCAGGTCACCGGCCTTGACCATCTGCCCCTCTTCAAAGGCGATCTTGACCAGCTCTCCGCCAACCCGGCTGCGCACATTGATGGTGTTGAGTGCCGTCACCGTACCCAGCGCCTTGTAGTACACCGGGAATTCGCCCAGCACCGCCGGCGCCACACGCACCGGCACCGGGCCAGTAGAACCCCCAAAGCCCGGGCGCATCATCCCCGACTTGCCGGCATGCCCGGCGGGCTTCTTCTCGGCGCTGTCCTTGTGGCTGGTGCCAGGCCAGAACTTCCAGCACAGGCCGGCAATGACCAGCAGCACGAGCAGGCCGAACAGCCAGCGGCGGGAGTGACGAGGGGTGGATTGCATGGAGTGATCAACCATTGGGTGCGAGAGCTTCTTCTTCGGGAGGCTGAAAGATAAGCACTGGGGCGCGTTAAGAAAAGCGCCTTTACCGGCTATTTACCTTGGATTACAACTTTTAACTTCTGTGCTTAGTCCATTCGCTATCTGGCTAAGCATCTGAAGCACAAATAAAAACGGCCTGGACTAGGCCAGGCCGTAATACTGCATCACGCGTGTTACTGCAAAACGACAGTAATGCGTAGTAACAGTTACTTCAAAACAGCCAGGGCTGCCTCGTAGTTCGGCTCTTGGCCGATTTCGCTGACCAGTTCGCTGTGCAGCACGTTGTCGTTCTCGTCCAGTACCACGACGGCACGGGCGGTCAGGCCTTTGAGCGGGCCATCAGCAATCGCAACACCGTAGTCGACAGCAAAGGCTGCCTCACGGAAGTCCGACAGGTTCTTCACGTTTTCCAGGCCTTCGGCACCGCAGAAACGCGCCTGGGCAAATGGCAGGTCGGTGGAGATGCACAACACTACGGTGTTGTTCACGTCGTTGACCTGAGCGTTGAACTTGCGAACCGAAGTGGCGCAGGTCGGGGTATCAACGCTTGGGAAAATGTTCAGCACTTTGCGCTTGCCGGCGAAAGTCGCCAGGGTCGCGTCAGACAGGTCGCCGGCAGTCAGGGTGAAGTCTGGCGCCTTGGCGCCGACTTTCGGCAAATCGCCTTCGACCTGGACAGGGTTGCCTCGGAGGGTAACTTGAGCCATGAACGGAATCCTTCTAGTGGTGGTAGTGAAACGAATTTCAGGTGCCGAAGTTAAACACAAAGTTCGATGGGCACCTATGGGCGGACGCAAATTGTCATGGTGCGAGGCTCAACGCCCCGCCGCCACGAACCCGCGCTGCAGGTCCTCGATCAACGCCTCCACATCCTCCAGCCCCACATGCAGGCGCACCACCGGGTTCAATCCACGGTCGGCGGCGCTCTGGCGATCCTGTGTATCGGCCAGGGTCACCAGGCTTTCAAAGCCGCCCCAGGATGCGCCCAGGCCAAACAGCTGCAGGCCGTCGATAAACCGTTCGACGTAGCCGGCATCCGCGCGGTCGAGTTCGAAGGACAGCAAACCGTTGCTCCCGCTGAAGTCACGCTTCCACAGCGCGTGGCCAGGATGCTCCGCCAGTGCCGGATGAAACACCCGCCTGACCTGCGGCTGCGCCTGCAACCACTGGGCAATCTTCAACGCCTGGCGCTCGTGCACGTCCAGCCGGGAAGCCAGGGTGCGTGCGCCACGCAGGATCAGGTAGGCATCGTCGGCACTCACTGCATTGCCAAAGGTATCGCTCATTTTCGCCAGGGCCGGCCATGCCGCTTCGGTGGTGCAGACGCTGCCCATCATCACGTCACTGTGGCCGCCAAGGTACTTGGTCAAGGCCATGATCGAGATGTCGGCACCCAGCGCCAGCGGTCGGTACAGGTACGCCGAGCCCCAGGTGTTGTCCACCGCCAACAGAATGCCCCGCGGCTTGCACAGTGCGGCTAGCGCGGGCAGGTCACACAGCTCATACAGCAGCGAACCCGGCACTTCGGCGTAGACCATTTTGGTGTTGGCCTGCAGTTGCGCTTCCAGGCCGCTGCCGTCCGGGGCGAAATAGCTGACTTCGATGCCGAATGGCTGGAGGAACTCCCGGGCCAGTTTGCGCACCGGCGAATAGACGGCGTCGGTGATCAACACATGGTCGCCGGGCCGCAGGTAGGCCAGGAACGTCTGCGCCGCGGCGGCGAGCCCGGTGCCATACAGCCGTGTGCGATAGCCACCCTCAAGTTCGGTGACCAGGTCTTCAAGGGCAAAAGCGGTGGGATTGCCGCGTGCGCCGTAACTCAGGACCCGCTCACTGTCGCGTCGGGAGCGGGCGTCACGCATCTGGGCCAGGTTGTCGAACAGCACGGTGCTCAGGCGGGTGATCGGTACGTTCACCGCCCGACCACCATTGCCGCCTTCGGTACGCGCCGCGTGAATCAGCCGGGTACGCACCCGTGACGCGGGCAACAACGGCTTGAGACTGGCGATTTCCGCTTCGCTCATCTGTGCCAACAGGCCAATTTCCCAGGCGAGATATTGGCGGGCAGCGTCCTTGTTGCCGCTGTGGCGGTCGTGGGTGAAGAACAGGAAGTCGATGCACTGGTTGTCCGGAGGCGTTTGCGCATCCTCGATCACCGGCAAACCGGCCGCAACCCACGCGGCATAACCGCCGTCGAGCAAACGCACATCGCCGCCCAAGCCCAACGCAGCAAAAGCGGCCAGCGCCGGATCATCAGCCAACAGCACCAGTGGACGCCCACCCGCGGTCAACCGCGAACGAATCGACCAGCGCGAACCGACAATCCGGCCCTTGCGATGGATCATGCTCGGGCGCAGGTCCACCAGGTCCACGGTGTCGTCCTTCAGCGCATCGGCCAGCGCCTGCACCGAGATCAGCGGTAGCGCGTCAAAGGGCACGGCCTCCTTGGCCTCCAGCGCCAATCCACTGTGGACGCCACCCTCGAGCACATACGCCTCATGCCCCAACTGCCGCAGCCAACTGGCGACAATCGGCGCACGCACACCATCACTGTCCAGCAGCACCACCCGTGCCTGACGCACGCCGATGTACAGGTCGGTGGACTGGATCAATTGCCCGCCCGGCGTGTGTTGCGCCCCCGGCAAACTGCCGGCGGCAAATTCTTCAGCGGTACGCACATCGCACAGGAACAGGCTACGGGCCGGGTCCGTTGCCCATTGGCGAACCTGCTCCGCCTTGACACTGACTACCCCTGCCCGCTCCGCCAATTGCCGGGCAGCCGCGCGCTGTCGGGCCAGATCCGTCGAGACCTGATCGGCATAACGGCGGGTACTGCCATGCTCCAGTTTGAAATCCGCCAGGTACCAACCCTGGGTACCGTTTTCCAATGCATAAACCGGGTTCTTCACACCCAGATTGATCAACGTCTGGGCACCGATAATGCTGCGGGTACGCCCGGCGCAGTTGACCACGATCGGCGTGGTTTCATCCGGCACCAGGTCGTGCACGCGGTAGCCCAGCTCACCATTGGGGCAGCAGATGGAACCGGGAATGGTCATCTTGCGGTATTCATCGAACGGCCGACCGTCCAGCACCACCAGCGGCTCGCCCGTGGCCTGCCAGTCCGCCAGTTGCTGCGCGGTGACGTGGGGCGTGTGGCTGGCCTCTTCCACCAATTCGCCAAAGGCTTTCGACGGCACATGCACCCCGGCGAACAACTGCAAACCCGCCGCCTGCCAAGCGTTCGCACCACCTTCCAGCACATGCACATGGCGGTAGCCCAGCGCTTGTAAACGCAGTGCCGTGCGCGCAGCCACATCGCCGCCGTCCTGGTCGTAGATCACCAGGCGCACCCGGGGATTCGGTGCCAGGCGCTGCACCTCCAGTTCCAGGCGGCTATAGGGCAGGTTCACCCCGTGAAACAGGTGGGCCTCGCCGTATTGGCCGTGCTCGCGTACGTCGAACAGGGCGATTTCCTGGCCGTCAAACAGCCATTGTTGCAATTGCCCGGGTGTGATGGTCTGGCTCATGGAAGTCCCGCAAAAAATAGATGGGTTACTGCAAGGCCAGCGAACGCTCGCCGGCGGCCACTTCACGGCCCTTGGCATAGGCCCGCTGGACTGCCGGGCGCGCCTTGATGCGCAGACGCCAGGCCTGGATGTTCGGGTAGTCCGCCAGGTCCTGGCCTTGGCGCAGGGGCTGGATCCACGGGAAGATCGCCATGTCGGCCACCGAGTATTCGCCCGCCACATACGGCACCTCCGCCAGGCGCTGCTCCAGCACCCGATACAGGCGCGTGGCTTCGGCGTTCAGCAGGTCCAGGGCAAAGGGAATCGGTTCCGGGGCCTTCTCCTTGAACAGCTGCAACTGGCTCAGGTACGGGGTGATATGCCCTACCTGCCAGAACAGCCATTCCTGGACCTTCTGGCGCTCGGCGCTGCCGGCGGGCGGCAGGAAGCGCCCGGCCTTGTCCGCCAGGTAGTTCAGGATCGCCCCGGACTCGAACAGGCTCAGGGGTGCTTCAAGGCGGTGGTCGACAATCGCCGGAATCCGCCCATTCGCACTGATGCGCTGGAAGCTTTCCTGCTTCTGCGCGCCTTCGCGGATGTTGACCGGAATCAGGCGGTACTCCGCCTCCAGCTCTTCCAGCAGGATGCCGACTTTCAGGCCGTTGCCCGTAGGCCAGTAATACAGATCAATCATAAAAAACCCTGGATGAACGCGGATCCAATTGTGGGAGCGGGCTTGCTCGCGAATGCGGTGGGTCAGAAACGCATTCATTGGCTGACACACCCCATTCGCGAGCAAGCCCGCTCCCACATTTGATGTGTGTTGTGCTCAGGAATAGGCCCGGATTGAAGGCGCCATCTGCGAGGCGTTGTAGTTGAGGATCCGGCCGTCTGCTTCAACGCCGTAACGGCCATTGAGGGATTCCAGCGGCAAGCCGTACAGGTGGAAATGCAAGGTCGCCTGCTCACCCTCAACGCGAATCCCGTGCAGGTCTTCACCGAGGAACGAGATAGAGGTGCCCGGCTGCACGACGACTTCTTTCTCAAGGGTCAGGGTGGTGAAGCCTTCCTCACGCCCTTCATCGTTGCGGCCATACACGTAGTTGATTTCCTGGCCTTCAACGGCACTGATGATCGCCCAGGTTTCGTGGTTGTGCGGGAGGGTGCTTTTGCCCGGCAGCAACGAGTTCAGGTACAGGGTGGGCGTGTCGCCGTCGTCGTTCAGGCGATAGCGGAACGCGGTACTGCCCTGGCCCGGCACCGGCGCGGGGAATTCGCTGAAGTTGAACAGGTCCCGGCGCTCGGCCAGGGTTTCCAGCAGCCCGACGATTTCCACCAGGGCCGCGCGGTCTACGCCACGCTGGTTGATGACGCGGATCTGCTGCAGGAAGTCTTCGATAACGGCGGCACGGTTTGCGGTACTCATGACGAGGTTCCTCTTGTTAGACGGACAGGGTGTAGCGGCTCAGGTTGGTCAACAGGTACGGATCATTGGCGATCGGCGGCCGACGGCCGGGATCACCCAAGGCATGGCGCAGGAATTCCTGGGTCCGTTCACTGGTGGGGCGCTGGAAGATCTGCTCGGCGCTGCCGTGCTCGACGATCACGCCGTTTTCGGTGAAATAGACGATGTCGCTGATCTCTTCGGCAAAGCGCATTTCGTGGGTCACCAGCACGCAGGTCATGCCTTCTTCGGTCAGCTCGCGAATCACCGTCAGTACTTCACCGACGGTTTCCGGGTCCAGGGCCGAGGTCACTTCATCGAACAGGATCAGCTCGGGGCGCATCGCCAACGCCCGGGCAATCGCCACCCGCTGCTGTTGGCCGCCGGACAATTGGCCCGGATAGGCATCGGCCTTGTGCTCCATGCGCACCTTGGCCAACAACGCCCGGGCATCTTTCTCGGCATCGGCACGGTTACGACCGAGCACCTTGCGCGGGGCGATCACCAGGTTTTCCAGCACGGACAAATGCGGGAACAGGTTGTATTGCTGGAATACAAAACCCACACGCTTGCGCAACTCGATGCGCTGGGCTTCCTGGGTCAGCGTATCGACCCGGGTTTCGCCCACGCGAATGGTGCCGCGCTGAGGCTGCAACAGGCCGGTGATGCAACGCAGGATGGTCGACTTGCCCGAGCCCGACGGGCCGATGATCGACACCGCCTGGCCGCGATGCACGTCGAGGTCGATGCCCTTGAGCACCCGGTTGTCACCGAACGACAGCTGCAAATCCCGCAGGCTGACCAGGGGTTCAATAGAAGGCATAACGGCGCTCCAGGCGTTGGGTCAAACGGGAAATCGGGTAGCAGTAGGCGAAGAACAGGACCAACAGGCTGAGGTAGATCACCACGGTAAAGCCGGTCATGTTCACGGTGTTGCTGGCGATCTGTGCGGTGTCGATCACGTCGTGCACGCCCACCAGCGACGCCAGGGCGGTGCCCATGGTGACCACCGCGTAGAGGTTCATCCACGGCGGCAACATGCGCTTGAAGCACTGGGGCAGGATGATCGAGCTGAATATCTGGCCGCGGGTGAATGCCAGTGAGCGCGCCGCTTCCCATTGGGTGCTGGGGATCGAGCCGATGGCGCCGCGAAAGATCTCCGCCACGTTGGCGCTGGCCGGCAATGCCAGGCCAATCGTCACCTTGACCCAGTCCGGGAACGACACGTAGCTGCTGCCGATATGGATCTCGAACGGGAACACGTAGGTGGTGAAATAGATCAGCACCAGCCACGGTGCATTGCGGAAAACCTGCACCCAGATCCGCGCGGGCAACCGCAGCAGGCGCAGGGGTGACAGGGCCAACGCGCCCACCATCAGGCCCAGCAGCGAACCAAGACCAATCGCCACCAGGCTGATCAGGATGTTCTGGCCGAAACCAGTCACCAGCGCCGGCGACCATTGCAGCAACGCCGACAGCACCGGGAATGAATCAATGGCCATAGCCGGGCATCCTCAGGCGCGCTTCCAGCCAGCGCCCCACACAATTGACGGTAAAACTCAGCAAGCCGAAAAAGCTCAGGATCAGAATCATCAGCTCCAGCACGTTATCGCTCTGGGTCCAGATCATGATCGAGGCGTAAGTGATGTCGCCCACGGCGATGGCCGAGGCCACGGCGGTCATTTTCACCAGGTCGATCAGGTTGTTGATCAGCGACGGCAGCGCGAAGCGCAGGGCCAACGGCAACTGCACATTCCACAGCAATTGCCGACTGCTGAACGCCAGGGAGCTGGCGGCTTCCAGGGTCACGGCGGGCACCGCTTCGATGCCGGCGCGCAGGGCTTCGGCGTGGAACGCGCCCTTGTGCAGCGAAATCACGATCACCACCCAGGCAAACGGCGTCAGCGGGTTGGCCGCGCCGACGGCCTGGGTCAGCAGCATGTTCAACACCAGGAATGCGCAGTACAGCTGCACCAGGGTCGGCGTGTTGCGGGTGACTTCGATAAACACCCGCGCCGGTTTGGCCAGCCACGGGTTGCCGGAAGTCAGCAGCGCTGCCAGGCTGATCCCGGCCAGCAGGCTGCCGACGATGGTGAACAGGCACAACAGCACCGTGGTCAGCGCGCCCTGCTCCAGGGTGCCGCGCTGATAGGCATCCAGCAGGAAGCTGTAGTTGAGGCCGATACCGGCGGCCCAGTGCACAAAAAGCTCCAGCCAATGACTCATTCGACGCCCCGCAGCTTGCCGCAGGCGACAGCGATACGGCGGCCGGCCTCGGCCACGCTGTCGGTCGCCGTGGCGATGGACAGGCGAAACCACGGCGACAGGCCGTAGGCACTGCCCGCTACTCCGGCGACGCCCTCCTCCAGCAAGTACGCGACGACATCGCCATCATCGTCCAGGCGCTGACCGTCCGGGCGATAGCGACCAAGCAACCCGGCGCAACGCACGAACACGAAAAAGCCGCCCTGGGGTTCGAGTACTTCCAGGCCCTCGACGGTGCCGAGGGCCATCATCAACAGGTCCCGGCGCAGTTGATAGGCCGCTACCTGCTCGGCCAAAAAGCCCAGCCCGCCGGTGAATGCAGCCAATGCAGCGGCCTGGCCCACGGAGGAAGCACCGGAGGTGGATTGCGACTGAACAACCGCCATTGCATGGGTCAAGGCCTGCGGCCCGGCGCCGAAACCGATGCGCCAGCCGGTCATGGCGTAGGTCTTGGACACGCCGCCCACCAGCAGGCAACGGTCCTGCAAATCCGGCGCGACGTTCAGCAGGCTCTGGGCCGGGCGCCCGTCGAAGCGGATGTGTTCGTAGAGTTCATCCAGCAGCACCAGCACCTGGGGATGGCGACGCAGCACCTCGGCCAGCGCGTGCAGTTCAGCCTCGCTATACACCGCACCGCTCGGGTTGCCCGGGCCGTTAAGGATCAGCCAGCGGGTGCGTTGATTGATGTGTTGCTCCAGCTGGGCGGGCAGCAGTTTGCAGCCCTGCTCCAGCCCGCACTCGATAAAAACCGGCTCGCCACCGTTGAAGCGCACGCTGTCGGGGAACGACGGCCAGTAAGGCGTCGGCACCAGCACTTGATCGCCATCGTCGAGGGTTGCGGCGAAGGCGTTGAAGATGATTTGTTTCGCGCCGTTGGCGATCACGATATTCGGCAGCGAATAGTCCAGGTGGTTTTCTTCGGCCAGTTTTCGCTGCACGGCCACGCGCAAGGCTTTTACCCCGGGTGTCGGCGTGTACTTGGTGGCGCCCGCAGCAATGGCTGCGCAGGCGGCTTGCTTGATGTGCTCCGGGGTATCGAAATCCGGCTCGCCGGTGGTCAGGTCCAGGATGTCGCGGCCGGCGTCACGCAGTTCCGTGGCGCGGGATTTGGCCGCCGCATTGGCCGACAGCGACACGCGCTGCACCCGCTTGGACAAGCGAACGGTCATGGCTGTACCTCCAGGACTTTGCCGGGATTGAGCAGGTTTTTCGGGTCGAGGGCCTGCTTGATGCGGCGCATCAGGTCCAGTTCCACCGGGCTTTTGTAGCGGCCCAGCAGGCCGACCTTGCGCTGGCCAATCCCGTGTTCGGCGCTGATGGAGCCGCCGTGGGCATGGGCGCCGTCGTGTACCAGCAAGCTCAATTCGGCGTAGTTGCGCATGTGCTCGTCGACCGTTGAATCCAGCGGATGGGCCACGTTGTAATGCAGGTTGCCGTCCCCCAGGTGCCCGAACGTGAAGTTGCGAACACCGGGGAAATGCGTCTGCAACAGCGCATCGGTATGGGCGACGAAGGCGACGATTTGCGAAATGGGCACCGAGATATCGTGCTTCATATTGCGTCCGGCACGCTTCTGCGCTTCGCTCATGTTCTCCCGCAGCAGCCATAGCGCTTCGCTTTGCGCCAGGCTTTCGGCGATCAGTGCGTCGGCCAGCAGTGACTGTTCGAAGGCTTCACCGAGGACCGTTTCGAAGGCTTCGCGGGCGTGGGTTTCACCTTGGTTATCCGACAGCTCCAGCAAGGCAAACCAGGGTTGGCTGGCGTTGAGAAACGGTTGCGGGCCCTCGGGAAATTGCTCGCGCAACAACGCCAGGCAATCGGCGCTGAGCAATTCGAATGCAGTGAGGTTTGCACCAAAACCGGCGCGGGCATGGGACAGGAACGCCACCGCCTGGGCCAACTCGTCAAACGCCAGCAGCGCTGTCGCCTGGGCCTTGGGCAGCGGGAACAGCTTCAGGGTCGCAGCGGTGATAATCCCGAGGGTACCTTCGCTGCCCACGTACAAATCCCGCAGGTCGTAGCCGGTGTTGTCCTTGCGCAACCCTCGCAGGCCATTCCAGATTTCGCCTTCGGCGGTCACCACTTCCAGGCCCAGGGTCAACTCGCGGGTGTTGCCATAACGCAGCACGGCGGTGCCGCCTGCATTGGTGCCAAGGTTGCCGCCGATGGTGCAACTGCCTTCGGCGCCCAGACTCAATGGAAACAGGCGATCGGCTTCACGGGCCACGTCCTGGATGTTTTGCAGGATGCAGCCGGCTTCGACGGTCAGGGTGTCGTTGTCGGAATCGATCACGCGCACCCGGTTCATGCGGTCGAGCAGCAACAATACCGCGCGGCCGCTGGCATCCGGTGTGGCACCCGCCATCAGGCCGGTGTTGCCGCCCTGGACCACGATGGGCGCTTCCAGGGCGACACACGCACGCACCACGGCGGCCACTTCCTCGGTGTTGGCCGGGTGCACCACGGCGATCACCTGGCCGGTGTAGCGGCCCTGTTTGTCGGTCAGGTACTGGGCGGCATCTTCACTGCGCTGCACATGGGCGGCGCCGAGCAGTTGTTGCAGGGTGGCGAATAGCGCTTCACTCATGGCTGTACTGCTCGTGCAGATCACGCAGGGCTTGGGACGGAGCCATGCCGGTACGTTCGCCGAGGGCGATCAACCAGCCGCTGCGATGCCAGTCGCGCACGATGGCGTCGAGCCTGGCCTGGGTGTCGTGTTCGCCTTTGCGGATCCAGATCACGGATTTGGACGGGATCAAATCCCCCGGCAACGGGATCTCGTAGCCGGACCATTCGGCATCGCCGAGTAGCGCGTGCATGGTCGGGCTGACGTGCACCGCCGCCACGCAGCCATTGCCGCGCAACGACAGCAAAGATTCGGACTGACTGCGGAACGCCTTGATCTGCGCGCCGTAGGTTTCCTGCAACGGCTTGATGAAGTTGCTGCCCTGGGACACGCACACCGGCTTGCCCTTGAGGTCGGCCCACTGGGTGATGCCGGCGCCTTTGCGGATCAACGCCGCGCCGCCGACCTCTTCATAGGGCGTGGGCACGTAGTCGAGAATCTCGGCGCGTTCGTCGGTGTACTGCATGTTGGCGATCAGCACGTCGACCTTGCCCTGTTGCAGGAACTGCACGCGGTTGGGCGCCAGTACCGAAACGGTCCTGGTCTCCACACCCAGCGCCTGGCCCAGGCCCTTGGCCAGTTCGACGTTGTAGCCCAGGTGTTCGCCGGTCTTGGGGTCGATGGTGCCAAACGGCGGACCGCTGAGGATCACGCCGACGCTGATGGCGTGGCGTTGCTGGATCTTGTCGAGGGTGGCGTCGGCGTGGACCAGGCTGGCGCACAGTGCCAGGCCCAAGGCAGTCAGGGTTCTCAATGTCATGTGTCAGGCGCCCTTGAACTGTTTCTGCAACTCCACCAGCGCCGGGGACGCCGGGGTGATGTGGTTGCGGGTCTGGGCTTCGATCAGCCCGCCGCTGCGGTGCAGGTCCTTGACGATGGGGTCGAGTTTGGCCTGGGTGTCGCTCTCGCCACGGCGGGTCCAGATCACCGATGGCGCCGGGTTCAGCTCGGGACTGAGGGTGCGGTAATCCTTCCATTCGGCGCTGTCGTTGATCAGCGGGTTGACCAGGGTGGAGTCATGCACCGCAGCGACGCAGTTGTTACCGCGCAGGGCCAGCAGGGATTCCGAAGAGCTCTTGAAGGCCTTGATCTGCGCGCCCAGTTCGGTCAGCGGCTTGACGTAGCTGCTGCCCTGGGAGGTGCACACCGGCTGGTCCTTGAGATCTTCCCAGCGGGTGATCTTGCTGTCCTTGAGTACGGCAGCAGTGCCGCCGATCTTGTAGAACGGCGTCGGCACGAACCCGAGGATCTCGCCACGCTCGGCGGTCCATTCCATATTGGCGATCAGCAGGTCGACCTTGCCCTGTTGCAGGAACTGCACACGGTTGGCCGGCAATACCGGCACCAGCTGCACCTCGGCGCCCAACTGACGGCCCAGCTCGTTGGCCAGGTCGACGTTCAAGCCCCTGGGCTTCTGGGTGGTGGGGTCGATGCCGCCAAACGGCCCGCCAGACAGCAGCACGCCGACCACCAGCACATGGCGCTGCTGGATCTTGTCCAGGGTCGCATCGGCCTGAGCCACTGCGCTGCCGCCCAGGGCGATCAACGCGCCCAGGACCACAGGCAACCTTCGTTTTACCGCCGCGCGCACAAACCCCATGGAACTCCCCTCATTAGCGATCGGCGTACCCCGACCTGATGTGGGGGCATGCTAGGGAGAGTGCCGGGCTAACGGAAATTCAAATATCTAATATCGTTATAACTTCCCGTATATGGACGCGCTGACTTTTGGCCATATACTCGAATTCATTAGCCCTCGTAAAAACCCGGCGCGACAAAACATAAACATCTGTAATGTTTATCTTCGCACCCTTGATATAAAAACGCCCTGGAATGGCCATGTCGACCCTCGATCTTGAACTGCTCCGCACCTTTATCGCCGTGGTCGACCACCACAGCTTTGCCGAAGCCGGCACTCACCTGGCACGCACACAATCTTCCGTCACCCAGCATATGCAGCGTCTGGAACAACAAGTGGGCGTCAGCCTGTTTGAAAAACGTGGCCGGCAAAAACAACTGACAGAACCCGGGATGCAGCTGTTGCGGCATGCGCGGCAGATGCTCTCGCTGAATGACGATGCACTCAATTCCTTGCGGGAAAGCAGCCTCAGCGGCGTACTGCGTATCGGCTCGCCCCACGACATCGCCGACACCATCCTGCCGCCGATCCTCAGCCACATCGCCCGCTCGGCACCGCGCCTGCGCCTGGAGATCGACGTCGGGCGCAGCCCGTTCCTGATGGATGACCTGCACCGGGGCAAGGTCGACATGGTGATTTCCACCCGCGCCGATGCCAACCTGGAGGGCTTTGCGCTGCGCACCTCGCCGGTGTGGTGGATTTGTTCGGCGCAATACATTCACTCGCCAAGCGAGCCGCTGCCATTGATTCTGGTGGATGAGCCGAGCATTTATCGGCGCTACGCCCTTGAGGCGCTGGAACGGGCGAATATCCCGTGGCGCCAGGCGTACCTGGCATCGAACCTGATCGGGATCAAGGCGGCAACCCGCGCAGGGCTGGGCGTGACCCCACGGAGCATGGAGATGCTCGGGCCGGATATGCGGGTATTGGGGGAAAACGATGGATTGCCGAGGATGCCGGAGGTCACGTACTACCTGTGGATCCGTCCGAACACGGCGAACCCGATTGCGCGCAAGGCTTATGACTTGATCAGGGCCAGCCAGGGGCTGGCGCTGGGATAACGGTTATTGCTGGGTCAATTGGGTCCACAACGCGGGTGCGCCGGCAGACTTGGCGATCGCCTCGAGGCGCGCTGCATGCTCGGCCATGTCCTGCTCGCTGGCACGAATGATCGTGGTGGGCTGGCGATCCGCTGGCAGGCGGCGGATTTCCGAAGGACGATTGCCCGAGCCCTCCGCCGAACCATTGCCGTCCGAGGCATTACCGGCCAGGGACAGGCTGGTCTGGCCACCGGTCATGGTCAGGTAGACGTCGGCGAGAATCTCGGAGTCGAGCAACGCGCCGTGGAGTTCACGGCCAGAGTTGTCGACGCCATAGCGTTTGCACAATGCGTCGAGGCTGTTGCGCTGGCCCGGGTGACGCTCACGCGCCATCATCAAGGTGTCGAGGATCGAGCAGTGCCGGGTGATATCAGCCCGGTCGGTCTGCCCCATCAGCGCAAATTCGTTGTTGATGAAGCCAACGTCGAACGCCGCGTTATGGATGATCAGCTGCGCGCCGTTGATGAACTCGAAGAACTCATCCGCCACTTCCGCAAACCGTGGCTTGCCCACCAGGAATTCGTTGGTGATGCCGTGGACGCCGATGGCGCCTTCGTCACTTTCCCGATCCGGTTGCAGGTAGACGTGGAAGTGCCGGCCGGTGAGGCGGCGGCCCATCAGTTCGACACAGCCGATTTCAATGATCCGGTGGCCGTCGGTCACCGGCATGCCGGTGGTTTCGGTATCGAGTACAACAGATCGGATGGCCATCAGGGTTCAGCTCTCAACGGTTTGGTACATTTCAAGGGGCGGGATCTTAACACGTCAGACGGCATCAGCTCTGTTTGTAGCCGCGCACTTCATCCACACCGCGGTTGGCCAGTTGGTCGGCCCGCTCGTTGCCGGGATGGCCGATATGCCCGCGCACCCATTTCCAGGTGATGTTGTGGCGATTGCATTGCTCATCGAGCAATTGCCACAGGTCGGCGTTTTTCACCGGCTCCTTGGCCGCAGTCTTCCAGCCGCGCTTCTTCCAGTTGACCATCCACTCGTTGATGCCCTTCATCACGTACTGGGAGTCGGTCACCAGCAATACGTCGCAACGGCGCTTGAGCTCTTCCAGGCCACGGATCGCGCCCATCAGTTCCATGCGGTTGTTGGTGGTGTTGGCTTCACCGCCCCACAGTTCCTTCTCCACGCCCTTGCACACCAGCAAGGCGCCCCATCCGCCGGGGCCGGGGTTGCCCTTGCAGGCGCCATCGGTGAAGAGCTCTACGGTATCGGTCATTTCACTGTCCATTAAAGCGGGATCCATCAAAGCGGGTTGCCGATAATCGACCGACAAGTGCCCGAGGTCGAGAGGCTCGACCTGAAATCAAAAAGGTATGTTTACTGTTCGCTCTGCTTGCGATTGACCTTGGCCATCGGCATCGGCACCAGCTTGCCCATCGGCTCGCGACGCACCTGGCGCACCGGGCGCAGGCCAACGACGATCTTGCGCGCCACCAACAGGTAGAAACCCCCGCCGGACAATTGCCAGGCACCGGCCCTGCGTTCCCAGCCGGCCAGCCGGCCTTGCCACTTGGCAGACGCAAGCGGCGGACGATAGCACCCGAAGCGGCGTTTCTCCAGCGCAAAGCCCAGCAGGTTCAACCAGTCGCCGACTCGCGACGGCGAGATGCAGCGCGCCTGGCGCAGCCCGTCATGGGCGAACACATGGCGCAAGCCCCAACTGCTCCAGGGGTTGATGCCAATGATCAGCAAATGGCCACCAGGGCGCACGCTGCTGGCCGCTTCGCGCAGCAAACCGTGGGGCGACAGGCAGAAATCCAGGCCATGCTGCATCACCACCACATCGGCCGCATGCTCGCTCAACGGCCAGGCCTGCTCCTCGCAGACGATTTCAACCCCCGGCAGCGGCGCCCCCAGGCGCACATTGCGTTGCACCTGGGGTGCCGACGGCGGGGTTTGTGCCGACGGCCCGTAATGCACCAGGTAACCACCAAAGAACCGACCCAGCTCGTCTTCGAGCATGCGCCGTTCTTCATCCAGTAAAAATTGCCCGACAGGCCCGGACAGCCATTCACGGGCGGCACCGATCAGTGCCAGCCACTCGGGATCGGCCTGGGCGAACGCTTTATCAGTCATTGCATTCTCCAACGCGCCAAGAAGCTCTAAGATGCACCAATGTGTTCAGCTTGGCGAATCAAAGAATGATACAGATCAGTGCCCTGCCCGCCTTCACCGATAACTACATCTGGTTGTTACAGGATCAGCCGAACAAGCGCTGCGCGGTGGTCGATCCCGGTGATGCCGCGCCCGTGCTGGCCTGGCTCCAGCAGCATCCCGAGTGGACCCTCAGCGACATCCTGGTGACTCACCATCACCATGATCATGTCGGCGGCGTCGAGCAACTTAAAAGTGTTTCAGGCGCCACGGTATACGGCCCGGCAAATGAAAAGATCCCGGCGCGGGACGTGGCACTCCAGGATAACGACCGCATCAACGTGCTGGGTTGGGACTTCGAGGTGTTTGCCGTACCCGGCCATACCCTGGGGCACATCGCCTTTTATCACGAGGGCGTGCTGTTCTGTGGCGACACCCTCTTCGCCGCCGGTTGTGGCCGCCTGTTCGAAGGCACCCCGCAGCAAATGCACACCTCACTGGAACGCCTGGCGGCCTTGCCGGCCAACACGCTGGTGTACTGCACCCACGAATACACACAAAGTAACCTGAGATTCGCCCAGGCCGTGGAACCGCATAACGCGGATATCGCCGAACGGGTGGAGAACGTGCGGCAACTGCGGGCGAACGGCCAGATAACATTGCCTTCGACTTTGGCCCTGGAAAAACGCACCAACCCTTTTCTGCGGACCTCTGAAACATCCGTTAAAGAAAAAGCGGACGAACGGAATGGCCGCGATAACCGGGCCGGGAGTGAGGTGTTTGCTAGCTTGAGGTCGTGGAAAGATACGTTCTAAGCGCGCGGAATTTAGTACGTAATTTCTGAATGGTTGACCGCAACCCACGCGCTTTCTAGAATCGCCCGACATTTTTGCCCGGAACTTACTTCCAGCCAATGTCGTCATCTATTCGTAAAACCAACCATTCAGACGCATTGACCCGCCTGGCTCAAGCCGTGGCGGTGGCTGTGTCCGCTACTCTGGCGGGCTGCCAATCGACCCATTTTGCCGCACAATCCACCGTGCAACCCAAGCCAAACCTTACCGCCAAGATCAAGCAAAAACCCCTTTGGCTATCAGAGAAGCCAAGCCCGGAAGTGCCCCAGGATGTCTGGGAACGCATGCGCCGGGGCTTTCAATTGCAGGACGGGTTAGGCGTCAACCCGCGCATTGAACAGCAACGATTGTGGTTTGCCAGCAACCCATCCTTCCTCGAGAACGCCGGCGAACGCGGCAGCCTCTACATTCATTACATCGTCGAACGCCTTGAAGAACGCAACATGCCCCTGGAGCTGGCGCTGCTGCCAGTGATTGAAAGTGCCTACAACCCAATGGCCTATTCCCGCAGCGATGCGGTCGGCCTGTGGCAGTTCGTTCCCGCCACCGGGCGCTATTTCAACCTGCGCCAGACCCGCGCCTACGACGGCCGCCGCGACATCACCGCCTCCACCACCGCCGCCCTCGACTACCTGACTCGCCTGCATGACATGTTCAACGGCGACTGGTTGCTGGCCCTGGCGGCTTACAACGCCGGTGAGGGCACGGTCAGCCGGGCCATCGAGCGTAACGAGAAGCTCGGTTTGCCGACGGACTACTGGAACCTGCCACTGCCCCAGGAAACCAAGGACTACGTGCCCAAGTTCCTGGCGCTGTCCCAGGTAGTGCTGGCCCCCGAGGCGTATGGCGTCAACCTCAACCCGATCGCCAACACGCCGTACTTCGAAGTGGTAGAAATCAAGACCAGCATGGACCTGTCACGGGTCGCCGCGCTGGCCGAGATCGACGAAGACGAACTGTTCCAGCTCAACCCTGCCTTGAAACAGCGCACCACCCTGGACGGCCCGCAGCATTTGCTGGTGCCGACGTCCAAGGCGCAGCTGCTGGCCAGCAGCCTTTCGGCGATGAAGCCGGAAGAATTGCTGAGCATGCGCCCGAAAAAGCCGGTGTTCGACGACGTTGAGCACAAGGCCATTGCCGGTCGCACCCGCAACTACAAGGTGCGCAGCGGCGACAACCTGACGCTGATCGCCAAGGCCAACAAGGTCGATGTACATGACCTGCAGCGCTGGAACAAGCTCAACGGGCAGGCGCTCAAGGTCGGCCAGACCCTGGTGATGCAGGACACCCGCAAGCTGGTGGCCAAGGCCGACAGCAAGAAGCCGGTGCAGTACAAGGTCAAGAAAGGCGATTCGCTGTACATCGTCGCCAAGCGCTTCAACGTCGAGATGCAACATCTCAAGCGCTGGAACCCACGCACTGGCCAGGCGCTGAAACCTGGGCAGATGCTGGTGGTTTCCGGGCCGCGCTAAGCAGCAAACACGAGGGGGAACTGGCAACAGCTCCCCCTTTGTTCTTCACCCTGCCAACCCCCATCCAAGCCTGTAGTCTCCCTCCTGCGGCGCCAGCCTTTTTCCAATCGGAACAAGCTGTTACTGTACGGTTCATAAAGCCCAAGCCGCCTGGATCGGATCCCTGACTTGAAGCGTCCCCTCCTTCTACTAATAAGTCTGGCCTTGAGCTTTTCCGCGAACGCGACCATCACCGAGAGCCACGGTTATGCGCAGTTCGGCACGCTCAAGTACCCGGCCAAATTCACCCACTTCGACTGGGTAAACCCCGCAGCGCCCAAGGGCGGCACCTTGCGGGTCATGGCGTTTGGCACGTTCGACACCCTCAACCCTTACACCTTCAAGGGTTCCAGCCCGGTTTCCACCGCCAATTTCCTGCAATATGGGGTTAACGAGCTCAATGAGCCGTTGATGGTCGGCACCGGCCAATATGCCCCTTCCGGCGATGAACCCACCTCCAGCTACGGCCTGATTGCCCAATCGGTGGAATACAGCGAGGACCGTAGTTGGGTAGTGTTCAACCTGCGCCCTGAAGCGCGGTTTCACGATGGCAAGCCGATCACCGCCTACGACGTGGCGTTTTCCTATCGCACGCTGCTGACCGAAGGCCACCCGCAGTACCGCACCAACCTGCAGGAAGTGGCCCGGGTCGACATTCTTAACCGGCATCGCATTCGTTTTGTGTTCAAGCGCGCCGGCAACCCGTTGCTGATCCTGCGCCTGGGCGAGCTACCGGTATTGCCCCAGCATTACTGGAAAAACCGCGACTTCAAGGCCACCACGTTCGAACCGCCGCTGGGCAGCGGGCCTTACCGCATCAGCAAGGTCAGCCCCGGGCGACAACTGGTGTTCGAGCGGGTCAAGGATTACTGGGGCAAGGACCTGGCGGTCAACCGGGGTTTCTATAACTACGACAAGGTCGAGGTGGAGTTCTACCGCGACAGCGACGTGGCCTTCGAAGCGTTCAAGGCCGGCGAGTTCGATATCTATATCGAGCACCAGGCGAAGAACTGGGCCAACGGCTACAACTTCCCGGCGGTCAACCGGGGTGATGTGATCAAGGCACAGATCGCCCACCAGATACCGACCCAGAGCCAGGGCCTGTTCATGAACAGCCGGCGCCCGGCCTTCAGCCAGGCCAAGGTCCGCGAAGCGTTGGGGCTGATGTTCGATTTCGAGTGGACCAACCGCACCCTGTTCAGCGGCGCCTATAAACGCAGCCTCAGCTATTACCCCAACAGCGAGTTCTCCGCCACCGGCGTGCCGACCGGCCATGAGTGGCTGATGCTGTCGCCCTATCGCGACCAACTGCCGGCCAACCTGTTTACCCAGCCCTTCAGCCTGCCCCAGACCGACGGTCGCGGCATTCCTCGCGACACGATGCGCCGCGCCCTCGCATTGTTGGCGGACGCCGGCTGGAAGCTGTCCGGGCAACGCTTGCTCAACAGTGACGGGCAGCCGCTGAGGCTGGAGATTCTGCTGGTGAACCCGAACCTGGAGCGCATCCTGCAGCCCTATGTCGAGAATCTGACAAGCATCGGCGTCGATGCCCGCTTGCGCACGGTAGACCGCGCACAGTACAAACAACGCCTCGATCAGTTCGACTTCGACATGATTCTGATGACCCTCAACCAGACCCTCAGCCCCGGCCTTGAGCAGTGGCAGTATTTCCACTCCAGCCAGGCGGGGATCAAGGGCAGCAAGAATTACGCAGGCATCGCCAACCCGGTGGTCGACCACCTGCTGGACCAACTGCTGGCGGCGCAAACCCGTGAAGAACAGTTGGCCGCAGGCCGGGCGCTGGACCGCGTCCTGCTGTGGCAGCACTACAGTATTCCCAACTGGTACCTCAACTATCATCGCCTGGCGTACCGCAACCGGTTCGCCTTCGTCACCACGCCGCCCTACAGCCTGGGCCTGAGCGCATGGTGGCTGAAAGCTTCGGAGAAAGCCCAATGATACCTTTGCGTACTGCGATCCTTGGCAGCCTGCTGTTTTGCGCCGCGGCCAATGCGGCCCCGCAACATGCCCTGACCCTCTACAACGAACCGCCCAAGTACCCCGCCGATTTCAAACACGTCGACTACGTAAATCCGGATGCCCCCAAGGGTGGTACCTTCCGCGTATCCAGCATGGGCAGCTTCGACAGCCTCAACCCATTCATCAGCAAGGGCGTGCCGGCAGATGATATCGGCCTGATCTACGACACCCTCGCCCAGCAAAGCCTGGACGAACCCATCACCGAATACGGCCTGGTAGCCGGCAAGATCGAAAAGGCCCCGGACAACAGCTGGGTGCGCTTCTACATCCGCCCCGAAGCGCGCTTCCACGACGGCCACCCGATCCGTGCCGAAGACGTGGTGTTCAGCTTCCAGACGCTGATGAAGGACGGCTCGCCGATCTTCAAGACCTACTACGCGGATGTCGACGAAGTGATCGCCGAAGACCCGCTGCGGGTGCTGTTCAAGTTCAAGCGCACCAACAACCGCGAACTGCCGCTGATCCTTGGGCAACTGACAGTGTTGCCCAAGCATTACTGGGAGGGCCGCGACTTCTCCAAGGGCAACCTGGAGATTCCGCTGGGCAGCGGCCCGTACAAGGTGGCCGAGGTCAAGGCCGGGCGCTCGGTCCGCTACGAGCGGGTCAAGGACTACTGGGCCAAGGACCTGCCGATCAACAAGGGTTTCTACAACTTCGATTACCGGGTCACCGATTACTACCGCGACAACACCGTGGCCCTCGAAGCCCTCAAGGCCGGGCAGTTCGATTACTGGCTGGAAATCAGCGCGAAAAACTGGGCCAATGCCTACAACACCCCCGCCGTCACCCAGGGCCGCCTGATCAAGGAAGAAATCCCCAACGGCAACCCCACCGGCATGCAGGGCTTCGTGTTCAACACCCGCAAACCGATGTTCCAGGATGTGCGGGTGCGCAAGGCCATCAGCCTGTTGCTGGACTTTGAATGGAGCAACAAGCAACTGTTCAACGGCGCCTACACCCGCAGCCGCAGTTATTTCGAAAACTCCGAGATGGCCGCCACCGGCCTGCCCGGCCCGGATGAGCTGGCGATTCTTGAACCGCTGCGGGACAAGATCCCGCCCCAGGTGTTTACCGAAGCCTTCGAGCCATCGAAGACCGACGCCAGCGGCATGATCCGCACCCAGCAGCGCGAGGCCTATCAACTGCTGCAAGAGGCCGGCTGGAAGATCGTCGACGACAAGATGGTCGACACCACCGGCAAGCCGGTGACCATCGAGTTCCTGCTGGCACAGACCGAGTTCGAACGCATCCTGTTGCCGTTCAAGCGCAACCTGGCAGACCTGGGGATCGACCTGGTGATTCGCCGGGTCGACATCTCGCAGTACATCAACCGCATCCGTTCGCGGGATTTCGACATGGTGGTGGGCAGCTTCCCGCAATCCTCATCGCCCGGTAACGAGCAGCGCGAGTACTGGAAGTCATCCAGCGCCGACAAGCCCGGCAGCCGCAACTACATCGGCCTGAAAGACCCGGCCATCGACCAGTTGGTGGAAGAACTCATCGACTCCGACTCGCGCAAGAGCCTGGTGGCCCACGCCAAGGCCCTGGACCGCGTGCTGCAGTTCGGCTACTACGTGATCCCCAACTGGCACATCAAGACCTTCCGCGTGGCGTATTGGGACCACCTCGGCCATCCGAAGGTCTCGCCACGGTATGACGTCGGCACCGCCACCTGGTGGAGCAAACCCGACGTGAAACCTGCGATAACCGTGGACACCAACCAGAGCGCCGATCCGGCGAGCGGGGGCGACTGAGATGCTGGCCTATATTTTTCGTCGACTGCTGCTGATCATCCCGACCCTGTTCGGCATTTTGCTGATCAACTTTGTGATCATCCAGGCCGCCCCGGGTGGCCCGGTGGAGCAGATGATCGCCAAGCTCGAAGGCTTTGAAGGCGCCACCAGCCGGATTGCCGGGGGCGGTGCCGAAGTCTCGGTGGCCGGTTCCAGCTACCGAGGCGCCCAGGGCCTGGACCCGGCGCTGGTGAAGGAAATCGAGAAGATGTACGGCTTCGACAAGTCGGCGCCGGAACGCTTGTGGATCATGGTCAAGAACTACGCCCGGCTGGATTTTGGCGACAGCTTCTTTCGCGATGCGAAGGTCATCGACCTGATCAAGGAAAAGATGCCGGTGTCCATCTCCCTCGGATTATGGAGCACCCTGATCATGTACCTGGTGTCGATCCCCCTGGGGATCGCCAAGGCTACGCGGCACGGCAGCCACTTCGACGTGTGGACCAGCTCGGCGATCATCGTCGGCTACGCGATCCCGGCGTTCCTGTTTGCGATCCTGCTGATCGTGGTGTTCGCCGGCGGCAGTTACTTCGACTGGTTTCCGTTACGCGGGCTCACGTCCAACAACTTTGATGAGTTGAGCTGGGGCGGCAAGGTCCTCGATTACTTCTGGCACCTTGCCTTGCCGGTGACCGCCCTGGTGATCGGCAACTTCGCCACCATGACCCTGCTCACCAAAAACAGCTTCCTCGACGAGATCAACAAGCAGTACGTGGTCACCGCCAAGGCCAAGGGCCTGACCAACCACCGCGTGCTGTACGGCCATGTGTTTCGCAACGCGATGCTGCTGGTGATTGCCGGCTTCCCGTCGGCCTTCATCGGCATCTTCTTCACCGGCTCGTTGCTGGTGGAAGTGATCTTCTCCCTCGACGGCCTGGGCCTGATGAGCTTTGAAGCGGCGATCAACCGCGACTACCCGGTGGTGTTCGGCACCCTGTTTATCTTCACCCTGCTGGGATTGGTGGTGAAGCTGACCGGCGACCTCACCTACACCCTGGTCGATCCGCGCATCGACTTCGCCAGCCGGGAGCATTGAGATGAATCTATCCCCCCTCAATCGTCGCCGGTTCGAGCGTTTCAAGGCCAACAAGCGTGGCTGGTGGTCGCTGTGGCTGTTTTTGATCCTGTTCGGCCTGAGCCTGGGCGCCGAGCTGATCGCCAACGACAAGCCGCTGGCGGTGCACTACGACGGCGACTGGTACTTCCCGGCGCTCAAGCGCTACCCCGAGACCACCTTCGGCGGCGAATTCCCGCTGGAAGCCAACTACAAGAGCCCGTATATCCAGGAGCTGCTCAAGGCCAAGGACGCGTGGACGTTGTGGGCACCGATTCCGTACAGCTACCAGAGCATCAACTACGACCTGAAAGTTCCGGCCCCCGCCCCGCCGTCACGGGACAACCTGCTGGGCACCGATGACCAGGGCCGCGATGTGCTGGCGCGGGTGATCTACGGCTTCAGGATTTCCGTGCTGTTTGCCCTGACGCTCACCGTGCTCAGCTCGATCATCGGCGTGATCGCCGGCGCGTTGCAGGGCTTCTACGGTGGCTGGGTCGACCTGGCCGGGCAGCGCTTCCTGGAGATCTGGTCGGGCTTGCCAGTGCTGTATTTGCTGATCATCCTCGCCAGTTTCGTGCAGCCCAATTTCTGGTGGCTGCTGGGGATCATGCTGTTGTTTTCCTGGATGAGCCTGGTGGACGTGGTGCGTGCCGAATTCCTGCGCGGGCGTAACCTGGAATACGTGCGGGCGGCGCGGGCGCTGGGAATGCAGAACGGCGCGATCATGTTCCGCCATATCCTGCCCAACGCCATGGTCTCCACCATGACCTTCATGCCGTTCATCCTGACCGGGGCGATCGGCACCCTCACCGCGCTGGACTTCCTGGGTTTTGGCCTGCCGGCCGGCTCGCCGTCCCTGGGTGAACTGGTGGCCCAGGGCAAATCCAACCTGCAGGCGCCGTGGCTGGGCATGAGTGCGTTTGCCGTGCTGGCGATCATGTTGAGTCTGCTGGTGTTTATCGGCGAGTCCGCTCGCGATGCCTTCGACCCGAGGAAATGAGATGAATCAGGACAATCTGATCGAAGTCCGCGACCTCTCCGTCGAGTTCGTCGTAGGCAACAGCCACCAGCGGGTGGTGAACAACGTCAGCTTCGATATCAAGCGCGGCGAAACCCTGGCACTGGTGGGCGAAAGCGGCTCGGGCAAGTCGGTCACGGCGCACTCGATATTGCGCCTGCTGCCCTACCCGCTGGCACGTCACCCGTCGGGCACGATCCAGTACGCCAACCACGATTTGCTGACCCTGAAGGAAAAGACCATCCGGCATATCCGCGGCAACCGGATTGCGATGATTTTCCAGGAGCCGATGACCTCGTTGAACCCGCTGCACTCCATCGAGAAGCAGATCAACGAAGTGCTCGGCCTGCACAAGGGGCTTACCGGCAAGGTGGCCACCAAACGCACCCTGGAGTTGCTGGAACTGGTGGGCATCCCCGAGCCCCACAAACGCCTCAAGGCGCTGCCCCATGAGCTGTCCGGCGGCCAACGCCAGCGGGTGATGATTGCGATGGCCCTGGCGAATGAGCCGGAGTTGCTGATTGCGGACGAGCCGACCACGGCACTCGACGTCACCGTGCAGTTGAAGATCCTGGAGCTGCTCAAGGAACTGCAGGCGCGCCTGGGCATGGCGTTGCTGTTGATCAGCCACGACTTGAACCTGGTAAGGCGCATTGCCCACCGGGTATGTGTGATGCAAAAAGGCTGCATCGTCGAACAGGCCGAATGCGAAACCCTGTTCGAGGCGCCGCAGCACCCTTACACCCAGGAGCTGCTGGCAGCGGAACCCAGCGGCGGGCCCGCCACCAATGAAGTCGGCCCACCGTTGCTGGAAGTCGATGACCTGAAGGTCTGGTTCCCGATCAAGAAAGGCTTCCTGCGCAATACCGTCGATTACGTCAAGGCGGTGGATGGCATCAACTTCAGCCTGCCCCAGGGCCAGACGCTGGGCATCGTCGGTGAAAGCGGCTCGGGCAAATCCACCCTGGGCCTGGCAATTTTGCGGCTGATTGCGAGCAAGGGTGGCATTCGCTTCGAAGGCCATCAGATGGACAAGCTCAGCCAGCAACAAGTGCGCCCGCTGCGCCGGGAAATGCAGGTGGTGTTCCAGGATCCGTTCGGCAGCCTGAGCCCGCGCATGTGCGTGAGCGAGATCGTCGGCGAAGGCCTGCGTATCCACAAGATGGGCACTGCCGCCGAGCAGGAAGCGGCGATTATCGCCGCGCTGAAGGAAGTGGGCCTGGACCCGGAAACCCGCAATCGCTACCCCCACGAATTTTCCGGCGGCCAACGCCAGCGCATCGCTATTGCCCGCGCTTTGGTGCTCAAGCCCCGGCTGATTTTGCTGGATGAACCGACCTCGGCCCTCGACCGTACCGTGCAGCGCCAGGTGGTGGAACTGCTGCGCAACCTGCAGGCCAAGTACAACCTGACCTACCTGTTCATCAGCCACGACCTGGCGGTGGTCAAGGCCTTGAGTCACCAACTGATGGTGGTAAAACACGGGCAGGCGGTTGAACAGGGAGATGCACCCGCGATCTTCGCCAACCCCCAGCATGCCTACACCCGGCAGCTGCTGGAGGCGGCGTTTTTGGTGCCCGGCCCCTAGCAGTAGAACCACCGTAGCAGCTGTCGAGCCCCAGCGAAGCGGCGGCTCGACAGCTGCTACGCCATTGGGTGTCAGAAATCGGTTGAGGCCGACAATTCACGCCAGGTGTCGGTCTCTTCCTTGACGTAGGCCAGCTTGTCCTCAATCGCCTGCAACGTGTCGGTGCCCAGGGCCAGGCGCATCGGCGGATGCGGCGCGTCCACCAGCTTGATCATGGCCACTGCCAGCAGCTCCGGGTTACCCGGTTGCTGCTGGTTGTAGACCTTGGCCAGCTTGCGCACCTCGCCGGACGTGGCGGCGTAGTCGTCGATGATCAGG
Organism: Pseudomonas sp. D4002; assembly: GCF_013385665.1. Taxonomy (NCBI): domain Bacteria; kingdom Pseudomonadati; phylum Pseudomonadota; class Gammaproteobacteria; order Pseudomonadales; family Pseudomonadaceae; genus Pseudomonas; species Pseudomonas sp. D4002. Next base: position 326,513 of record NZ_JACAPN010000012.1, read on the forward strand.
GGCGACTCCACCAGGGAGTTGCCATCCAGGAAGTCGGTGCGGAAATAACCCGGCTCCACCACCGTCACCTTGACGCCCAAGGGTGCCAGCTCTGCGTGCAGCGCCTCGCTCAACCCTTCAACGGCAAACTTGGTCGAGCAGTACGTGCCGAATCCCGCACCCGAACGGAAGCCGCCCACCGACGAAATATTGATCACATGCCCGCTGCGCGCCTGGCGCATGAACGGCAATACACCGCGAGTGACATTGAGCAGCCCGAACACGTTGGTTTCATACAAGCGGCGAACCTCATCGGCAGACGCCTCCTCCACCGCGCCCAGCAGGCCAAAACCGGCATTGTTGACCAACACATCAATGCGCCCGAAGTGCTCAATGGCGGCACGGGCAACGTCGGCAGCCTGGGATTCGTCGGTCACGTCCAGCTGCACCGCCAGCAGCCCGGGTTGCTCGCCGAAGCGTTGGGTGACGGTATGGGCGTTGCGGGCCGTGGCCACCACCGCATCACCGTGGGCCAGTGCTGCCGCGACGATTTTCGCGCCGATGCCCCGGGAAGCCCCGGTTACCAGCCAAACACGCTTGAAGGAATGTGCCGTTGTCATGATCCGTACCTGATGGAGTGAATGTGAAGCCAAAGTACGCTGAGGCATTAGCCTGAAAAACCGTCTCGTGCTACAAGCACTCTGAAACAGAATTTCATAATGGCTGACTGATGAACCTTGATCCCTTCAATGGCTTGACCGAATTTCTCGCCGTGGCCGAACTGAAGAGCTTCACCCAGGCCGCTGCACGCCTCGGCGTAACACCGACGGCGGTCAGCCATGCGGTGAAGACCCTGGAGAAGCGCACGGGTGTGGTGCTGTTCCAGCGCACCACGCGCCGGGTGGCGCTGACCGAGGCCGGCATGACGCTTTACAGCCGCCTGCGCCCCGCCGCCGGGGAGATTGACGAAGCGCTGGCGGCCCTCAGTGGCTACCGCGACCGGCCCATGGGCACCCTGCGGCTGACGGTGCCAAGGTTGTCGGGCAAGTTGCTGATCGAGCCGTTGATCCCGCGTTTTCGCGAGGCCTTCCCCGATGTGGTGCTGGATATTTCCCTCGACGATGCCACGGTGGACCTGGTGACCGAGGGCTTCGACGCCGGTATTCGCCTGGGGGAATCCATCGACAAAGACATGGTTGCCGTGCGCCTGACCCCGGACCTGAACTGGTCGGTGGTGGGCTCTCCCGCCTACTTTGCCAAGGCCGGCAAGCCGACAACGCCGGAAGCGCTCACGGCCCATCAAACCATCGGTTATCGCTTCCTGACCTCGGGCATGGCACACCGCTGGGAATTCGAGCGGGCGGGCCGGGAATTTACGGTCGGCGTTCAAGGCGGGTTGATCGTCAATGACCGCAACCTGATGATCGCCGCCGCGCGGGCCGGCCAGGGCCTGGCGTACGTGAGTGATTTCGAGGTCATGGAGGACCTGGCTTCAGGCGCACTGGAGCCCGTGCTGCAATCTTTCGTACCGCCAAGCAGCGGGCTTTACCTGTATTTCCCCGCCCGAACCCAGAGCCAACCGAAACTGCGGGCCTTTATCGACCTGGCCACCGCATGGATTGCCGAAAAGCGTGGGCGCTGACAACGCCGCAAAAGCAAACCAATATCATTTGCGCAGTGCCCGGCCCTTTGGTTTAATCGCGACCAATTCTTATTTACGCCAAGGCTTCTGCGCCACATGGATACTGTGTCGACCCCGTCCACCTCGTTCAGCGACCTCTACGGCAATCACCATTCCTGGCTGCTGGGGCTGCTGCGCCGGCGCCTGAGCAATCGCTGGGATGCGGCGGACCTGGCCCATGACACCTTCATCCGGGTACTCAAGCGCCCGCCGGCCGGCGCCGATGAGACGCGGGAGCGCTCCTACCTGGCCACCATCGCCCGGGGGTTGTGCATTGATCACTGGCGTCGGCGCCAACTGGAACAAGCGTGGCTGCAAAGCCTCGCGGACCGGCCGCAAGCCCTGCAACCGTCGCCGGAGCAGCGGGCAATCATTGTCGAAACCCTGTACGAAGTGGATGCCATGCTCGCGCGGCTGCCCCACAAAGTCCGCGAGGCATTCCTGCTGGCGCAGTTACACGGCCTGCCCTACAAGCAGATCGGCGAACAGCTCGGGGTAGGCGAACGGATGGTGAAAAAATACCTGGCCCAGGCGCTGCTGCATTGTGCGGTGCTGGAAGCCGAACTGGACGGGATGCTCGTGGAGTGAACAGCCCCGGAAAGCTCAGCCATGCCAGCCTTGAGCAAGCGGCCCATTGGTACGTACGCCTGCAGGATCAGCCAGAGGCTGCCCAGCACTGGCAGGCATGGCTCGGGCAAAGTCCGGAACACCAGGCCGCCTGGGGTTATGTAGAGCGGGTCAGCCAACGCTTTGCGCCGTTGGCCGAGCAATCCCACAGCGCCAGCCGTGCGTTGCGCAGCTCTCGGCGCCAGACGCTCAAGACCCTGCTGGTGTTGTGTGCCGGTTCAACGCTGGCCTGGGGCACCTGGCGCAACACCGCCCTGCCCCGGTTGGTGGGAGGCTGGAGTGCGGATTACGCAACCGCCGGCGGTGAAACCCGCGAAGCGCTGCTGGACGATGGCAGTCGCCTGTGGTTGAACGCCTTGAGCGCCCTGGATGTACGTTTTGACCGGGTCCAGCGCTTGCTGCACCTGCGTTTCGGCGAAGTGCTGATCGAGACCGCCAAGGACCCGAACCGCCCGTTCCTGGTGGAGACCCAACAGGGCCGCCTGCGGGCACTCGGCACCCGCTTCAGCGTGTTGCAGGACGGCGACAGCACCGTGCTCAATGTGTTTGAAGGTCGGGTCGAAGTGCGCACCGCCGCCAGCCAGCAACAACGAATCATCGAGGCCGGGCAACAAGTGGCCTTCACCCGCGATGGGTTCAATCTCCATTCACCCGCATCCGCCACCCGTGAGGCCTGGAGCCGTGGCGTACTGCTGGCCGACAACCTGCCGCTTGGCCAACTGGTCGCCGAACTCAATCGTTTTCGCCCCGGCCACCTGGGTTGTGATCCAGCCGTGGCGCAATTGCCGGTAATGGGTTCGTTCCCCCTCAAAGACAGCGACCACGCACTGCGCCTGCTACAGGCCGCGCTGCCGATTCAGGTCGACACGCTCATGCCGTGGTGGGTCACGGTCAGGCCCAAACACCCAGGCACATAAAAACTTTCAGCCGTCAGTTCCCTTTTCCAAAACTCGTTCGGTAAACCCTGCAGATGCTTTCAATTCGCCGATCGATTTGATCCAAAGGGAATGTTCATGTCGCAACCCGTTCGCTTCACTTTGCGCCCGCTGGCGCTGGCCGTTACTGCTACCTTGTTGTGCCTGGGCGCGCTCGACGCGCAAGCCGCCGAGTCGCCGTCTACTCAGGAAACGGCCCGCCACTACACCATCGCCGCGGGTTCGTTGGTCAACGTGCTGAACAGCTTCGCCGAACAGTCCGGGATCTTTTTCGCCGGCCACAACAGCCTGGCCAGCGGCAAAACCAGCCCGGGCCTCAACGGCAGCTACACCCCGGCCAGCGGTTTGCAACGGCTGTTGCAAGGCAGCGGCTTGCAGGCCGTGCCCCAGGGCAACAACGGCTACGTGCTGGAGTTGGTCCCGGCCAACACCGGCGCCCTGGAACTGGGCGCCACCACCATCTCCGGCGAAGGCCTGGGCGCCACCACCGAAGATACGCACTCCTACACCACCGGCGCCATGGCTTCGGCCACCGGCCTGGCGCTGTCGATGCGCGAGACGCCGCAGTCGGTAACAGTGATCACCCGCCAACAAATGGACGACCAAGGCTCCACCAGCATCGCCGACACCCTGCGCCGTGCACCGGGCGTGAGCGTGCAGAATTACGACAGCGAACGCTGGGAGTTTTCCAGCCGCGGCCTGCCGATCACCAACTTCCAGTACGACGGGGTCAACTCCACCTACGACGGCGTGTATGACTACGGCACCACCAGCACCGACATGGCGGTGTATGACCGCCTGGAAATCATCAAGGGCTCAGCCGGCCTGATGTCCGGCTCCGGCGATCCTTCGGCCACGGTCAACCTGATTCGCAAAAAGCCCACCCGGGACTTCAAGGCCTCGGTCACCCAGACCTTCGGCTCGTGGGACAACTACCGCACCGAAGGCGATATTTCCGGGCCTTTGACCGACTCCGGCAACGTGCGCGGGCGCTTCGTCGGCGTGTATCAGGATCGCCAGTCGTACCTGGACCACTACCAGAACACCAAGGACATTGCCTACGGCATCCTCGAAGCCGACCTGACGCCGGACACCCTGCTGACCTTCGGCATCGACCAGCAGGACACCCGCTCCCGTGGCGCCAGCTGGACCGGCTTCCCGATGTACTTCAGCAACGGTTCACGCACCGACTTCTCGCGGTCCTTCAACCCGGCCGCCGACTGGAGCCGCCGCGACTTCCAGAACCAGACCCTGTTTGCCTCGGTGCAACAAAAGCTCGCGAACGACTGGTCGCTGAAAGTCAGCCTCGACCGCAAGCGCAGCCAGCACGACACGCTGCTCGCCTCCGCCAGCGGCGGCAACCCGGACCCGGTCACGGGCGGCGGGATGTACATGTTCATGGGCAAATACAAGGGTGACCAGGTGCAAAACACCCTGGACATCAACCTCAATGGCCCCTTCAGCCTGTTCGGGCGCGAGCATGAGTTGATCATGGGCTTCATGGCTACCCGCTCGAAACAGGACGTGCCGGTGTACGGCTCGATCTACCCGCCCGTGGGTGGCAACATTTACGACTGGCGCGGCGAATACCCGAAGCCTGACATTCCCCGCAGCGGCCAGAACGACATCGTGCAACGCCAGACCGGCGCGTACCTGGCCACGCGCTTGAGACCCACCGATGACCTGTCGGTGATCCTTGGCACCCGCGTCAGCAACTTCAGCGGCACCGACAACACCGACTTCTACGACCCGACCAAGGCCGACAACCGTTTCACCTACCGCCAGACCGGCGTCGTCACGCCCTATGCCGGTATCGTCTACGACCTGAATGACATCTGGTCGGTGTACACCAGCTACACCAAGATCTACAAACCGCAAAACAGCAAGGACGCCGACCGCAAGTTGCTCGATCCGATTGAAGGCGACACCTACGAAGCCGGGCTCAAGGCCGCTTTCTTCGACGGCCGCCTGAACGCCAGCTTCGCCGCATTCCGCATCGAACAGGACAACGTTGCGCAGTACGTTTCCGGGTTTGAGACCGACTCGGTGTATCGCCCAATTGCCGGCGCCACCACCAAGGGCTTTGAAGTCGAACTGGCCGGTGAAGTGCTGGACGGCTGGAACGTCTCGGCGGGCTACACCTACCAGCACAGCCGTGACGCCAACGGCGATTACGTCTACGGCTCCGTGCTGCAAACCACCACGCCCCAGCAAGTGGTGCGGTTGTTCAACACCTATCGCCTGCCCGGCGCCCTGGAGAACCTGACCGTGGGTGGCGGCGTGAATTGGCAGAGCGAGTTCTTCGGCAATGTGTTCCAGCCCGATCCCAACGACTCGGTGAATTTCGGCCACAACTCACGCATTACCCAGGACAGCTACTTCCTGGTGGACGTCATGGCGCGCTACCGCTTCAACGAGCACCTGAGCACCACGTTGAACGTGAAAAACCTGTTCGACAAAAAGTACTACACCGGCCTGGGCAACTTCGGTACCGGTTTCTACGGCGAGCCGCGCAGCCTGCAATTGGCGACCCGCTGGGATTTTTGAGCCCAAACGCCAGACTGCCGTAGCGCTTGCAACGGCAGTCGACTCGGGCTACATCCCGTCAGGAAGGTACGTCTGTTGTTCCTTCCCGGGCGATCCGAGGATGAGGGCTCCGGTTGCCCATAAAACGTGGGCGACCCGCACGGAGCCGAACTGACATGGAAGATCTGCCCTTTCTCTCGCACTTGCTGAACTTGCTGACAGGCGCCGATGAGGCGCGAGCGGCGGCGAAGCAACCCCTTTCCCTGGCAAACGCCATCAACGGCGTAGATCCGCGGATCGGTTTCCTGCGCAGAATGGAACCCGAAACCATGAAATGAAACGTTGCAGGCCGGTTTCTGTGTAATCATTCACTGCATTGTTTCCCGGTGAGACTTGTAGTGATGCGATCGCCCCTCGAACCGACTGCCCCGTCCTTCTGGCGCGACGAACGCCTGCCGTTCATTGAGGCTCGCACCATCGCCGACGGGCGGAAGGTCTGCTACACCCGCCACGCCCACGAGCACTTTTCCATCGGCGCGATCACGGCCGGGCAGAGCCTGTACATCCATGGGGCATCGACCTTCAAGATCAGCACCGGCACCGTGGTCTTGATGAATCCCGGGGATGTCCACGCCTGCAACCCCATTGATGATCTGCCCTGGTCCTATCACATGCTGTATATCGATACGGCCTGGCTGACCGACCTGCAGCACCAGCTGGGTTTCAGCAAGGACCAGGACTTTCGTCCGTTCACCGCCACCCACACCACGGATGTCGCGTTGTACCGCGGGCTGAACGAGCTGTATGAGGTGCTGGTGGACAACCACGCCGAACACCTGCACAAGCAGAGTGCGGTGGTGAGTTTTTTCACCGAGGTGCAACAACGCCTCAACCCGTCGGAGACCCCGGTGCGCGAGGTCAATCACAAGCTGGAGCGGGCCGCCGACTATATCCGCGAACATTGCACCGAGGCCCTGAAGCTCGAAGACATTTGCCAGGCGGCTGAACTGTCGCCGTCGTACCTGATTCGTGCGTTCAAGCAGTATTACGGCATGACGCCCCACGCATTCCTGGTCAATCGCCGTATTCAGTTTGCCCGCACCCAGTTGCGCAGCGGCCAGTTGATCGCCGACGTCGCACTGGCGGCCGGCTTTTCTGATCAGGCGCATTTCCAGCGCACGTTCAAACAGCACCTGGCGGCAACGCCCGGGCAGTATCGCGGCTGATTCAGGCGAGCAGTAAATATCCCACGCTGGCCACCAGCAACGCCGCCATCGAGCGATTGAACAGACGCACGCCCTGCGGATTATTCAGGTAGCGCCGCAAAAATGTGCCGGCATAGGCCCAGCACGCCACCGACAGGTAGCAAATCACCAGATAGAGCACCGCGAACAGCCAGACTTGCTGCGCATCGCCGTCGGCCACGAACAATCCCATGCCCGCCACACACGCCAACCAGGCCTTGGGGTTGAGCCACTGCATGATCGCGCCGTAGAGCATCGAGGGCGCCGTGGCCGTGCCTTCAGCGTCCAGGCGCCCATTGTCCACGGCCAGTTTCCAGGCCATGTACAACAGGAAGGCCACCCCGCCCCATTGAATAAACTGCGTCAGCAGCGGCCAGCGCACCAGCACCTCATGCAGCCCCAGGCCAATCAGCACCAGCAGCAAGGTGAATCCCAACGCGGCCCCGGCCACATGCTTCTGGCTGGCGGCAAACCCAAAGCGCGCGCCTGAACTGAGGGCCACCACATTCACCGGTCCCGGGGTGATGGACGTGGCCAGGGCGAAGGCGGCCATGGAAATGATCAAGCTCATTGCAGTTCCTTTTTGTTGTGCGGGTACGGACTGAACCTTAAGGGGAAGACGGATCACGGTATTGAAGAAAATGCCCCTGCCGGGAATGACCGAAAAAACCACCAGTTGAAACCTTTAGCTCACCCGCTGCAAAAGACAAATTTATTCCATTGATATAACTGTATTTTTCTCTTTCCAAAGGGCGTTTTTGATAGGAAAAAATGCGTGTTTCCCAAGGCAGACACGGTGCTAGAGTCGAGCGCACATCTGGCCGGATGACCTCAACCTGCTCACAAAAAAGGAATCGCCATGTCACGTCGCTTATTGGCAGCTGCCTGCCTGTTGCTGTCCCTCTCCGGGGTTCAGGCCGCGGAACGCTGGGAAACCCTTCCGCCCACCCCGGCGCCGATTGCGGGGGCCAAGACCGGCTATGCCGCCGTCAATGGCATCAAGGTCTACTACACCAAGACCGGGCATGGTTCGCCGGTGATCCTGCTGCACGGTGGCCTGTCCAATTCCGATTACTGGGGCAACCAGGTCAAGGCGCTGGCCGCCAAACACACGGTCATCAGCCTCGACAGCCGTGGCCACGGGCGCAGTTCCCGGGACGAGAACCCCTTCGGTTACGACTTGATGGCCGATGACGTGGTCGCCGTACTCGACAGCCTGAAAATCCCCCGCGCCGATATCGTCGGCTGGAGCGACGGCGCAATCATCGGTATCGATCTTGCCCTGCGCCATCCCGACCGTATCGGCAAGGTGTTTGCCTTTGCCGCCAACACCCAGACCTCCGGGGTCAAGGATGGCGTAGAGAAAAACCCGACCTTCGCCGCCTTCATCGAACGCGCCGGCCAGGAGTACGCCAGGCACTCGCCGACGCCAAAAGAGTACGACGCCTTCGTCGAGCAGATCAGCCATATGTGGGCCAGCCAACCCAACTGGACCGACGCGCAACTGGCGTCCATCAAGACTCCGATCCTGATTGTCGACGGCGACCACGATGAGGCGATCAAGCGAGAACACACCGAATACATCGCGGCGACCATTCCGGGAGCGGGCCTGCTGATTCTGCCGAACACCAGCCACTTCGCATTCCTGCAGGACCCGACGCTGTTCAATGCCGCGCTGCTGGACTTCCTGGACAGCAAATAGCCCCGCCTACTCTCCTGTCATCCGCTCCAGGCTGTTGCTCAAGTGCAACAGCATGGCGGCCCGGGCCGCGTCCGGGTCCTGGCGGCGGATGGCTTTCAGGATCGCCTCGTGCTCAAGGTTCGCCAGGCGCCCCAGCGCCATCAGGTCCGCATCGCCGCGTTCCTCGGCATTGATCCGGGTGCGTGGGATTACCGAGTGGCCCAGGTGATAAATCACGTCGGTGAAATAGGTGTTGCCGGTGGCCTGGGCGATCAGGCGATGGAAGCGCACGTCAGGCTCAACGGCACTGTCGTTGTTGGCCAGCGAGTCCTGGTAATCATCCAGTGCCTGGCGCATCTGCTGCAGTTGTTCATCGGTACGGCGCAAGGCTGCCAGGGCGGCTGCCTGGGTTTCCAGGCCCATGCGCAGTTCAAGAATGCCGCGCACGCTGGCGGCGGTGTCGTGGGTCAGGTGCAGGCCGTGGCGCTCGTCGCGCTCCAGCACAAAGGTGCCGACACCGTGGCGGGTTTCCACCAGCCCGGCGGCCTGCAATTTGGAAAGCGCTTCGCGCACCACCGTGCGACTGACGCCGTACTCGCCCACGATAGCGGACTCGGATGGCAGCTTCTCACCCGGCGCCATCTGTCCCAGGAGAATCTGCTGGGTCAATGCGGTGACGATGTCGTGGGCAAGGCCCGGGGAGCGCTTGCGATGAGGTGCCGAGCTGGGGTTTTGCATCAGGAATTCCGTTCTGGGGCGCCTGGCAATACTAGCATTCTTAGACGAGCCAACTTGTATGACAACAAACAAATACCTGTAGGAGCGAGCCTGCCCGCGAAAAACCCCGTCGCAGCGCAAACATTGCACCAAACCTCGTAATCTTTGACGATTTTCGCGAGCAAGCTCGCTCCTACAGAGGGTTGCCATCTCTGAAAATGCAGTTGTATGATGTCTATCAAGTTGTCAGACATCTCCGGCAACCCAAATACGTCCCCGCACAACAATAATCAGTGGGAGTTTGACCTCGTGACCCCTTCCAGCCCTGCGACAGCTGCGCCTGCCACCGACCCGGTCCTGGCCCGCGCGATCAAGAAGGTGAAGAGCCATGTGCTCCCACTGTTCGTGATCATGTTCATCGTCAACTACATCGACCGCGTCAACATCGGCTTTGTGCGTACCCATATGGAGCACGACCTGGGCATTGGTGCGGCCGCCTACGGCTTCGGCGCCGGGTTGTTTTTCATCGGCTACGCGCTGTTCGAAGTGCCGTCCAACATGCTCCTGCAAAAAGTCGGCGCGCGCATCTGGCTGACCCGCATCATGTTCACCTGGGGCATCACCGCCACATTGATGGCCTTTATCCAGAACGAAACCCACTTCTACATCCTGCGCTTTCTGCTGGGCGTGGCCGAAGCGGGCTTCTTTCCCGGGGTGATCTACTACTTCACTCGCTGGTTGCCCGGCGTCGAACGCGGCAAGGCGATTGCAATCTTCCTCAGCGGCTCGGCCCTCGCCTCGCTGATCTCCGGCCCCTTGTCCGGCGTGCTGCTGCAAATCACCGGGCTGGGCCTGCATGGCTGGCAGTGGATGTACATCATCGAAGGCATGGCGTCGGTGCTGCTGTGCTTTTTCGTGTGGTTCTGGCTGGACTCCAAACCCCACGACGCCAAGTGGCTCAGCCTTGAAGAAAAGGATGCGCTGGTGGGCGAAATCGACCGCGAACAGCGCGAGCGTGACGCCGCCACCACGGTCAAGCCGACCCTGGGCAAGCTGCTCAAGGACCGTCAGATCATGCTGTTCTGCGCCCTGTATTTCTGCATCCAACTGACGATCTATGCCGCCACTTTCTGGTTGCCGAGCATCATTAAAAAGATGGGCGACCTGAGCGACATCCAGGTGGGTTTCTACAACTCCATCCCGTGGTTGATCTCGATCATCGCGATGTACGCCTTCGCGGCACTGGCGGGCAAATTCAAGTTCCAGCAAGCCTGGGTCGCTGCGGCACTGTTGATCGCCGCCGTGGGCATGTTCCTCTCCACTACCGGCGGGCCGATCTTTGCCTTTATCGCCATCTGCTTCGCGGCGATCGGCTTCAAGTCGGCGTCCTCGCTGTTCTGGCCGATTCCCCAGGGTTACCTGGATGCACGCATCGCCGCAGCGGTGATCGCATTGATCAACTCCATCGGCAACCTCGGCGGGTTTGTCGCGCCCACCACCTTTGGTTTCCTGGAACAGACCACCGGCTCGATCCAGGGCGGTTTGTATGGCCTGGCGGGCACTTCGATCCTTGCGGCCATCCTGGTGTTTTTCGCCAGGACACTGCCCGGCCCGACCACCAGCAGCGTGCTGCAACCCGCACCCGTCTTGAGCAAATAAGGACTACACGATGAACACAGAACACCAGCACCACGCCAACAGCGCCCCGGTCGTGACCGGGCTGCAAGTCATCCCGGTGGCCGGTCACGACAGCATGCTGCTCAACCTCAGCGGTGCCCACGGGCCGTTTTTCACGCGCAACATCGTGATCCTTACCGACAGCGCCGGCCGTACCGGCGTCGGTGAGGTACCCGGCGGCGAACGCATCCGCGAGACCCTGGAAGACGCCCGCAGCCTGGTGATCGGCAAGCCCATCGGCCAGTACCAGAGCATTCTCAATGCCATGCGCCAGACCTTCGCCGCGCGGGATTCGGCGGGCCGGGGTTTGCAGACGTTTGACCTGCGCATCACCATCCATGCCGTCACGGCGATGGAAGCGGCACTCCTGGATTTGCTCGGCCAATTCCTCGAAGTCCCGGTGGCGGCCCTTCTCGGCGAAGGCCAGCAGCGCGACGCGGTGAAGATGCTCGGCTACCTGTTCTACATCGGTGATCGCCAGCAAACCGACCTGGCCTATCGCAGCGAAGGCGATGCCGAAGACTGGTTCCGCCTGCGTCATGAAAAGGCGATGACGCCCGAAGCCATCGTGCGTCTGGCAGAGGCGGCCAAGGCGCAATACGGCTTCAATGACTTCAAGCTCAAAGGCGGCGTACTGCGCGGCGGCGACGAAATCGAGGCGGTGACTGCACTGGCCGAACGCTTCCCCGATGCGCGCATCACCCTAGACCCCAACGGCGCCTGGTCACTGAAAGAAGCCATCGCCCTGTGCCGCGACCAGCATCATGTGCTGGCCTATGCCGAAGACCCTTGCGGCGCGGAAAACGGTTACTCCGGGCGCGAAGTCATGGCCGAATTCCGCCGTGCCACCGGGCTGCCCACCGCCACCAACATGATCGCCACCGACTGGCGGGAAATGGGGCATGCGATCCAGTTGCAGTCCGTGGATATTCCCCTGGCCGACCCGCACTTCTGGACCATGCAGGGCTCGGTGCGCGTGGCGCAGATGTGCCACGAATGGGGCCTGACCTGGGGCTCGCACTCCAATAATCACTTCGACATTTCCCTGGCGATGTTCACCCAGGTGGCCGCCGCCGCGCCGGGGGAAATCACGGCCATCGACACCCACTGGATCTGGCAGGACGGCCAGCGGTTGACCAAGGCTCCGCTGAAGATTGTCGACGGCCACATCAAGGTGCCGGCCAAACCGGGCCTGGGCGTGGACATCGACATGGACGCCGTGGCCCACGCCCATGAACTGTACAAAGGCATGGGCCTGGGTGCGCGCAATGACAGCGTGGCGATGCAGTTCATGATTCCGGGCTGGACGTTCGATAACAAGCGGCCGTGCCTGGTGCGCTGACCTCAGTTGAAGATCATCGAAAAGTGCGCGCCCACCCCGGCGCGCACACCCTCGCCGACCGCCAGCGCCACCGAGCCGCCGGCCAGGTTGGCATCGCCGCAGGCAAACACACCGGGCACGGTGGTCTGGCGCGTCTCGTTGGTCAGCAGGTAGGGCCCGGTCGGCCCTTCGACAAACTCACAGCCCAACTGCTCGGCCAATGGGCTGGCCATGCGCGTACGGGACAGGGTGAAAATACCGTCCAGCGCGATCATCCGCCCGTCTGCCAATTCCACATCCGCCCGCTCACCGACAATCCGCCGCACCGCCGAGCTTTCGACGCTGACCCCACGCCGATCCAGTTGCGCCTGCTGCTCGGCATCCGGCACAAATGCACCGTTGGTAAAGAGCGTGGTGTTGCCCCAGTCCGGCAGCAGCATCGCGTGATGCATGGCCAGCGGCGACGTCGCCAGCACGCCGATGCGGCCTTGATCCAGTTCATAGCCGTGGCAATACGGGCAATGGAACACATGCTTGCCCCAGCGCTCCTTCAACCCCTCGACCTCGGGTAACTCATCCACCACGCCGGTAGCGAGAATCAAGCGTTTAGCGTTGAACTCACCCTTGCAACGGGTTCGCACCACGAAGCCATCCTGGTTTCGAGTCGCTTCAACGGCGGTGTCCTGCACCCAGGTCACCGTCGGATATTCCATCAACTGCCCTCGCCCTTCGGCAGCGATCAGCTCCGGCGGCTGACCATCCTGGCTGAGGAAACCGTGGGACGTGGCCGCAAACCGGTTGCGCCGCTGCCCGGCGTCAATCACCAGCACCTTGCGCCGAGCCCGCGCCAGTTGCAGCCCGGCGGACATTCCGGCGTAGCTGCCGCCGACGATAATCACGTCGTAAACCATGAAGATGACCTCTCTGGTGGCCCTTGCATCGGTTGCCGGGCACTCACGACACACCATAAGTTACATAAAAATACCTCGTCAAGCGTCTCGCAACTCCAATCGTTACGAACGATACTTTCGGGCAGGAACTCCAGAGGCTTGCAGATGAGAAACGACACCCGGCTTTCGCGCATGCTCCATGTGCTGATCCACATGGGCCGCCACGAGGAACGCGCCACCTCGGAGACCATCGCGCAGATGCTTGGTACCAACGCGGTGGTGGTACGCCGCACCCTGGGCCTGCTCAAGGAGAAAGGTTATGTGCGTTCGGAAAAAGGCCATCAGGGTGGCTGGATGCTGGGCAAGCCGCTGAGTGAAATCACCCTGCTGGACATCCACAATGCCCTTGGCACGTCGTCGATCTTTGCCGTCGGCCTGTCCACCGATCATCCGCAATGCCTGGTGGAACAGGCCGTCAATGCGGCGCTGAACCAGGCGTTTGACGATGCCCAGGCGTTGCTGCTGCAGCGTTTGGGAGAGGTGACGCTGGCACAGTTGGCGGATGATTTTGACGAGCGCTATCGGGTGGCGATAACGCCCGCACCCTGTGCGTGATGCACGCGACGCCCTAAGCGCCGCCCACCGAGCGCCACGCTGCCTCGGCCAGGGTTTCCCGGTACACCCGAGGGCTGCTGGCCGAGCGCCCGGCCAGCCAGGCACGGCAGTAGCTGTCGGCCTGGCCGATGATCAGTGATGGCAAGAGTTCGGCGGGCACCTGGCTGAGCTGATCACCCCGTCCAGGCAGCACCATCCACTCCTTCAGCATCGCGTTGCGCGCCTGATTGCGGCTTTCCAATTCAGCGGCGAACGGGCCCTTGGTCACCGCGAAATGCGCGTGGTACTGAAAGCGCGCCCACTGCGGTTCGCTGTCCACCCAATCGACATAGCTGTGGACCAGTGCGTACACCCCCTCCTTCGCCGTTTTGGCCGATTCAAGGTAGCGCCCACGCAATTCGGCCTGATCCTCCAGCGCGGTAAAAAACAGCGCGGCGACCAGGCCTTCCTTGTTGCCGAAGTGATGATAAATGGCGCCGACGCTGGTATCGCAGCGCGCGCGGATCATCTCGATGGTGGTGGCTTCAAGGCCCTGCTCGTTGAACAGGTCCAGGGCTGCCTTGAAGATATCGCGCTTCAATTCGGCCCTTCGGCCAGGGAAGCAACGCTGAAGCAGATCCGGGGTTTGCATGCTGAACAGGAACTCAGTCAGTGAAGAAGAACAAGCCCGGGCAGCTTGACAGATTTCCCATGGGCAGAATACTGTTCCGTTACAGAACATTATTCTGTAACGGAACAATATTCCGTAAAATTCATTTAATCAGCGAGACAGCACCATGAGTCAGGCCCTGAGCATGTTCAACAGCGTTGGCCCCGAAGCGTTCAGCAAACTGGCGTGCCAGATGGCGCCCTACTTCAGCACCATCAATCCGTTGATGACCCAGTTGCGTCCGGGGTTTGCCTCGGTGGAAGTGCCGTTCAGCAAGGCCATCACCAACCACCTGGGAACGGTGCATGCCATTGCCATGTGCAACGCGGCGGAGTTGGCGGCGGGTACCATGACGGACGTTTCCGTGCCGGCGGGTGCGCGGTGGATTCCCAAGGGGATGTCGGTGGAGTATCTGGCCAAGGCCAAGAGCAGCGTGACGGCGACGGCCAATGGCGAAGGTATCGACTGGCAAACGGCGGGTGACAAAGTGGTGCCGGTGGAGATGCTGGATGCGGAGGGGAAATTGGTGTTTACCGCGCGGATTATCATGAATGTGAAATTGGGGTGATGGGGTTGGGGGCATATCCGTTGCTGCGGTTATGGCCGCTATCGGGTTGCGCTCTCACAGCGGCCTACCAGCCGGCTTGAGTGGGGTGAAGCAACCGCAAAATCAAAGGCGGACACGGTCCAAATGTGGGAGCGGGCTTGCTCGCGAAGGTCGTTAACGATGACGTGGGTATCCTGATTCAACGTGGCGCTTTCAGGTTTTTCGCGAGCAAGCCCGCTCCCACATAAAGCGGCGGAGGCAGCTCCCTTTACTTACTTTGGGCTGGGCCGGCATTCCGGCTTTTGCAAAGTGACTCGCTGTAAGAGCGAAACCATAAGTCGCCGTTACCTGAATAACGGATATACCCCCCCAAAAAACTACCCCCCACAATTCCCACCAATCACCTCCCCCGCAAACGCCTTACGCACAAACGGCGTCGAGTCCACGAGCGAACCATTGACCGTAGCGGAGTGATCCAGCTCAGGATAAAAATGCCATTCAATCCGGTCCCCGACCTTGCACGCATCCCTGACCAGCGCCTTTTGCCCCGGCACAAACACATCCTGATCCCGCCCCCCCGTACCGACAAAAACCGGAATATCCGTCTTCAATGTCGGATACGCCGACTCACGATAAACCTTGTCGAGCGCCTCTTTCGGCGACCGCTTGAAACTGTCATTGAAGCTGAGCCCATCAGCCATCACCCGCTGCTCAATGGCATGCAAACAATCCCGCCGGCTGCTCTCAAACGCAGGCACTGCACGCTCGCTCAAGTAATCCGCAGCCACAAACCCAGGATCAAACAACGTGACAGTACTCAGCCGCAGCAAGTTATAGGCAAAGGTCGGCACCACCGAACTGCGGGCCTTTTCCAACTCGGCACTGCCTCCCGTTTTATGGGTGGCCGCGTAAGGCGTACCGGTCGCCACCACCCCCACGATATCCAACTCGGGCGCATAGTCTTTCGCATAGACCGCCGTGGCAAACGCAGCACGGCCACCCTGTGACTGCCCAAACACCACCACACGTTTGGACAGTTCGAAACCACCCGCCCCTACCGCGCGAATGCTGTCGAGCACCCCATAGGCCAGCGGACTGGTCAGCCCATACGGATGCAGGCCAGGCGTCCCAAGCCCCTGGTAATCGGTAGCGACAATCGCGTAGCCCTGAGCCAGCCAATAATTGAGATAGCGCGTATCCCGAGGGCTGGGACCGGCGAACGACGGCGCGCAGATATCGGCACTCCCCACAGTGCCGTGGGCCCACGCCATCAGCGGCCAGCCACCCGGTGGCGGTGTGCCCTTGGGCAGGAACAGCGCACCGGAAACGACAATCCGTTTATGGGTATCGAGACCGTCGGTGGACGTGTACAGGATGCGAATATTCTGCCCCGCCTCGGCCAGGCTTTGCTGTTCGGTCAACGGCTCGCTGCGCAGCATCCGCCCGGGTGACGCGGGCACCTTGTCCGCCCAGGTATAGAACGCGGGAACACCACCATCACCGACGGGTGTTTGCGCAGCGCTCACACCACTGCATCCCGCCAGCAATACCGCCAGCGCAAGCGATAACCGACGCGACATCACCAGCCCTCTTTCAACATCCGCAATTCAAGGTACTGCAACAACATGATGGTCTTGCCGTCGACGATCTCGGCACTGTCCACCATACCCAGGGCCTCCTCGAATCCCAACTCCAGCACTTCGATATCCTCACCTTCATCCTCCAGCCCGCCGCCATCACTGACTCGGTCGCCAGGCTGATATTCGCCGATGAAAAAGTGAATGCGCTCGGTCACCGAGCCCGGGCTCATGAAGGCCGAATAGATCTTTTCTACATGGCCCACACGGTAGCCCGTCTCTTCTTCCGCCTCCAGGCGAATGCGTTCCTCGGGGCTGGCGTTGTCCAGCAGGCCGGCGGCAGACTCGATCAGGTAACCGTGGTAGCCGTTAACGTAGGTAGGCATGCGGAACTGGCGAATCAGCAACACCGTGCGCCGCTCGCGGTTGTACAGCAGGATCGTCGCGCCATTGCCCCGGTCATAGATCTCCCGGGTCTGGGACTGCCAACTGCCGTCGCGGCGGCGCAGGTCAAAGGTGTACTTTTTCAGCACATACCAATTATCCGAGAGCAGTTCTTCGGCGTGGATGCGGACGGGACTGTTTTCCATGGCAGGACCTTTTTGTCTTGTGTTATTCAGCATGTCGTGCAAAATCGTGCACAGTCAAGAAAAAACGTGCAGGAAGCTTCCGATGCTGACCCAACAACGTAAACAACACCTGCTGGATACGCTGCGCCGCGACGGCCGGCTGATTGCCAAGGAGTTGAGCCAGGCACTGGAGGTTTCCGAGGACACGATTCGGCGTGACCTGCGGGAAATGGCCAAGGAAGGTTTGCTGCTGCGGGTGCACGGCGGCGCCTTGCCGGCATCCCCCGCGATGGCTGATTTTTCGGTACGGGAACACTTGGTACCCGAGGAAAAAATCGCCATTGGCCGGACGGCTGCACAACTTGTGCAGCCCGGCCAAGTGGTGTTTATCGATGGCGGTACCACGTGCCTGCAACTGGCCCATCACTTGCCGGCGGACCTGAATGCCACCGTGGTCACCCACAGTCCGTCGATTGCCATGGCCCTGGTGGATCATCCGCAGATTGAAGTGATCATGCTCGGCGGGCGGCTGTTTCGCCACTCACTGGTGGGGGTGGGGGCGGCCACGCTGGAGGCCATCGGCCGGGTCAATGCCGACCTGTATTTCATGGGGGTGTGCAGCGTGCACCCGAATGCCGGCCTGTCTACCGGCGATTATGAAGAGGCAGTGGTCAAGCGCGCGTTGTGTCACGCGGCCGCAGAAACCATCGTGCTGGCCACCTCGGAAAAGCTCAACACCGCGTCGCCCTACCAGGTGGTGGAGCTGGCACACGTCAGCGCGATCGTCGCATTGGCCAGTACGCCGCGTGCCCTGCTGCAACCCTACGAAGCTCAGGGCCTGACGCTTTACCTGGCGTGACCGTCAACAGTCCTTGATGGCTTGCCATGACGCGGCGACTTGCGCAGCGTCCGAGGCGTTGACCCGCGCCAGGTCAACCGGATACTCGCCCCCCGGATTTTCAGCGAACCGCGTGGCGGTGAACTGACCGTTGCTGGCACGCAGGATATAGCCGCTGTCCTGGCACGCTGCCGAAGCCAGGAAGATCACCCCAGGCGTGACCCATTCCGGCTTGAGGTTGTGCGGCTCGCCGGTCACGCCCCACATGCGGGTCTTGGCCACGGGTGAGATGGCATTGACCAGGATCCCGGCCTCCGCCCCTTCCCCGCTCAAGGCATTCATGATCCCCAGTTGCGCCATCTTCCCCGCGCTGTAGGCCGCCAGGCCGGGCTGGACGTAGCGCGTGTACATCGCACGGTCGGAGGTGGTCAGCACAATGCGGGGTGCGGCAGATCGCGTGAGGTGCTGCCACGCGTGTTTGCACAGCCAGATCGGTGCATAGACATTGACGTCCATGGCCCGTCGGATGAAAGCCTCGTCGGCGGCCTCGATGGGCTGATAGCCGACCCAGCCAGCATTGTGGATCAGGATATCGAGCTGCCCGAAATGCGTGATGGCGCACTCGATCAGCGCTCGACACCCCGCTTCGCCGGACAGGTCACCCGCGTGGCCAACCACCCGCAGGCCTTCACCCTGCAGCGCCAGCGCGGCCGCCTGTACCACCTGGGGATCAGCCCCATCGCCGAGGGTGTCGGCACCGATATCACTGATTACCACCTGCGCGCCGAGTCGCGCCAACTCGCGCGCATAGCTGAACCCCAAGCCACGGGCGGCACCGGTCACGATTGCGGTTTTACCTGTAAAGTCCATCGTCGCGTTCTCCTGATAGGCACTCCACCCTAACAACCCGTGGCCGTCCTGTTTAATACTGAAAAACAGCGATATTGATACCTGCGTCGTATCAAGCCCCACACCGCCATCTACCTGAAGGAACAGCCCAGATGATCGAAACCCGCCTGTTGCGCCAGTTCGTTGCCGTTGCCGAAGCGCTGCACTTTCACCAGGCCGCGGAGCGCCTGCATATGGCGCAGCCAGCGTTGAGCCAGGCGATCAATCGCCTGGAGGCAAAGTTGGGGTTTGCCCTGCTGCAGCGTGACCGTCGTGGCGTGAAGCTGCTGCCAGCCGGGGCGGCGTTTCTTCAGACGGCCTACACCGTCCTCGGGCAATTGCAGCAAGGCATTGAGCAAGCCCGGCAGGTGTCCCAGGGAACCGCCGGCACGCTCACCATCACCTCGGTGTCGATCACCGGCTATCCGTGGTTGCTGGATACCCTCAGGCAGTTTCGCCTGGCGTTCCCCAGGGTTCAGTTGGTGATCAAGGAAATGCCCTCTGCCAACCAGGCCAAGGCCTTGTTGAGTGGTGATACCGATATCGCTTTTTTGCGCTACCTGCCAGGCCAGGCAGATAACATCGAATCCCGGCTGCTGCTGGATGAACCGATCCTGCTGGCGCTGCCCGCAGACCATCCGAATGCGGATGACGCCGCTATCGAGCTGAAGGACTTTGCCGGCGCCGATTTTGTGTTCACGCCCCAGGCATTGGGCAGTGGCTATCACCACCAGTTGATCGCTTTATGCGAGGCCGCGGGCTTCTCTCCAAGGGTGGTCCAGGAAGCCGATCAATTACCCACCCTGATTGGCCTGGTGGCGTGCGGGTTTGGTGTGGCGCTGGTGCCGCAGTCCATTGCCCGTTCGATGCCCCGTGACAAGGTGGCGTTTGTGCCCCTCACCGCCGCGTCCTCCAGCATCGGGCTCTACCTCAACTGGAACACCAGCCATTCTTCCCCCTTGGCCGGGCACTTCTTTTCTCTGCTGGACGAGGCGATGTAATACTTTGCAAGCAATGTCCGGTGACGACCGTCTGAATATTTCCTGCGCGGCCAGGGCATCTGTTAAAACCCGTGCTTCGCCTGTGTCCTGGAACCTTCATGTCTTCACGTTTTCTGTCCCGTCTCGGCCTGCGCTGGTTTCCCTTGCTATGCATGGCGGCCCTGATCATCGGCCTGCCCGTGGGTTGCGCCGTGCTGCAACACAAGGAACGCGAGTTGCTGTTTCGCGTGGAGCCAGGCACTGCCAGCTGGTACAGCGGGTTGCCGCGTGATGTGCAGGAATTCGACCTGAAACCCGCGAGTTTCAAGGCAGGGCAGAATATTCATGGCTGGTGGTGGCCAGCGGCACAGAAGGACGCGCCGGCAATTCTCTACCTGCACGGCGTGCGCTGGAACCTCACTGGCCAACTGTTTCGCATCGAACAGCTACGGGCCCTGGGCTTTTCCGTACTGGCCATCGACTACCGCGGCTTCGGCCAGAGTCGAGGCGACCTGCCGTCGGAAACCAGCGTGTACGAAGACGCGCGCATTGCCTGGGAACGCTTCCAGGTGCTGCAACCCGATCCTGCCAAGCGCCTCATCTACGGGCACTCCCTGGGTGGCGCGGTGGCCATCGACCTCGCGGTGGAACTGGGCAAGCAGGCAGCGGACAATCAGGTGCCGCCGCCAGTGCGCGGACTGGTCATCGAGTCCACCTTTACCTCCCTGGCAGATGTGGCCACGGCAGTAGCCAATACGTCATTGCCGGTGCGCTGGCTGCTGTCGCAGAAGTTCGATTCCATTGACAAGATCGCTGATATCCACATGCCGCTGCTGGTGGTTCACGGGCTCGCCGATGCCTTCGTGCCACCGCGCTTCAGCCAGCAACTGTTTGACGCCGCCCAACAGCCGAAACACCTGTTGCTGGTACCCGGTGCCACTCATAACGACAGCATGCGACTGGCCGGCAGCAGTTATCGCCAGGCGTTGGACAGCCTGATGCAATCGAAGCGCGCCACTCAGGTTGCCGGGCCCTCCACCGGGCGCCCAAACGACTCGTAAATCTGCATTTCGGCACCGGTTTCGCCGGTGCCTGTCAAGGCGCAAAGCCTGCCCATACTGGCCATAAACAGTGACTGATCAAATATTAACCGCAGGTTAAATCGCCATACCCGCCGGGCTCAAGCGAAGTTATCCACAGAGATACCCACGGTTTTCGTGGACAACTCTTTTTACTTTTTTACGATTTTTTTGCTCAGTAATGCCCTGTTGGAAAGCTTGGCGGCAGCTAAAACTCCTGCATCAGCCCGCGACCGAAACCACGGCACTGGGTACCGAGCACGTTCATGATCCTGTGTGGTTTGGTCATGATTTTCAGCACATTCGACAGGGCGTCGGAGGGACACAGCCACCCATTGCGTTTCCGCCGAATGCTGATTAATCTCGCACAAACACGCATTAACGAGCAAAAATATGCATAACACCCATGCCGCCGTCGACCTGCCCTCCCTGCGCAAACAGAAAATCCTGTTGCTGCTGGAGCGCGACGGCAAGGTCACCGCCTCGGAACTGGTGGAACATTTCGCTGTTTCCCAGGACACCATTCGCCGCGACCTTGGCGAACTCGCCTCCGCCGGTCTGCTGCAACGCGTGCATGGAGGTGCGCTGCCACGGCCCAAGGACACCGGCAAGGATTTCTTCACCCGGTTTGGCGAAACCACCGCGACCAAACGCCACCTGGCGCAACTCGCCGCCGATCGCGTGGAGGACGGCCAGATCGTGCTGTTCGACTCCGGTACCACCACCCTGCAAATCGCCCAGTCACTACCGCATTCCATCAAGCTGACCGCCGTCACGCACTCACCGATGATTGCCATCGCGTTGTCCGAACATCCCAATGTGACGGTGATCCTTGCCGGTGGCCAACTCAACCCGGTGACCATGGCCGCCAGCGGGCATGAAGCATTGCGGCTGATCCAGGGCATCAAGGCCGACCTGCTGTTCACGGGTGTGTGCGCACTGCATCCACAGGTCGGCATCAGCTCGTTGCACTTCGAGGAAGTGGCGGTAAAACAGGCTATGCTCGACAGCGCCTCCCACGTGGTGGCCGTCACCCTGGCCGACAAACTGGGCGCCGTGGAGCCATTCGTAGTGGCACCGTGCAGCCGCATTCATACCCTGATTACCGAGTGGCACGTGCCGCCGGGCAGTGTCGAGGCTTATGAATGCCTGGGGCTGGAGGTGATGCAAGTGGATGCCTGAGGGGCAAGCATCGCTTGAAGGGCAAGCGCATCGACCAGCGCATGACCGCTGGCCGTATTATCGAAAATACACCAGGTCGGAATGCCCTCCTCCAGGGAGGCTCTCAATACCTCGGCCAGCGCGCACAAACGCTCGGTTTCGTAAGCGCTGTGATAGATACGCGGCGAACCATGCAGGCGCCAATAACGCACACCTTGCCAGCCTTTCGGTGCATCCCCATCAGCGATCACCGGCGGGTCGGCGGCGACCCGTCCTATCTGGTAATCCCGCAATAGCCCGTCGGCCTGCGCCCAACTGGCGTGCCGCGGTTCAAGCACCACAGGACCAGGGAAGCGTTGACGCAAGGCTGTGAAAAAGCCGCCGGCAATGATCGGGTCGTAGCTTAAAGAAGGCGGCAATTGCACCAGCAGGCAGCCCAGGCGGTCGCCCAATTGCAGGCACTGTGCAAGGAACTCATCCAATGCCGTATCGCAGTCACGCAGACGTAATTCATGGGTGATGTGCCGTGGCACCTTGACCGAAAAACCAAAGCCCGACGGCACTGACTGCGCCCATCGTGCGTAGGTCTGCGGGCGATGGGGGCGGTAGAAGGAGCTGTTGATTTCAACCGCATTCAAGCACGCGGCATAACGTTGCAGATGAGTGCCCTGTCGGGGAAACCGTGGCCATTGCTCACGAGGCAGGCTCCAACCGGCACAACCGAGAAAAATCGGCATCAGAACAACACCGACGCCGCATCCCTCATGAAAATCTCCACCGTCTTCGGCCCGACGCCCTCGAACGCATTCAAGCGTTTTTCAAACTCCCCACGGTCGGCACTGGCATCGTGGAGATGGCTGATCTTGCCCGCGTACTCCGCATTCAACTTGCTGCTGAGGTCGAGCAAGCGTTGCGCGGTGCTTTCGTCGTAACGCACGTAATGCGCCTCACCAAGCATGGCCACCAGTTCGCGAGAGGTGCAGTGTTGCAGTTTGCGCGGGGTGTCCCGGCCATGCTTCACCACAATCACCTGATAGGCCTGCGCCGCGATCTGCGCCTGAATGCGCTTGCCCATCAGGAAGCTGGCGACAAACCACTTGAACAGTGCGTTGTCATCACCGGGCTTGAGCTCAATACCCAGTTCCCCGGCGCTGATGGATCGCCCCATGAATGCCTCCGTTCTTCACCGACCCAGCTTGCGCTCGGCCTTGGCGGCTTGCTCGTTGATCTGCTCGGTTTGCCGTTGTGTGTCCTTGATGGACGTCGGCGTGATCACCTTATCGATGGTTTCTGTCTTGGGATTGGGACGCTGTAAAGAGCTGTCCTGGTCGGCAGCCTGGCGACCTTTCTGCGCCTGTTCAGAGCTGATCGCATCAGGGGTTTTGTCGGCGGTTTTTTCAGTGCCCATGGGGATTCTCCTGCGGTTCAAAGGTCAGGCTCCAGCGCGGAGCCGTTATGCAGCAGAGCCCAAGGCTTTTCGATAGTTCAAGGAAATTGCCTCGGGTGTACGCGCCGAAAAATGGGGCAAATTAATTTAAACCTTTTGCGCTGCCCCCCCTCAACAGTCAGGTAACGGCATCGCGCCACTCTTCAGGAGAAGCATCATGAAGCACTTGCTGATGAAACAAATGGGACTGACCTTCGCGCTGGCCGCGGGCTCGATGGGTGTGGCCATGGCCGCCACTTCCAATGACTTCGTTGAGGCCGCGGCCCAGGGCGGCATCACCGAAGTAGAAGCCGGCAAACTGGCGCTGGAAAAGAGCGGTGCCGCTGATATCAAGGCGTTTGCCCAGCACATGATCACCGACCACACCAAGGCCAACCAGGAGCTGACGGCCCTGGCGACGAAGCTCGACATCAAGGTGCCCGACGATGCCAGCCTCACCGACAAGGCCAAGAAAATGATCCTGGAAATCCGTGAAGAGTCCTTTGACAAGGCTTACGCCGACAACCAGGTAAAGGCCCACGAAGACACCGTGGCCCTGTTCAAAAAAGAAGCCGCCTCCTCGGATAACGCCGAACTGAAGGCTTTTGCCGAGAAGACCCTGCCGACTCTCGAAACCCATCTGAAGATGGCCAAGGAGTTGCAGTCCCAGCACGCCAATTAATCATTGACCCACTCAGGAGACACTCGACCATGAGTTCGCAACTGCACGGCAAGAAGATTCTGATCATCACCTCCAACACCGGTATCGAGCGCGACGAGTTGCTCAAGCCGCTGGAAGCCCTGCGTGGTTTCGGCGCCACGGTGACCCACGGTTCCAGCAAAGGTGGCAGCACCCAGACCTTTCTCAAGGACACCGAGAAAGACAGGACGGTAGAGTCCGACGCCAAGCTCTCGGACCTGCACGGCAGTGACTTCGATGCACTGGTCATCCCCGGGGGCACCGTCAATGCCGACACCCTGCGCCAGGACGCCGATGCACTGCGGCTGATCAACGACTTCGTCAAGGCCGGGAAAACCGTAGCCGCCATCTGCCATGGCCCTTGGGCCCTGATTGATGCCGGCGTGATCGGCGGCAAGACCCTCACCTCCTACAAAAGCGTGCGCACTGACCTGGTCAATGCCGGCGCAGCAAACTGGGTGGATACGCAGGTGAAGGAATGCCCGGCCAATGGCTGGACCCTGATAACCTCGCGCACGCCCGACGATTTGCCGGCGTTCAACGAGGCCATTGCCAAGACACTGGCGGCCTGACGCCCGCCAATGCAAACAGGCGCCCTCGGGCGCCTGTTTTTTTCGATTCTGTCTTAGCCTTTGCCATGCTCAGTGGCATGTGTCGCCCGGTTCACACCCTTGGGTCCAAACAGCGCCCAGAGGATCAGCCCCAACAGCGGCATGAAGATCAGTACCACCAGCCATAAACCCTTGGTCTCCCAGCCACTGCCACTGCGCAGAACGCTGTTGATCGCCCACAGTTCCAGCAGCACCAGAATCACCGCCAAGCCAATCCAGACATATTCGATTTGCATGATTCATCCTCCTGAGGTCGTATGCGTTAGGTCAAGCAACGCGCCCGAGGGTTCATTAAAATTGCAACGGATGGCTCTCGCCCAACGGTTGCGGCACACGGGCCGTAACCTTCTAGACTCAAATGGACACTACCTTTTACCCCTCGGAGGCCCGGGATGACCGAGCACATCATCCACTTTCACTGCCAGATCGATCAGGGCACTACCGAGCGCTTTCGTGATTGCTGCCTGGACGCGATCGAGCAAGGCGCCAGTTCGTTGCTGTTGAACCTGTCGACCACCGGCGGCAGCACCAATTTCGGTTTTACCCTCTACACCTTCCTCAAGTCCCTGCCGGTGCCGCTGTGTGCGATCAATGCGGGCAATATCGAGTCCATGGGCATCATCATGTTCCTGGCGGCAAACCGCCGGATCACCACGCCACACTCGCGCTTCCTGATCCATCCGATGAACTGGTATTTCAACCAGAACTCGGTAGACCACCAGCGCCTGCGGGAATACCTGTCGAGCCTGGACAACGACCTGGCGCGCTACGTGAAAATCTACGAACTGGAAACCGCCAGCGCCGAAACCCACCTGGATATTTTCAAGTGCCTCTCGGCCGAGGAAAAAGTCATCGCCGCCCACGAGTCACTGGCCTACGGGATTGCCCATGAGGTCGAGCAGATCGTGTTTGCCGACGACATCAAGCACTGGAAAGTCAGCGGCGGCTAGGCATTGTTTAATGCATGCAAGCCACCACTCGACCGTGCAACCTGCACGACCAGAGCCGCTTTTTATCACACATAACCTATTGTTTTATAAGCAGATAAATATTTTGTTCAACTTGGTACAACTCATGCTGTAGAGGTCTGCACAGGCGGGCAATTCGACCCGCCCTTTCGCTACCCGTGAGGTGTCACCCATGAATGCCATTGATCTTCTCAAGGCCGACCACGAACGCGTCAAAGCCATCCTGAATCAACTCAGTGAATCAACCGAGCGCGGCGTAAAGAAGCGCACTGAGCTCCTGGCCAAGCTGGAAATGGAAATCAGCCTCCACACCCGCCTTGAGGAAGAAATCCTCTACCCGGCTTTTCGCAAGGCCGGCGGCAAGGATCAGGAAATCATGTATCACGAGGCCAAGGAAGAACATCGCACTGTCGACTCCCTCGTCCTTCCGGACCTGAAGCAGACTTCGCCCTCCACCACCGAGTTTTCCGGCCGGGTGAAAGTCGTCAAGGAACTGTTGGAACACCACATCGAGGAAGAAGAAAGCGAGATGTTCCCGCAGGCCAGGAAGCTGCTGGGCAAGGCCTTGCTGGAAGAGCTGGGCGCGGAGATGGAAGCGATGAAAGCCGCGCACAAGAAAGCACCCGGCGCGAAGCCAATGGCGGCTTGATGTCCATTCGTCGCATGCCTGGAAACTATTTCAAACTTTGAATTGGCTGGAGGATTCCCAATTAGGCAACACCATTGATTCGCTCATCATTGAGGGTTTTGAAAATGGCTAACAGTGGAAAAACCACCTCAGGCGCTGGTCACAAGGATCAGCAAGAAACCACGCGTAAAAGCGGCGGCCAGGGTTCAGGCGGCAATGTCGCCAATGACCGCGCAAAGGCTTCTGAAGCGGGCAAAAAAGGCGGGGCTCATGGCCACGCCCCAGGCTCCAAGAAGTCTTGATTGAGGCGTCGCCGAAGCCCGGATGTGGTCCGGGCTTCGGTCCCAATCGCCAAGAGGGATTGAGTCATGAAGACCAGCATTTCCCAAAGGATCGTACTCGCCGCCAGCTTGACGCTCGTTCTGTATGCCCCCGCCTACGCAGCCTTCGGCGACAACACCGCCCCCGAGGCACCCGCCTTGAGCGGCAACAGCCCACCCGGTTCGGCGCTGCCACCCGGCACCTATCCCAGCAGCCCTTCAGGGGCCGATAGCAGCGGCAACAAGGGCGCTGAAACCAAAGCACCCGCGCCGTCAAAAAGCGTGAAGAGCATCCGCCACAAAGGCACCTCGACCCAGCATCCCGCCAACAAGAGCGGCAAGAAAACCGTTCCTGCATCGGGAAGTTGAGAAATTAGAGCTCGCTTGGGCCACCGATAAAGTCCAGGCGCAAGTTCAACCACTGCCGAACGATTTCCCGGGACGCTTGCCGGGCATCAACAGCAGAGAAGCCCCGCTCGCGCTGCAACCATTCGCTCGTGACTTGGCGCGCCGGTTCAATGGCCGCCAGCGCCTGCTGGCGTTGCTTGGCGGGCCATTGTTTATCAGCGCCCCAGTTGCGCAGCGTTAATTCAGGATCCTGGGTCTTGCCTGCGGCGCCTGGCTGGAGAAACAGCCGAGGCGACGCGGTGGCCTTGAGGGAAAGCGTGTTCCAGTCGGCGTAGCTGGCAAAGCGGATGGTGCCTTCGTTCTGCGATGCAGTGGACAAAGGCTCGGTAAACGAATCGTCCAACCGCTTCCACG
This sequence comes from Pseudomonas sp. D4002, assembly GCF_013385665.1. Lineage (NCBI taxonomy): Bacteria > Pseudomonadati > Pseudomonadota > Gammaproteobacteria > Pseudomonadales > Pseudomonadaceae > Pseudomonas > Pseudomonas sp. D4002. Next base: position 354,109 of record NZ_JACAPN010000012.1, read on the forward strand.
CCGGCTGTGCAAACAGATCACCCTGAGGGGCACAAATCGGCGCAAAGCTGTCGCGGGTGGAGCCGTACAACGACCCGAACGACTCATACGCGACCTCACCCTGCCGGCTGAAAACGAAACAGTGCACATACGGGCGTTGGTCGGCGTACATCTCATACTGTTGGCGCTCGATCATCATGCGCAGCAAGGTCAACATCACCCGGTCACGGCTGACAGCAGGATCATTCTGCAGGTCCTGCCAGATCGACCAGGGAAAACTGTCTTCCTTGAGTGCTATGAGAACCTGCTTGCGATTCTCCTCGGCCTCATTCTCCGTAACGCCACTGTCAGGTTCAAAACGCTGCAGGTAGACCAGCCAGGCGGCGGCCAGATCGTTCATCGGGTAGCGCCGAAGCCCTTCAGCTGCCTGGGCCGGATGGTACGGAATACTGGCAATGATTGCGTCAAGGGCTGCGGTGTCTTTGTGGGTGATGGTTCCCACCTCGACCACTCTCTGGCTCAGTTGGGATTGCAGGCAGCCGGGCAATTGTCCGGGGGTACCGGCACATGCGTTGCGAGTCTGCAACCACGTGCGCTGGCCACGGCGCAATTCGTCGCGCTGGTCGGGTGCCAGTTTGGCCATTGCCTGGCTGTAATACACCCCCAGCGTACTGTCGAGTTCGCTTAGTTCGGGACTGGCGCAAATGGCCTTTTCCACCGTGGTGAAGGCCTTTTTACAATCAAAGGACGCGCCACTGGCAGGCATCCCCGCGCCCATCAGCACGCCAGTGAGCAACAACATTGGATAGGCAGAATGAATACGGCGGGCCATGGCTTTCCTAAGGTGAGTTCCTTTCAAGGCGCTTATTGTGCCGACGCGATTGCCAATGTCCAGCCTGCCGGCACTGTCCTACGAAGCACTCGCCATGGAAGGGCGATCACTTGCCAGCTCTCGCTCAATCTGTTCGATGCTCGGCAGGCTGGTTTGCAGCTCTGCAGGCAGTGATTCCACCAGTTGATACTCGGCAACCCCAATAGGACGGGAGCTGTCACGCAGAGCGTATTCGGCCACTACTTCGTTCTTGCTCTTGCACAGCAGCAGGCCGATGGTGGGGCTGTCCTGCGGGTGCTTGAGCTGGGCGTCTACCGCCGCGAGGTAAAAGCCCAACTGCCCCAGATGGTCGGGTTTGAATTTACCGGCCTTGAGTTCGATCACCACGTAGCACCTCAGCTTGAGGTGATAAAACAGCAGGTCGACGAAAAACTCCTCGCCTCCCACGTCCAGCAACACCTGCCGTCCCACGAAGGCAAAACCGGCGCCCAGCTCTAGCAGAAAATCGGTGACATGTTTGACCAGGGCGTTTTCGATTTCACGCTCCTGCGCGTCAAGGGACAGGCCCAGGAAGTCGAAACGGTAAGGATCTTTAAGTGATTCGCGAGCCAGGTCGGATTGGGCTTTGGGCAGCAGTCCCTCGAAGTTGCTGACCGCATTGCCGCTGCGCTCCAGCAGGCGACCCTCGATTTGCATCACCAGGACATTGCGCGACCAGTTGTGTTCGATGGCCTGAGCGGCGTACCAGCGACGGGTTTCTGGGCCGGGCAACTTGTCCAGCAACGCCAGTTGGTGATACCAAGGCAATTGTGCAAGCACCCCTTGCACAAATTCCACGTCCGGCCACGCCTCCGCAAATGCACGCATGTACTTCAGGTTACGCGGCGAAAAACCCTTCATCTCCGGAAATGCTGAACGCAAATCCTGCGCCAGCCGCTCAATCACCTTGGTCCCCCAGCCCTGCCGCGCTTGCCGGGTCAGAATATCCTGGCCGATTTGCCAATACAGCAACACCAGCTCGCGGTTTACCGCCAGGGTGGCGCGTTGCTGGGCGCAGTGGATTCGACTCTTGAGATCGGACAGCCAGTCGCTGTATCCCTCGGGTGGTGTGTTCAGGCTATCGGGGGTCTCACTCATTCCTTTTCCCTCGTGGGTTGGGCAGGCGGCCGATAGTAGCGAGGGAAAAATGCGTGATGGGCCAGCAGAATGCTTTCGATACAAATCAACTGGAACCGTACCTTCAGGCGCATCAAGGGGTGCCTCAACATGCGTGCTGTGGTCAAATGAGCCGGTCACTTCCATGGTTATTCCCGATCTATGAACGCCACACCCACCGACGACAGCCAGGCATCTACCGGGGACCGCATCCTGTTCCTGCTCAAGACCCGTGGCCCGCTGAAAACCACGGACCTGGCTGCACTGCTGGAAATCACCTCCGAAGCCGCCCGCCAGCAAATCCAGAAGTTGCAGGTCGCGGAGTTGATCGTCGGCGTATCAGCCCCCATCTCGGGTGCCGGTCGGCCATCCTTGAAGTGGACCCTGACCGAGACCGCCCAGAGCAAATTCCCGGATTCCCATAGCGTGCTGACCTTGCACCTGATCGAGTCCATCGAAGGGATTTTTGGCAGTGAAGGCGTGGAAAAAGTCATCGCCAGCATGGAGGCGACCGCCAAGCACGAATACATCCAGGCCTGCTCCGCCGCATCGAGCTTGCAGGAGAAAGTCGCGATCCTGGTGCAGATTCGTGAGCGCGCCGGGTACATGGCGCAGATGGAGCCGCTGGACGAAGGCTGGCTACTGGTGGAAAACCACTGCCCGATCTGCGTGGCCGCCCGCAAATGCCAGGGTTTCTGCCGCTCGGAGTTGCAGATTTTCCAGGCTGCGCTGGGCGATGAGAATGTGGTGGAACGCTGCGAGCATTTGATCTCTGGGGATCGACGCTGCGCCTACAGCATCCAGCCCCGCCACCCGTAAGAAAGAGGCTGCGATGGGCTGCGCAGCAACCGTAATTCCCGCGCCGCAGTGTCCCGGATACACCAACGGTTCAGGACTCACCATTGCTGCGCAGTCCATCGCAGCCTCAGGCCGAAGTCAGGCCCATTGCAGGTTGAACAGAGCGAACGCCAACAGCGCCCAGATCGCCAGCACCAAGTGCGTCAGTTGCAAGCCCTCCTGGCGAATCCAGTAGCCAAACCACAAGCCACCCAGCAGCATCGCGAAAACGAAAGCCGAGAAGCCGCTGAGGGCGAGATTGAGCCATGGCCGCGCGGCCGAGAGGCCATCACCGAGGACCAACTGGTAGCTGCCGGTCCATGCCGCCACTGCCGCGATCACCTGCAGCGCCAACACAATCAGCAGTGCCAATTGATGCAGGTGGTGGGAACGCACAGCGCGCCTTAACAGGGGTATGTCGATGGCCGGAGCCTGGTGCAGTGGCGCCATGGCCATGGTCGCGCCCACCGCACCGACCGAGCTGCGAAATGCCTGCAAGTTGTTGACCACGGCGAGGGTCAGCCAGACACTCAAACCCAGGGCCTGAGTGATAAGGAACAGCCCTGCGGTAACTCCCGGCAACCATAGCTCGACGCTCATCCAAACCTCCTTGTCTGCTGTAGGGCAAATCAGGCTCTTGGCATATAACCAAGAATACACTTGGATAATACGGTGAGCGCTTTAACTTACACAAGGCAAACTTTTAGATCCGGTAACCGTTGTTGCCCAGTGGATCGAGCGGAACCTCAAGGCACCGGCAACCACCCGCTGAACCTTCCCTGGCTATCCAGCGCGCACCAGGCGAAATCTCCGGGCAGCGGCGGCAAGTTCTGCAGCGGTACGCCGCTGCCCTGCTTCCAGTCCACCACTTGCAGGGATGAACCTTGCCAGGCCAGGACCACGCCCCGGACCTGGCTGGTGTCATCGCTGACCCAACGGGCCGCAGCCGCCGTCATGAATGCTTCGATGGGCTCTTCATCGATCTGCGTGCGATACACCGAACCGAGCAGCCAACGGCACACGTTTACATGGTAGGTCCAGTCCAGGGAGGGACGGTTGCGGTAAGCCCAGGTCATGAAGCTGCGAAACAGGTTCAAGCCCTCCGGCGGGTCGAGCTTGAGCAAACCGGGGCAGATGTCGAACAAGGTGTGCCAGTACGGCAGCAACCGTGCATCCAGGTGGACGAAACAGCGGGCGTTACTCGGGTATTCGACAGACGGTAGCAACACGTCGCTGCGGGACGGACGGCGCGACGCCTTGCTGACCAGACGGGCAGCGCCGGAAGGCAGGATAGAGCTCATGGAACGCACTCACACTCGTGACGATAGAACGCCTCCTGGTATCAGGAGGCCCGGGGCACACGTCAGAATGCAGGGGAAGCGCGAGGGTTGGCCGAAGGCCAGGAATACCGCGGAGGGGCCTTGTTGCGCCGCTCATGGGCCGGGCGCGGCTTTTGCCCCAGGCCCAACAGCCAGGCCAGGCAAAACAGGAAGACGATGCCCAGGGTCACGGCGGAGCACACCGGGCAGGCGAAGAAGTTCGACCAGCTGCTGGCCGTCGGATTGCCCAGGCTGGCATCCGAGGCCGGCGCCTTGGTACCCAGGCTTGAGCAGAACTGACCGCCCAGGCCATTGAGCTCAAGCCCCATCATCTGCCCATGGCCCAAACCGCAGACGAACACATTGAACAGGACGCAAAAATACAGGGTCCAGGCAATGAGTGAACGGTCCGGGCGGGAGAGTTTCATGGCGGCGACTTTACCATTCCCCCTGTAGGAGCTGTCGAGCTTTAGCGAGGCTGCGATGCAGGCGCCACGGTCTTGCAGGAATACCGAGCCGATCCCTTCGCAGCCTCGCTCAAGCTCGACAGCTCCCACATTTGGTCTTGCCCGGCAGGGCCTGTGACAGAACGTCGCAGATTACGCCCAGAGGCCCGGGTTGTTAGAATGCCACGCTCTCCTCGCCTGATTTAACGCTTCGTGGTACCCAGGCGCTTCACAGGATGCACAGTTGATGAGTACGTTATTCACCCGCCGCAAAGTCCTCTCCGGCATGGGATTGCTGGGCCTGGGCCTGCTGGCCGGCTGTGACAACAGCCCGAAACTGAACTTCAAGTACGGCAAGGATCTGAGCGACAAGATCATGGGCCGTACCTTCAAGCTCAAGAACACCGACGGCGAGACCGTCACCTTGAGCTCTTTCCGTGGCTTGATGCCGGTGGTGTTCTTCGGCTTCACCCAGTGCCCGGCCGTGTGCCCGACCACCCTGGCGCGCATGGCCCAGGCGAAAAAACTGATGGGCCGCGACGGCAAGATCATGCAGGTGGTGTTTATCACCCTGGATCCGGAACGCGACACGCCCAAGATACTCGACGCCTACGTCAAGGCCTTCGACCCCAGCTTCCAGGCGCTGTACGGCACCCCGGAAGAAATCGCCGTGGCCGCCAAGGAATTCGGAATCTTTTATGAAAAGATCCCCGCCGGCGACAGCTACACCCTCTCCCACACCGCCACCAGCTTTGTGTTCGACACCCGGGGCACCCTGCGCCTGGGCTTGTCTGCCTCGCTTAACGCCAAAGAGTGCGCAGAAGACCTGCTCACCGTCATGGAGGTCTGCTAATGACTGCCGTTCAACACCTCAAGCGCTTCGCCCTCGGTCTCTCCCTGCTGGGCCTCGCCGCCCACGCCAGTGCACAGGCAGTGGTCACCGACGCCTGGGTACGCGCTTCGGTACCGGGCCAGCCGTCCAGCGGCGCGTTCATGACCGTTACCGCCGACAGCGACAGCAAACTGCTCAGCGTGGCGTCGCCGGTCGCCAAGACCGTGCAGATCCATGAGATGACCATGAAGGACGACGTGATGCGCATGGGCCCGGTGGATTCGGTGCCATTGCCCGCGGGCAAGGCGGTCAAGCTCGACCCGGATGGCTATCACGTGATGCTGATCGACCTCACCGCCCAGATCAAGGAAGGCGACCAGGTGCCGCTGACCGTCACCGTGGAAAATGCCAAGGGTGAAAAGCAGTCGATCGAAGTGAAGGCCCAAGCCCGTGCGTTGAATGCGACGGAAACCATGGATCACAGCAAAATGCACTAAAGCGCAGATCAAAATGTTGGGGCTTGTGTGGGAGCGGGCTTGCTCGCGAATGCGGTGTGACAGTCACCGGATGTATTGACTGATCCACCGCTTTCGCGAGCAAGCCCGCTCCCACATTGGCCCTTCAGGGCCTGAAAAATCGGGCGCCCTCTTCATACTTTTTTCGTCTCGCATCAACACTTTCTATATATTTTCAATCTGCAATACAACTCGTTAGCCTGCGCAAGCCGGACGCGTCTCCCTGTCGCCGTCCGGCCAGATAATTCTAAAAATAAGCAGCAGACAACGGGAATAACAATGAACAAATCCCCCATTACCCTGGGCTTGACTTCGGCCACCCTCGGTTTGACCCTCGCCTTCCCAACCTTTGCCGAAGCTGACTTTTTCAAAGACAGCAAGGCCGACCTCGAATTTCGCAACTTCTACTTCAACAGCGATTACCGCCAGCCCAACGCGAGCCAGTCCAAGCGCGATGAGTGGGCCCAAGGGCTGATCCTCAATTACCAGTCGGGTTACACCGAAGGCCTGGTGGGCTTTGGCCTCGATGCCATCGGCCTGCAGGGTTTGAAACTGGACTCAAGCCCCGACCGCCAAAACACCGGCCTGCTCCCCGTGGGCGAGGATGGCGCACCGGACAGCTACAGTCGAATGGGCGCCACCGCCAAGGCGCGGATCTCCAAAAGCGTGCTCAAATTCGGCACGCTGATCCCCAAGCTGCCGACCGTACTGCCCAACGATGGCCGGCTGCTGCCCCAGACCTTTCGCGGCACTCAATTGACCAGCCAGGACATCGCCGGCCTGACCTTCGATGCCGGGCGCCTGACCAGCAACACCCTGCGTAACGACAGCGGCCATGCAGACATCGAAGTCGACGGCAAAGGCATCAAGGGCGCCGTGCCCAGCGATAAATTCGACTTCGCCAGTGCCAGCTACAGCTGGACCAAAACCCTGGTCACCGGCTACCACTACGCCAACCTCGAGAACAACTACAAGCAACACATCTTCAACCTGGTCCATACCCTGCCACTGGGTGACGCGCAGTCGTTCAAGACCGACCTGCGTTACGCCGACTCCAGCAAGGAAGGCAACAGCAACATCGACAACCAGGCCTTCGGTGCCAAGTTCACCTACAGCCTCCACGGCCACTCGTTCGGCGCCGCCTACCAGCGCATGAAAGGCACCACCGGCTTCCCCCACCTGGACGGTACCGACTCCTACCTCGTCAACTACGTGATGATCTCGCCAGACTTCGCAAACCCCGAGGAAAAGTCCTGGCAGGCCCGCTACGACTATGACTTCGCCGCCCTCGGCATCCCCGGCCTGACCTTCATGACCCGCTACCTCAAGGGTGACAACTTCGTGCGTACCCGAACCCTGGAAGGTACCGAGTGGGAGCGCAACACCGATATCGGCTACGTGTTCCAGAGCGGTGCCCTGAAGAACCTTGAAGTGAAATGGCGCAATGGCACGTATCGCAGCAATGGCAGCGGCAGCGATATCGACCAGAACCGCTTTATCGTCAGCTACACCCTGCCCTTGCTGTGATTTTTCCCGGAGCGTTGCACATGAATAGCAGAAAAAGCCTGATCCACCTGGCCGTCGCCTTTGCCCTGTTCAGCAGTTACGGCGCCTACGCCGCCGACACCGGCGCGTTGCCCTGCAAAACCACCGAAGAGTGCGCCGCCCAGGCGGCCAAAGTCGGCGCCACGCCGGGCTCCTCGCAAAGCGCCCACAAGGCCAAGGGCGACCCGACCCAAACCCAGTTCGCCTGGTTGAACCGCATCAACAAAGCCTCGATCGTGATGCTCACCGAAGAAGGCATCGTCAAGCCGGACATGGGCCACAAGATCGCCGGCGGCGTGCGCTTTGCCATCGACCAGGCCGACCAGCCCGATGGCAAGCGCCCGGAAGACGTGCTGCAACTGGAAAAAATCATGACCGACAAGATCGGTCCGGAAGCGTCGCTGATCCACTCCGGCCGCAGCCGCCAGGACATGCTCGCCACCTACCGCCTGGCCAAACTGCGCTCCCAGGTGCTGGCCTACAGCGAGGCACTGAACGCCACCCGCCAACGTATCCTGAACATCGCCGACAAGAACATCGACACCCTGGTGCCCGCCTACACCAACGGCGTGCAGGCCATGCCCATCAGCTATGCGCACTACCTGCTGGCGTTCGAAGCCGCATTTGATCGCGACGGCCAACGCATCCGTGAACTCTACACTCGCCTCAACCTGAGCCCGATGGGCACCGCGGTACTGGCGAACTCCGCTTACCCGCTGAACCGCGAACGCCTGGCCGAGTTGCTGGGGTTCGACGGCGTGCGGGAAAACTCCCTGGATTCGAGCCAGGTGTCGACCTACGACATCCCGATCGAGGCGGCCAACCTCGCGGCGTCTTCGGCGATCCGCATCGGCGCGATGATTGGCGATATCCATACCCAGTACCATCAGATCCGCCCCTGGTTGCTGCTGGACGAAGAGTCCACCTACACCAGCAGTGCGATGCCGCAAAAACGCAACCCGGGGTTGTTGATGCGCACTCGGGAATCGGCCTCGGACGTGGTGGGCCTGGCGCAAACCGTGACCTTGCGCGCGCATAACGTCACCACCGGCATGACCGACTACAAGTTTGCGTTCGATTCATTGGGGCTGTTCCAGTCCACCGATGACATGTTCAAAAGCATGGATGCCGTGCTGGATGCGCTGCAGATCAACCCGCAGCGAGCGCTGGATGAGCTGGAGTCGGAATGGACCACGTCCATGGAGTTGGCCGACACCCTGGAGCGTCAGTTCAAGGTGCCGTTCCGCATTGGCCACAGCTTCGCCTCGTTGATCGTCACCGAGGCGCGCAGCAATGGCACCACGCCGAAGACCTTCGCGTATGCGGACGCGCAGAAGCTGTACACCCAGGCCGCGGACAAATACAAATGGACGCCGAATACGTTGCCGCTGGATGAGGCCGGTTTCCGGGCTGCACTGTCGCCGACCACGATGGTCAAGACTCGCAAGGGTACGGGTGGGCCGCAGCCGGAAGAGGTCAAGCGGATGCTGGTGGAAGCGCGCAAGAATCTCGACGCGGACCAGAGTTGGTTGAAGGAGCGTCGTGAGAAGCTGAAAGGTGCTGAAGGCAACCTGGACAAGGCCTTCGACAAGTTGCTCAACGCCAAGGGCTGAAATGCGATCTGAATGTGGGAGCGGGCTTGCTCGCGAAGGCGGTGTATCAGTTAGCAGATTTATTGGCTGACCCACCGCATTCGCGAGCAAGCCCGCTCCCACATTTGACCGCGTTTGGGTCTGGAAAGCATGTTCGGCTCAGTGACTCAGTTCCCGCTTCAACACCTCATGGTCAATCGACTTCTGCCACCCGCATATCGCCAGGCACGCCACGCAATTGCCCAGCACATTGGTCAACGACCGACACTTCATCAGCCGTTCCACTCCCAACAACAAACCCACCCCTTCCAGTGGCACCAGTTGCAGGATGTTCAAGGTAGCAATCAGGGTAAACAGCGCCGAGCCCGCGACACTGGTAGACCCCAGCGAGGTAAACAGGCAGATCACCAGCACCGCCAGCAACTCGGGCACGGCAATCTCCACCCCGGCGAGGTGCGCCAGGAACATAATGGCAGTGGTCAGGTAAAGATTGGTACCGGCCAAGTTGAACGTATACCCGGTGGTCAACACCAGGCGCACTAATTGGCGATCACAGCCCAGCGCCTCAAGTTTGCTGACGCAACCTGGAAGTGCGGCTACTGAAGAGCCGGTGAACGTCACCAACAACAACTCTTCTTTCAAGTAAGCAATTAGCCTACTCAATTTAACGCCGAGCAGGCGGGTAATCGTGGCGAACACTAGAATGACGAACACCGCGCAAACCAGGTAAATAACAACAATGAACTTCAAGAGCGGCAGCACCGAACTTAAACCGTACTTTCCCACCACAAATGCCATCGCCCCAAACGCCGCCAGCGGTGCGAACTTCAGGATAAACCGCAGCAACCAGAACAACCCGGCGACCGCCGCTTCCAGCCAACCGAGGCAGCGGTTTGCGACCTGGCCGCCACGCCCCAGCAGCAGGCCGCACAGCACCGCCACCAGCATCACCTGGAGCACCAGGCTTTGGGTGAAAACCTTGTAAAGACTGGACGAAATCGAGGTCATCGACAGCTCGTGCAGCAGCGTTTCGGGCGCGGCAGGCGGTGTCAGATGATCAAAATCCAGGTTGGCCACTGCCGTATGATCCAGGCTGAACAACCACCCCGTCGACATTCCCAACACCAATGCAGCAAGGGACATCAGCTGGAAATACACCACGATCCGCCCCACTACATGCCGATGGTGGGGCTCGCGCTTGATACCTGCGACACCGGTCGACACCAGCACAAACAACAGAAATGGCATCAGTAACCCGACCACTTTTATAAAGGCGTCACTGAGCAGCTTCATCTCGATTGCCACGCCCGGATAAAAAAGCCCCAACACCATGCCAAGAGCAATGGCAATCAAAATAGGCAAGGTGGCGTTATTCGAAAATCGGGTCGACATCAATGCTCCATGGTCTTTTTATTTATTGTTATTGTCGGATCAGGCCACTTTCGGCATATTGGTCGCCAAGGCGCATTCAGGCCACAAATAATAAAGTCTTGTCACGGGATATACCACCATGGAACTTCGCCATTTACGTTATTTCATCATGGTGGCCGAAGAGCGACATTTCACCCGCGCCGCCGCTCGCCTGAACATGCAGCAGCCGCCCCTCAGCCAACAGATACGTGCCCTCGAACAAGAGCTGGGATTCGACCTGTTCAAGCGCCACCCCAAGGGCGTCGACCTGACTGCCGGCGGGCTGGTGTTTCTCGATGAAGCGCGAGTGATCCTCGCCCGCGTCGAGCAAGGTTCCCTCAAGGCGGCTCGCGCTGCCCAGGGTATCGAAGGCACGTTGGTCATTGCCTTCACCAGTTCCGCCGCCGCCCACCCGCTGATCCCGCGAATCATCCGCGCCTACCGCGAGCAATACCCGGGCGTGGAGCTCTCGATCAACGAAGGCAGCGCCCGGGAAGTCACCGAAGACACCATCGAAAAACGCATCGACATCGGCATCCTCCGCGCACCGGTGGGCGACCACCAGAGCCTCACGTTCCACCGATTGCTCAACGAAGAAATGCTGCTGACCCTGCCCGTCGGGCATGCGCTGCTCAAGGGCGCCGAGCCAAAAATCACCATGGCCGACCTCAAGGACGAACGCTTCATCCTGGTCCGCCGCCCCGGCGCGCCGGGGATGTACGCCAACCTGATCAAGGCCTGCCAGAACGCCGGCTTCGAGCCGAAGATTGCCTTTGAAGTGGAGCGCATGCTGACCAACGTCAGCCTGGTGGCCGCCGGCGAAGGCATCTCGGTGGTGCCGGCGTCGATGCGCGACGTGCATCGCGAAAGCGTGGTGTACTGCCGGATCAGCGATGCACGGCCAAGGTTGCTGGCACCGATCACCCTGGTGCGGCGCGCGTTCAATCCGTCGACGCCGTTGCAGAATTTCATTGGGCTGGCGCGGGAGTTGGCGGGGGTTTATCGCAAGGGTTGAAGGGCGATGGAACGTCAATCGACCACAAATAACTTTGCGCCAATGGCAGTGGAGGAACGATGCCCCTCCATGTCATTGCCCACCTGATAACTCATCCCGGCAGTCAGCGTGAACTGCCGGCCATCCTCCAGCTCGGTGTGCAGCTCACCTTCCAGGCACAGCAGGATATGCCCGCGCCAACACCAGTGATCAGCCAGGTAACCGGCGCTGTATTCGACCATGCGCACGCGGGTTGAACCGAACTGGCAAGTGCGCCAATACGCACTGCCGGTTTCGCCGGGATGCATCACCGGCTCGAGGGTCGACCAGTCGGTGGTGCCAAAGGGGATTGCGGTCAGGTCCATGGTTTTCTCGGCATTGAATAGGTATGGATGAACCGTATCTATAAGGTGAATGCCGCGATAGAGACAGATCCGCTGCATTTGCGGGATACAGGGCGATGACTCTTGGTATTCTGCCAAGCCTCTTCGCATGGAAGCCCGTCGATGAAGATCGATCCATCCTTTGTTGTGCATGAGACCGAGCACTGGCTGCTCAATCATCACCTGTCATCCGCACTGCCGGGCTACCTGATGCTGGGTGCCAAGGCGCCGGTTGACTCACTGGCCGAGATGCCCGATGCGGCGCTCGCGGAGTTGGGTGGGTTGCTGGCCAAAACCCAGCGGGTCATGGAGGCTCAGTTGAAGCCCAAGTGGCTTTACATCAGCCGGTTCGGGCATATGCCGGGCTTCCCGCTGCACTTTCATTTCATACCGGTGTATGGATGGGTTGAAGCGCTGTTCTGGCAGGATGAGCGCTATCGGGTGTTGCAGGATTTCGGGACGCAGCAGAAGGCTACCGACGGTGCGGAGCTGACGCTTTTTATCTGGCGGGAGTTTGGTGAGAGCCCTACGCCGCCGGTGGTTCAAGGAGCTTCGGTGAGCGAGGTGATCAGGTGTTTGCGTACGGAGTTCAATACCCAGGACGACACATGACCTGTGGCGAGGGAGCTTGCTCCCGCTGGGCTGCGCAGCAGCCCCAAGAAGGTCAGCGAGTTCTTTCAGTCAGATTGCGATAGCTTTATTGGGGCCGCTTCGCGACCCAGCGGGAGCAAGCTCCCTCGCCACTGCAAGCGCCCTCACCACAGTTTTTCCGTGTCAGCGCAAACGGCGCAGGTGTTTACGCATAGGAATACAGGCCAACTGCAACCCCGATGGCGAGTGGTAGATCGCCTGCTCATCGCCCACATACCCACACCGCCGATAAAAATCCGCCGCATTCAACGTCGCGTCCAGGATCACTTCCTCGATCCCCAATTCCTGCGCCAACGCTTCCAGATACGCCAGTATCTGCTTGCCAATCCCGCGTCCGGTAAACCCGGGCAGCACAAACAGCGCACCGATTTCGTTGTTCGCCAGATCCAGCATGCCGGTGGCCACAGGTTCAGCGTTCACGCAGCCCAGGTAAAAATGCTTGTCCATCAGCGTGTCGTAACCGTCCTTGGCTGCGCCTTGCGTCCACAACATCATCTGCTCGGACGTATAGGCGCCGATGCATTGGCTGCGTATGGCCAACAGGCGAATGTCGAAGGCTGCCTGTGCATCTTCCAGCGTGGCGCGTCGTATCTCGAGCATCTGTCCCTCCATGGACGTCAGGCGTTCTCGTCACCCGGTCGGGTAAACGAATAGCGATCAATATCGGTCCTCAGCTGCCAGCCCTGGCCCTGCCAATAACGGGCAGCGCTGTCGTTGGTCTTGAACACATCCAGGTGGCATTTGCGGATGCCCAATTGCGCCAGGCTGGTGAGGCAGCGCTCAACCAACGCGTTCGCAATACCCTGGCGCCGATACGCGGGCAGCACCAGCAAGTGCTGCAAATACCCGCGCCGGCCATCGTGCCCGCACATCACGCACCCAACCAGCCCCCCATCGACCTCGGCGACGAAACTCATGCCTGGATTGCGCTCCAGGTAACGCTCAGTGGCCTCGCGGGAGTCGGCATCGCGCAGGGAGATGCCAGGCGTTTTCTGCATCAGTTCGAGCACGGCGTCGTAGTCGGCAGTGCTCATTACGCGAATAGTGACCATGGTGTTCAAAGCCCTCTGAGTTCGCGCTGATTTTGCCTGTAGTTGTGCCGGCCGCGCACGCATAAATACACGACCGGATAACCGCTTGAGTCAACGCAGCTGAAACCAGGTGGTTTTCAGCTGCGTGTACTTGTCAAAAGCGTGCAGCGACAAATCACGCCCGAACCCGGATTGCTTGCCACCACCGAACGGCACCGCCACATCCAGGGCGTCGATGGTGTTGACCGACACCGTCCCGGCATTCAGGGCACGGGCCACACGGTGCGCACGGTTGAGGTCATCACTCCATACCGAGGCCGCCAGGCCGTAGAGGCTGTCATTGGCCTGCTGGATTGCCTGCCCTTCCGTGTCGAAGGCGCTCACCGCAAGCACCGGGCCGAACACTTCATCACGGGACAGGGCCATGTCGCGGGTCACGTCGGCAAAAATGGTTGGCTGGATGAAGTTGGAGGAGCCATTGATGGCCAACTGTTCGCCACCGCACAACAGCCTGGCGCCCTCCCCTTGGGCCTGGCTGATGGCGTGCATGATGCGCGCGGTTTGCTGACTGTCGACAATGGCCCCGGCCGCACTGCCGGGGTCCAGCGGATCACCCGGCATCCAGGCGCGCGACTTGGCGATCAGGCGCTCGACGAATTCGTCATGGATGGAGCGTTGCACGTAGAGACGGGAGTTGGCCGAACACACTTCGCCCTGGTTGAAAAAGATGCCGAAGGCGGCCTTCTCCGCCGCAAGGTCCAGGTCCTGGCAGTCCTCAAACACCAGGTTCGGGCTCTTGCCGCCACACTCCAGCCACACCTGTTTCAGGTTGGACTGGGCGGAATACTGCATGAAGTATTTGCCCACCTGAGTGGAGCCGGTGAACACCAGGCAATCCACGTCGGGGTGCAGCCCCAGGGCCTTGCCGGCACTGTCGCCGAGGCCGGGCACTACATTCAACACACCTTCCGGGACACCGGCTTCCAGGGCAAGCTGGGCCAGGCGCAGGGCAGAAAACGGCGACTGCTCGGCAGGTTTCAAGACCACGCTGTTACCGGCCGCCAACGCCGGCGCGAGTTTCCAGGCGGCCATGTCGAGCGGGAAGTTCCACGGCACCACCGCCGCGATCACCCCCAGTGCTTCACGCGTGATGGTTGCCAACGCGTTGTGAGCGGTGGGCGCGACTTGATCGTAGAGTTTGTCGAGGGCTTCGCCGTACCAGGCAAACACATTGGCGGCGCCGGGCACGTCAACGTTGTAGGCGTCCATCACCGGCTTGCCCATGTTCAGCGAATCGAGCAGCGCCAGTTCCTCGCGGTGGGTCATCAGTAATTCGGAGAGCCTGATCAAAATTTTCTTGCGCTCCACCGGCGGCATCCGTCGCCAGGGGCCGGTCTCGAAGGCCTGGCGTGCGCTGCGCACGGCCAGGTCGACTTCTGCGTCACCGCAGGCTGCAACCCGCGACAGCAACTGCTGGGTCGCAGGGTTAATGGCATCGAAGGTCGCCCCGGATGCCGCATTCACTGAGCGGCCACCGATCAGGGCGGTGTTGATGAACGTCTGGCGGGCAACACGCTGTTGCCAGTAGTTAAGGTCGAACACGTTGTACTCCCAATGAATGGCGATGGATAGACGAGGGGTTCACTCGGCGATCTGCAGTTCCGGCATCTTCACGCGCAGCCCCCGCGTGATGCCCAGCAGGCACAGGAGCCCAAGCCCCATCCAGCACAGGCCGATGGTGAACGACAGGCTGGAAAGGCTGCTCCATAGCCAGATCGTGCTGAGGAACCCCAGCGCCGGCACAACCGCGTACAGCAAGTAGTTCCTGGTACCGCGCAACTTCTGGTCGACCAGGTAGTGCTTGATCACCGCCAGGTTCACCGCCGAGAACGCAAACAGCGCACCGAAGCTGATCATGTTGGCGACGGTATCCAGCGTGATGAACAAGGCAATCAGCGAGAACAGGCTGACCAGCACGATGGCCGTGGCGGGCACGCGCTTTTTCGTCACCAGCTTGCCGAGCACGCGGGGCAGCGCGCCGTCACGCCCCATGGCGAACAGCACCCGCGACACACTGGCCTGGGAGACCATCGCCGAGGCGAAGCAACCGGCGACATAGGTTGCGGTAAAGGCGGTCACCAGCAGTTCGCCGCCCACCCGGCGCATCACATCCACCGAGGCGGCATCCGGGTCGACGAAGCTGTTCCATTGCGGGAACACCATTTGCGCGAAATACGAAACCAGCAGGAACAGCAGGCCGCCGAACAGCGACACCACCATGATCGCCAACGGGATGGTGCGGCGTGGGTTGGGGGTTTCCTCGGCCATGGTCGATACCGCATCGAAGCCAAGAAACGACAGGCACAGCACCGCGGCGCCCGCCATGATCAGCGGCGCGCTGAAGCCTTCATGGTGGAATGGCGCCAGCAGCGACACGGGTGCGGACTGCTCGCTCAGGGTGTGTACCGACAACGCCACGAACACCACGATGAACACCAACTGAGCGACGATGAGTATCCAGTTGACCCGGGTGATGGACTCGATGCCCACCAGGTTCAGCGTGGTCACCAGGGCAATCGAGCCGAGCACCCACACGGCGGTCGGCACCCCGGGAAAATACTCGGACATGTAGATGCCGATCAGCAAATAGCTGAGCAACGGCAGGAAGATGTAGTCCAGCAACAGGGTCCACCCGGCGATGAAGCCGAAGTAGGCGCCAAACGCCTTGCGGGTGTAAGAGTAGACCGAGCCCGAATAGGGATGCACCTGGACCATGCGCCCATAGCTGTAGGCCGTCAGCAGCATGGCGGCGAGAGTCAGCATGTAGGCGGTCGGCAAGTGGCCCTTGGTCATTTGGGTTACCAGGCCGTAGGTGGTAAACACCGCCAGCGGCACCATGTACGCCAGGCCGAACAGCACCAGCCCGATAAGACCCAGCGGCTGACGGAACCGGCGGGACGAGGCGGCTTTGGGTGAGGATTGATGAGCGGGTGTATCGGTCACGTTTGTTATTGTATTCATGGGTGACTCCTGGAAATGGGGATGCAGGGCGTCGCGGCATTCGATGGCATCGATGCCGTTCAGCGTTGCCTGATGGAGGTTGCGCACCACCCCTCGCCTGGGGTGGCGCGCTGGTCACTTCAGCGTTTTCCCGCGATCCGTGCGGTGCGATCCACGGCGATGCGGGTCTTTTCAACCAGCTCGTCCAGCTCAGTGCGCGTGGCCACCAGTGCCGGCGCCATGATCATGCGGCCCAGCGTCGAGCGAATGATTACGCCCTCTTCGAAACCAAACGTGCGGCACTGCCAGGCCAGGTCGTTTTCGTTCTCGAAGCGCTTGCGGGTGCTCTTGTCTTCAGCGAACTGCAAGGCCGCGAGCAAGCCCGTGCCCTGGATCTCGCCGATCACCGGGTGATTGCCAAACACTTCATGGAGGATTTTTTGCAGGTATGGTCCGGTGTCGTTCTTCACCTGGCGCACGATGCCTTCGTCCCGCAGCGCCTTGAGGTTGGCCAGCGCCACCGCCGCCGCCACCGGGTGCCCGGAATAGGTCAGCCCGTGGGCAAACACGCCGCCGCGCTCCACCAGCGCATCGGCCACGCGCTTGCTCAGCACCAGGCCACCCATCGGCAGGTAACCGGAGGTCAGGCCCTTGGCGATGGACAGGGTGTCGGGCTCGAAACCGAAGTGTTGATGGGCGAACCATTCGCCGGTACGGCCAAAGCCACCAATCACCTCATCGGCACACAGCAGCACATCGTATTGCCGGCAAATGCGCTGGATCTCGGGCCAGTAGCTTTCCGGCGGGAAGATCATGCCGCCCGCGCCCTGGAACGGCTCGGCGATAAACCCGGCGACGTTTTCAGCGCCCAGCTCGAGGATTTTCTCTTCCAGCTGCAAGGCGCAGCGGCGGCCGAACTCGGCAGGCGTCAGCTCGCCGCCATGGGCGTACCAGTAGGGTTCGTCAATGTGTGCCACGTCGGGAATCAGGCCGCCCATCTCGTGCATGAACTTCATGCCGCCCAGGGCAGACGCCGCCAGCGTGGAGCCGTGATAACCATTCCAGCGCCCGATCATGATTTTTTTCTGCGGCTGGCCTACCACTTGCCAGTAACGGCGCACGGTACGGATCAGTACTTCGTTGGCCTCGGAGCCGGAGTTGGTGTAGATCACGTGGCTGTAGTGGCCCGGCAACAGGCTGAAGAGCAACTCCGACAGCTCGATCACCGCCGGGTGGGTGGTGTGGAAGAACATGTTGTAGTACGCCAACTGGTCCATCTGGGCGGCAGCGGCAGCAGTCAAGTCCCTGCGACCGTAACCCAGCTGGGTGCACCACAGGCCCGACATGCCGTCCAGGTAACGCTTGCCTTCGCTGTCCCACAGGTAAAGGCCCTCACCGCGCACCATCACCCGCGGGCCTTCGGCATTCAGCGCTTTTTGATCGACAAATGCATGGATGTGGTGGGCCGCATCCGACTTCTGGTAGTCCTCGGTCAGGCGGTTCAGTTGGGCGGGTACGTTCATGGTATTTCTCTCTTATTAGTAGTGACGCAAGGGCGAGCAACGCCGCTCAGCGGTGCTTGCTCATGTAGCTTTCAAGGGGGTCTTTGCTCAGGACGCCCTGGGCTTCGGCCAGCGAATCGATAAACAGGGCAAACAGTTCCGATTGCGCGCCGATATCGAGCTTGGTGTAGATGTGCTTGCGGTGGGACTTGATGGTGTCTTCCGAGACATCGAGGCGTTCGGCCAGCGAACGGGTGGAATGCCCGCGCAGGATCAGTTGGGCGATCCGGCATTCCCGCTCGGTCAATATCGACGAGCCGAAGTTGTTCAGCGCCGAGTGAATGCGCTGCTCCAGCAGGTTTTCAAAACGCGCCCCCTGGGCATCCAGGCCAACGAAATGCTTGCCCAGCACCGCCAGCACCCACGCCGCGATGCGTTTGAATTGCCCGGTGGTGGTGGCGTCGAGCTTTTGCGTAAAGGCCAGCGACACCGCCAGGCTCGAGCCGTTGCTCGACTGCAGAATGTAGTTCAGCTCATCCTCCAGATGGGAGTGCCGGTAAAACGACTGGAAGTATTCGCTGAGCTCGAAGTGATCGGGGGCGACCTCGGCCAGCTCGTAACACCCGGAGCTGACGCCCTCCACACAGGCCCCGTAAAACGGGTCGAGCAGATAAAACCCCGACAGGTACTGGCGCACATTGCCTTGTGGCAACCATGGCCCGTCCAGCTCGAACAGCGCACTGGGCATACCGCCGCGCGGGTAGAAATACAGCGTGGTGGCCTGGATCGGCTGGAGATAACCGAGAGCCTCGAACAAGGTCGCGGCGAACCCCGATTGCCCGATGCTATCGGTCACCCGGGCCATCTGTTCGAACCATTGCGCAGAAGAAAGCCGGTCGTTTTCCACTTCAAACACTCGCTGAAAGAACTGCAAGGATGGTTGCACACCCGCTCCATCCTCGAAATCACCCGATAGGGTGAGCCTGCATCCGATATTTATGCTCACTTCCCAGCTTAATAATATTTTATTAAAAACCGCCCTCCCCCTAGCCTTGAAGCCATGCCCAAGCTGAATCCAACTGCATTACGCAAGGACAGACACATGACTCAAGCAATAACAAAAACAGACACGCTGGTGGTGGGAGCCGGTCAGGCTGGCGTTGCCATGAGCGAGCACCTGAGCAAGCAAGGCGTGCCGCACCTGGTGCTGGAGCGCAGCCGTATCGCCGAGCGCTGGCGCACCGGCCGCTGGGACTCGCTGGTCGCCAACGGCCCGGCCTGGCATGACCGTTTTCCGGGCCTGGCTTTCGATAACGTCGCCCCCGATGGCTTTGCGCCGAAAGAGCGTGTGGCGGACTACTTCGAAGCCTATGCACGCAAGTTCAATGCACCGATTCGTACCGGCGTCGACGTGACCTCGGTGGTGCGCAATGTCGGTCGCCCAGGCTTCACCATCCACACCAGCGAAGGCGTGATCGAAGCCAACCGCGTGGTGGCGGCCACCGGGCCGTTCCAGAAGCCGGTGATTCCGGCAATTGCGCCTCAAGACAGCGCGCTGCACCAGATCCACTCCGCCGACTACCGCAACCCCGCGCAACTGCCGGCCGGCGCGGTGCTGGTGGTGGGGGCGGGCTCCTCCGGGGTGCAGATCGCCGACGAACTGCAACGCTCCGGGCGCCAGGTGTACCTGTCGGTGGGTGCTCACGACCGCCCACCGCGTGCCTATCGCAACCGCGATTTCTGCTGGTGGCTGGGCGTGTTGGGTGAGTGGGACCAGGCCGCGATGAAACCCGGCCGCGAGCACGTGACCATTGCGGTGAGCGGCGCCCACGGCGGCAAGACCATCGACTTCCGCGAGCTGGCCCAACAAGGCATGACCCTGGTCGGCCTGACCCAATCCTTCAACGGCAGCGTTGCGAGCTTCCAGCCCAACCTGGTGGAAAACCTGGCCCGCGGCGATGAGAACTACCTGGCCCTGCTGGATGCGGCGGATGCCTATATCGAGCGCAACGGCCTCGACCTGCCGCCAGAGCCCGAAGCGCGTCGTGTGTTTCCCGATGCCGAGTGCATCAAGCACCCGATCCTGGAACTGGACCTGGCCAAGGCCGGTATCACTTCAATCATCTGGGCCACCGGGTTTGCCGTGGATTACAGCTGGCTGAAGGTCGATGCATTTGACGCCGCCGGCAAGCCGCAGCACCAGCGCGGCGTGGCCAGCGAGTCGGGCATCTACTTCCTCGGTTTGCCATGGCAGTCGCGCCGGGGCTCGTCGTTTATCTGGGGGGTGTGGCATGACGCCAAGTACGTGGCCGACCATATCGCCATCCAGCGTCAATACCTTGAGTACCGCGAACCCACACCGGTTGTTCACACCTCACCTGTCAGCGCCTGATCACTTTTTTCTGGAGTTTTTTTGATGCCTACTCACACTCGCATCCGCATGTTCAACACCAAGGAAACCTACCCTAACCAGAGCCTGGACAATGACCTGTGCCAGGCCGTACGCGCCGGCAACACGGTGTATGTACGGGGCCAGGTGGGCACCGATTTCGACGGCAACCTGATCGGCCTTGGCGACCCGCGCGCGCAAGCCGAACAGGCAATGAAAAACGTCAAGCAACTGCTGGAAGAGGCCGGCAGCGACCTGAGCCACATCGTCAAGACCACCACCTACCTGATCGACCCGCGCTACCGCGAGCCGGTGTACCAGGAAGTCGGCAAGTGGCTCAAGGGCGTGTTCCCGATCTCCACCGGGTTGGTGGTTTCGGCCCTGGGCCAGCCACAGTGGCTGATGGAAATCGACGTGATTGCAGTTATCCCCGAGTAACCCAAGGAGGCACGACATGACCTTTTCAATCGTCGCCCGCTGCGCGGAAACCGGCCAGATGGGCATTGCCATCAGCTCATCGAGCATCGCCGTAGGCGCCCGCTGCCCATGGCTGCGGCCCGGCGTGGGTGCGGTCTCGACCCAGAACATCACCCTGCCCGCCCTGGGCCCGGACGTACTCGATCTATTGGAGCAAGGCCTTGCCCCTGCCGATGCCGTAGACAAGGCCCTGACCCGCAACGGCTACAGCCAATACCGGCAACTGACGGCGATTGATCACCTCGGGCGCACGGTGCATTTCAGCGGCAACGAAACCCTTGGCACCCACAATGCGGTGTCGGGCGAACAGTGCGTGGCCGCCGGCAATATGCTCGCCGACCGCGCGGTGATCGAGGCGATGGTCAAGGCCTTCGAGCAAGGCGAAGGCCAACTGGCAGACCGCCTGCTGGCCGCGATGCATGCGGCCATTGCCGCCGGGGGCGAAGCCGGGCCGGTGCATTCCGCCGCGCTGGTGGTGGTGGGCGAGCTGACCTGGCCGATCATCAACCTGCGGGTGGATTGGGCCGACGAGCAGCCGATCGCCGAGCTGCAAAAGCTCTGGGACGCCTACCGTCCACAGGTGCAGGACTACATCGACCGCGCCCTCGCCCCGGACCGCTCCCCTGGCTACGGCGTGGCCGGAGACGACCGATGAGCACCAGCCGGGAACTGCTGCAAGCGCTGGTGGGGTTTGATACCACCAGCCGCGAATCCAACCTGAAGCTGATCGAGTTCGTGCGCGATTACCTGGCAGGGTTCGGCGTGCCTTGCGAGTTGATCTACAACGATGAGCGCAGCAAGGCCAATCTGTTCGCCACCCTCGGCCCGGCGAATGTGCCCGGGATTGTGCTGTCGGGGCACACCGATGTGGTGCCGGTGGATGGCCAGCCGTGGACGTTGCCGCCGTTTGAGTTGACCGAACGCGACGGCAAGCTGTTTGGCCGGGGCACTGCGGACATGAAGGGCTACATCGCCTGTGTACTGGCGCTGGTGCCGGCCTTGGCAAGCGCAGACTTGCGCATGCCGGTGCACATCGCCCTGTCCTACGACGAGGAAGTCGGCTGCCTTGGGGTGCGTTCGTTGCTCAAGGTGCTGGAACAATGGCCGGTGAAACCGGTGCTGTGCATTATCGGCGAGCCCACCGAGTTGAAGCCGGTGCTGGGCCATAAAGGCAAGCTCGCCATGCGCTGTGAAGTGCATGGCGAGGCCTGCCATTCGGCGTATGCGCCCCAGGGCGTGAATGCGATCGAGTATGCGGCCGAGTTGATTGGTGAGCTGGGGCGAATCGGCCAGCGCCTCAAGGTGCATCAGGACGAGCGCTTTGACCCGCCGTTCAGCACCGTGCAAACCGGGGTGATCTCCGGGGGCAAGGCGTTGAATATCGTGCCTGCCGATTGCCGTTTTGACTTTGAAGTGCGCGCCCTGCCCTCGATGGACCCGGGTGAAGTGGCCGAGGAGCTGCAAGCCTATGCGATGCAGCAGGTGTTGCCGCGGATGCAGGCGGTGAGCCGGCAGAGTGCGATTCGCTTCAGTGAGTTGTCGGCGTACCCGGGGCTGGCCACCGACCAGCGCAGCCAGGCGGCGGAGCTGATTGCGGCGTTTTGCGGCTCGCGGGAATTTGGAACCGTGGCGTTCGGGACCGAGGGTGGGTTGTTTGATGCGGCGGGCATTCCGACGGTGGTGTGCGGGCCTGGGAGCATGGACCAGGGGCATAAGCCGGATGAGTTTGTGAGTGTTGCGCAACTGAAGGCTTGCGATGCCATGTTGTTGCGCATGCTCGACTCGATTCGCGCCTGAAACGCGGGCCAAATGTGGGAGCGGGCTTGCTCGCGAATGCGGTGCGACAGTCACCCGATGTATTGACTGATCCACCGCTTTCGCGAGCAAGCCCGCTCCCACATTTTAGTTCTGTGTCTAACCTAACAACCGCGCCAGCTCTTCCCGGCAATACTCCACAAACAACTGCACCGGCTTGGTCAACGGCGCCCGCCGCAACCACACCGCCGACAACCCCGACCCCGTCACCGTCTCCGCCAACGGCACGCACACCAGCTTCTGCCCGTCATAGGAATACGGCGAAAACGGCTTGGTCACCAGGATCGAAAACCCGAACCCGCGCCCCACCATCCCCCGCACCATCTCGATCGACGGCGAACTGAAGACAATATTCGGCGTCAGCCCACGCTCTTCAAAGATGCTCACGAAGTACGTCCGGCTCGGCAGCACATCCAGCAAAATCATCGGTTCCAGCACCAAGTCCGCCAACGACACCTTGGCCTGCTGCGCAAACCGGTGATCCGCCGGCAGCAACGCATAGGGTTGCTGCGGCGGCATCAGCGGCGTGGTCTCGATGGCGCTGCCCAGGTCATGCTCAAACAGCATCGCCACATCGATACTGCCGGCCGTCAGCGCCTGCACCAGTTCCTGTTGTTCGCCATCGCGCAGGCGGATTTCCACCCCCGGCCAACGCTCCCGGAAACCGGCAATCAACCGCGGCAAATACAGCGGTGCCACGGTTTCGAAGCAACCGATATCGATCTGCCCCGCCACCACGTCATTGTCTGCCAGGGCGTTCTGCTCAAACTCATGGGCCACCCGCAGCAGCTCCAGGGCTTTACGATAGAACCGCGCACCGCTTGGCGTCAGCGACACCCCTTGGGCGTGATGGCGGATAAACAGCTGCACACCGAAGCTGTCTTCCAACTGCTTGATGGCCGTCGACACCGACGGTTGCGCGATATAGAGCTTGCGCGAGGCCTCTGCCACGCTGCCGCACTCGGCCGTGGTTACAAAATATCTGAGCTGGCGCAGGTTATAGGCAGCCATCGGGACCTCCATAAACGTGGGATTTCGCCCCAAACAAGTGCGTGAAAATCGGCTTTTTCACACTGATTCAAGTGCATGCAACATACCGGAGCAAAAAACCCCGCGAGATATTATTTTTAAGGTCTATAGCAACAAACTTACTAATTTACCTCCCTGTGACCATTGCACATGATCACTCCAACAACAAAAGCGACGCACACGCGCCGCCCAGCGAAGTACGTCAACGTACTCACCTTGCCTTGGAGCTCGTCATGGTTACCACTGCAACATCCTCCGCCCCGCTTATCGAAAAACACACGATTGGATACGTGCCCCCGGAAGATCGCCACGGAAAGGTAAGAGACCTGTTCACCCTGTGGTTCGGCGGCAACATCGCGCCGTTGCCCATCGTCACAGGCGCGCTGGCCGTGCAACTGTTCGGCCTGAACCTGGTGTGGGGCATCATCGCCATCCTCGTCGGCCACCTCGTCGGCGGCGTGCTGATGGCGCTGCACTCGGCCCAGGGCCCGCAGATGGGCATCCCGCAAATGATCCAGAGCCGCGCCCAGTTCGGCTCCCTTGGCGCACTGCTGGTGGTGGTGATCGCCGGCGTGATGTACATCGGCTTCTTCGCCTCCAACATCGTATTGGCGGGCAAATCCCTGCACGGCGTCGTCGACGTGATCCCGGTACCGGTCGGCATCGTCATCGGCGCCATCGGCTCGGGGATCATCGGCATCATCGGCTACCGCTTCATCCACGTCCTCAACCGCATCGGCACCTGGGTGCTGGGCGCGGGCATCGTGCTGGGTTTCGGCTACATCTTCACCCATGTGCAGACGGCCGACTTCCTGACACGCGGTAACTTCAACATCTCCGGCTGGCTGGCCACCGTGTCGCTGGCCGCGCTGTGGCAAATCGCGTTTGCGCCGTACGTTTCGGACTATTCGCGCTACCTGCCGGCGGATGTGCCGGTGGCGTCGACCTTCTGGACCACCTATCTGGGCACCGTGCTCGGTTCCAGCCTGTCGTTCATCTTTGGTGCGGTTGCGGTACTGGCTACGCCGGTGGGCATGGACACCATGGACGCGGTCAAACTGGCGACCGGCTCCATTGGCCCGCTGATGCTGTTGCTGTTCCTGCTCAGCGTGATCAGCCATAACGCACTTAACCTGTACGGCGCCGTGCTGTCATTGATCACCCTGGTACAGACCTTTGCCTACCGCTGGATCCCGACCGCCAAGGCGCGTGCCGTGATCTCGGTGCTGGTGCTGGCGGCGTGCTCGATTGCGGCGGTGTTTGCGTCAAAGGATTTTATCGGGCACTTCGTGGACATGGTGCTGGTGCTGCTGGTGGTGCTGGTGCCGTGGACGGCGATCAACCTGATCGACTTCTACGCGATCCATAAGGGCAAGTACGACATCGGTTCGATCTTTCGCGTGGATGGAGGGATCTACGGGCGGTACAACCCTCAGGCGCTGGTGGCCTATGCGGTGGGGATTGTGGTGCAGATTCCGTTTATGAATACGCCGCTGTATGTCGGGCCGATTTCGGCGCATATCAACGGGGCGGATTTGTCCTGGTTGGTGGGGTTGGTGGTGACGTCGCCGTTGTATTTCTGGTTGGCGAGTCGGGACAGTGCGTATAAGCGTCGGTTGGAGGGGGGGAAGTTGGTGGGTGGGGTTTAATAGAGCCTGGCTCAGTTACGAGAAAACCCGCATTTGCGGGTTTTCCAGTTATCCGGCTTGGCGAATATTGGTGGTGCCAGGAAGGCCGCCATCGCGGCCTCGCTAAAGCTCGACGGCTCCCACAGGGGGTCGGTGGTGTGAGTGGGGTTTGTGTTCGGCGGTGCTGTCGGGGTGTTCTTTCTTTATCATGGGGGCCGTCGTTCAACTTCTCCGGTAACCCAATGCCCGCCCTCACCTTCCGTAACGCCAACCCCGCCGACGCCAACCGTTGCTACGAAATCGAAATCACCGCCTACGAAGGCGACGAAGCCGCGACCCTGGAAAAGATCGCCACGCGCATTGCGCTGTACCCGCAAGGCTTTCTGATCCTGGAGGCGGATGGTGTTGTGGTCGGTTTCATCAACTGCGGTTGCGCCGATGAAGTGGTGATGTCGGATGAGGCCTTCAAGGAGTTGGTCGGGCATTCAGCCGATGCGCCGAATGTGGTGATCATGTCGGTGGTGGTGGATCCCGCCCAGCAAGGCAAGGGCTACTCCACGCGCTTGATGACGGAGTTCGTGCAGCGCATGCAGGCGATGGGCAAGAAGACCATTCACCTGATGTGCAAGGACCGCCATGTGGAGCTGTATAAGCGCATGGGCTATCGCTATGTGCAGCCGTCGGCGTCGGACCATGGCGGGATGGCGTGGCATGAGATGGTGATGGATCTATGAAGCCGCATCTGATTGAGGTCGGCGACCAGCCAGACGCCAAAGCCGAGCAGCTCCTGGGCAGCGGCCTCGCCGCCTTCAACGAGCACGTCACCGGGTCCAATGACCGACGTCCGTTGACGGTGCTGATCAAGGATCCCGACACCGGTGAAACCCTCGGCGGCATCACCGGAAAAACCAGCCTCGGCATGGCCTTTCTCGACCTGTTTTATCTGCCCGAGGCCCTGCGTGGCTCAGGCCTGGGCACAACGCTGCTGAAAGCATTCGAAGACGAAGCCCGTCATCGTGGCTGCCGCTCGGCGATGCTGTACACCCTCAGTTTCCAGGCCCCGGAGTTTTACGAGAAGAATGGCTGGGTGCGGTTTGGTGAAATCCCGTGCGACCCGGAAGGCAGCAGCCGGGTGTTCCTGAGCAAAATGCTCTGAGGAACTTACTTCACTCGATGTCGAACATACGCTCAATCAGCTTTATCGCCTGACGCCCATCCGCCGCATACAACCCAGCTAGCGCTTGTTGATCCGAAAGCCGGTGCAAGTCGAAGTGGTTGTAGAACGCTTGGCCGGTGCGCTGCGATTCAAAATGACTCGCCTCAAGAAGGCGCAGGAACTCCAGATAAGCCAACTTCTCCAGTGCGAGGCGCTCAGCCATCACCCTGTCCTTCCAACGGAAAAATGACTTCCTGAGTATCCAGGTTCTTGATCGTCGAGTACGTGCGGTACTCCACGCTGTAGGCACCCGGGTAGCCCTTGGTGCTGGCGGTCATGCGGAAGGTCACGACATACCGCTGGCCCCCGGCAAACACCACATCATCGGCGCCTTTGTTGCAGAAGGCGCCGCCGGTGCCCAAGGCGTTCATCGACACGTTGCACCAGCGCAATGAATGCTTGCCCGGAGCCAACTTGAGCGCCTGTTCACCGGACACATCAAGGATTGAACGTCGACCGGCGCCCGGGAGCGCAACGCCGTCTACTTCCGTGGCCAACACCAAGCGGTGAAACGGCACGCCCAGTTCACGTACCCGGAACGTTTCGAAGTACACCAGCGCTGCATTCGGGTGGTTGTCGGAGAGGTCGACCGGTTGCATTTTTTCCGGGGCCCAATCGCCTTGGTAGTTCTTGTAGTGGTAGTCGGAACAGGCGCCGAGCAGCGGGAATACACAGGCAACGGCGAGCTTTAACACTTTCATCGGATAAACGGTCCTTGTGAGCGATGACATCATATCGACATTATTTCGATTTTCTTAAGTGCAATTGCTCACGCGTTAAGACTGAAGTCTTTTACCAAACAGCCGATTTTCATGGCTCTCATTCTGAAACGTGTAGGTCGGCGCTCCCAGCAACTCATAACCACGACGCGGATAAAAACCCAGCGCCCGCTCGTTGCCGACCCACACCGTCGCCCACAACAAAGAAGCGCCACCCTGCCCTGCGCGCTGTTCAGCCGCTTGCAGCAAACGGTAGCCGAGTCCGAGTCCGGTAAACCGTTCCTGGATGTAGAGCCGCTGCAACTCCGCCGCCTTCGGGGTTGAGATCAGCGCATGGCCGGTGTCCATCGCCACTTGGGCAAACCCCACCAGATGCCCATTGGCTTCAGCGACGATGATGGCCGTGCCCGGCTGGGCGATCAGCGCGGAAATCGTCTGGGGCGAAAACGCTTGCAGCGCCTCGGCGGCGATTGAGTCGCGAATGCCTTCGGTGGCGTAGGTATCGAGAAAAACCTGCATGCCCAGCACGCCAATGCATAACGCGTCTTCAGGTCGTGCATCGCGGATAAGCATGTCGGGGAGCATTCGAGGGGTACTCTCAAAATCAGCAAAGGCAACGTTTTAACACAACTGCACATCTCTGCAATTGCCAGCCTGAATTCGCCCCAGTAGGGTTATCGCTTCCCCCGCCAACAGGAGCCAGCAATGACCTGGTTTTCAGACCCCGACGCTGTTGCCCGCTACGCCGAAGGCCCGGTGAGGCTGGTACCGGGTTTCGAGTCCCTGCAGCGCATGACCACCCTGTTGCTGCGCGAAAGCGTCCCAGCCACCGGCAAGGTATTGGTACTCGGTGCAGGCGGCGGCCTGGAGTTGAAGAAGTTTGCCGACAGCCAGCCCGAGTGGCAGTTTGTGGGGGTGGACCCGTCTGCCGAGATGCTGAAGCTGGCCGAGGCCACCTTGGGTCCGCTGATGGCCCGGGTGCAGTTGCATGAAGGCTATATCGATACCGCGCCCGAGGGGCCGTTCGATGCCGCCACGTCCTTGCTGACCTTGCATTTCATCCCGGCCGAAGAGCGTCTGCACACCCTGAAAGAACTGTGGCGGCGCTTGTCGCCGGGCGCGCCTTTGATTGCGGCGCATCACAGCTTCCCGCAGTCGTCGCCAGAGGAAAAAGCGCGCTGGCTGAAGCGTTATGCAGCCTATGCCGTGGATTCCGGCGTACCGGCTGAAGATGCCCAGCGGGCGGTTGCCGCCATCAGCAGCCACTTGCCGGTGCTGTCACCCAACGACGATGAAGCGCTGCTACGGGAGGCAGGCTTCGAAGGTGTGGAACTGTTCTACGCGGGCTTCAGCTTCAAGGGCTGGGTTGCGTACAAGCCCGCCTAGCTTCCGGGGGAGGCTTACCAACTCCCCGACGCCCCACCCCCACCACTGGAACCACCACCACCCGATGAGCTGCTGCTGGAACTGGAACTCGAACCGGAGGAGCTGGAGCCCCCACCAGACCCCGACCCCGACCCGCCGCTGATACCGTGGGCAAAGATGAACAGCGCCGCGAACGAAGCGAATGGAAACGCCAGCAGCCATC
Organism: Pseudomonas sp. D4002; assembly: GCF_013385665.1. NCBI lineage: Bacteria > Pseudomonadati > Pseudomonadota > Gammaproteobacteria > Pseudomonadales > Pseudomonadaceae > Pseudomonas > Pseudomonas sp. D4002. The sequence goes on from NZ_JACAPN010000012.1 coordinate 382,993, forward strand.
CCGTGGCGCCCTTGTCAATCAATGCCCCAGCGACCCCGTACAACACCAGCACCGCCAACAGCCGCGCGATAAAGCCCACCTGGCTCTCTTGCCACATGCTCTTCATCACCAGGAACAGGCCGAGATACAGGCCCAGGACCAGCAACCCTGCGAATGGATAAGCCAGCCAGTGAATAAGGGATATCTCGCGCACGAAGTTATCGGTCAGCAGCACGCCGGCGATATAGCCCAACAGCACCAGCACGGTGTAAAACGCCGCCCTCGCCTGCCACAACGCGCCGAAAGTAGCGCCACCGATCAGCATGCACAGGGGCAGCAACAGCAAATAGACCGGCCAGTCCTTGCCGCCCGCAACCGCGACCAGCACCACGGTGACAACGACCACCGCCATCAGGGCCCGGCGCCAAGGGAGTTTTTCGGCGCCCATCAATACCCCGACCACCCCGCCAAACATGAATGCCAGGAGTACCGCATACGCTTCAGGCGGAAAACCGGCCTTGGCCACCTCGGGCAAGTTGCCGCCGTCCACCAGCAGCGTCAGGTCGTCCACCGCCTGCTGCACGCCGCCTGCGTAATCGCCCTGGCGAAACGCCGGGGTGATGTGTTCCTCGATGATGCGGTGGGCCAGCAGGTCGGTGACCACGCCCTCCAGGCCGTAACCGACTTCGATCCTAACCTTGCGATCGTCCTTCGCCACCAGCAGCAGGATGCCGTCGTTGACGTCCTTGCGCCCCAGTTTCCAGGCACGGAACAGTTGGTTGGCGAAGTCCTCGATGCCCACGCCCTGGGTGCTCGGCAGCAGCATCACTGCCACCTGTGCGCCCTTGCGTTGTTCCAGGCCGGCGAGTTGCGCGGTCATGCGCGATTGAGTGGCGGCGTCGAAGGTGTGGGTCAGGTCGATCACGCGCTGGTCCAGCGCAACCGTGACCGGCGCCGGGGGAACGGTATCGGCCCACACCTGCGAGCCGGAAACGATCAGTAGCAAGCCCAAGACACATCGCCGTAGGAACACCATCATGTTTTGTTACCTGAAGTTTCATCCTGAATCGGCCGACTTTACCCTATCGACGCTATAAACAGGTGACCCGACGCCACCGACTATCTAGACTTACGCCACCCCCACACACGCCCTACACGAGAACGCCATGGACCTTCAGCAGCGCAACAATGTCAGGGTGTATGGCAGCGGTCCCTCGACCCTGGTTTTCTCCCATGGCTTCGGGTGTGATCAAACCATGTGGAATTATCTGTTTCCTCATTTCACCGGGCGTTTCCGTGTGGTGCTGTATGACCTGGTGGGGGCTGGCCAGTCCGACCTGGGCGCGTACGACAGCGAAAAATACAGCTCACTCGCCGGCTACGCCCATGACTTGGGCGAGATTGTTGATGAATACGCCGTGGGCCCGGTGGTGCTGGTGGGGCACTCCGTCAGCGCGATGATCGGCGCCCTGGCCGATCGCCAGGCGCCCGGAACAATCGCCGCCCATGTGATGATCGGTCCTTCGCCGTGCTATATCGATTCCGGTGACTACACGGGCGGGTTCACCCTCGACGATATCCATTCGTTGCTCGATACCCTCGACAGCAATTACCTCGGCTGGTCCAGCACCATGGCCCCGGTAATCATGGGCGCACCCGGGCAACCTGCCCTCGGCGAAGAACTGACCAACAGTTTCTGCCGCACCGAGCCGGACATCGCCAAGCGCTTCGCACGGGTAACCTTCCTGTCGGACAACCGCCAGGACATCGCGGGCCTGATGACCCCCACCCTGATTCTGCAATCCACCGACGACTTGATCGCACCGGTCTGCGTGGGTGAATACCTGCACGCGGCGTTGCCCGCCAGCACGTATTGCCTGGTCGATAACGTGGGGCATTGCCCGCACATGAGTGCACCTGGGGCCTGCTCAGCGACCATGGACAGTTTCCTGTTGCCATGGGTAGGTGCCGATGCCAGTCGATAACCTGTCGTTGCCGGATCCTCAACGTTTGTTCGACGGCGCGCCCTGCGCCTTGGTGGTTACCCGGGAAGACGGCACCATCGTGCAGGCCAACCAGTGCTTCAGCGACTGGACCGGCTTCAGCATCGATGAGTTGAAAGAACGACGGTTCCAGGACTTGCTGACGATGGGCGGGCGGATCTTCCATCAGACGCACCTGGGGCCGCTGATGAAAATGCAGGGCTCCATCGCTGAAGTAAAACTCGACCTGCTGCACCGTGACCGGCGCACCGTCACGGTATTGCTCAACGGCGTCAGGTACGAACATGCCGGCATTGCCTATAACGAACTGGCCCTCTTCGGCACCACCGACCGCGACAAGTACGAGCGTGAACTGCTCAATGCCCGCAAACTGGCTGAAGCCTTGTTGCAGGAAAAGACCGCCACTGAAGTCGCGCTGCAGCAGGCCCAGGCCGAACTGAGCAGCGCCTATGAAATCGCCCAGCGCCGGGCGCTGTTTGCCGAACAGATGGTCGCGATTGTCAGCCATGACCTGAAGAACCCGCTGACCGCGATCAAGATGGCCTCGGAGTTCCTCGCCCGTGGCGAGCGCAGCCCCAAGGAGCGCCAACTCCTGGGGCATATCGGCCTGTCCACCGAACGGGCGCAGCGGATGATCGCCGACTTGCTGGACTTCACCCAGGCCAGAGTCGGCCAGGGCATCAGCATCAATCCCGTAGCACTCGACCTGCACGCCGTCACCCGTGACAGTCTCGACGAGTTGCAAGTGGCATTCCCCACGGCGACCCTCGAACATCACGCCACGGGCAGCGCCCGCACGTTCCTGGATGCCGACCGCATACAACAAATCATCGGCAACCTGGTGGCCAACAGCGTGGCGTACGGCGACCTGCAACAGCCGATTACCATCACCTCGCACCAGGACGCGCAAGAGAGCCGGCTCTCGGTGCATAACCACGGCCCGGCGATTCCCGAAGCGTTGATGGCTGGCTTGTTTGAGCCCATGACCCGAGGCACGGAGCAGGACAGTGAGGTGCGTAGCGTTGGCCTGGGGCTGTTTATCGTGCGGGAAATTGCCAAGGCCCATGATGGAGGTGTTTCGGTGAGCTCAAACCCGGACCGGGGCACCACCTTCAGTGTGCACTTTCCATTGCGCCACCCATGAGCGCGGCAGCCACAGTGCCGTGAACAACGGTTTGGACAGCCCCCGTCAACACCACGCCGCCACGCCCATCCCAATGCACCGTCACGGTACCGCCATCGCATTGCACGTCGACGGTGTCATCCAGCAGCCCACGACGAATCCCGTTGACCACCGCGCCACAACAGCACGAACCCGAGCCCTGCGGGATACCGCCGCCCCGTTCCCAGATGCGCAGGCGGATATGACCCCGGTCGAGTACCTGCACGAAATGCACATTGGTCTTGTTGGGGAACAACGGGTGGGTTTCCAGCGACGGGCCAACCGCTGCAATATCGACCGTCGCCAGGTCATCGACAAAGAAGGTGCAGTGCGGGTTGCCCATGCTGCACGCCGCCGGGTTGCCCTCCAGCGGCAAGCGTTCGGTGTCCATCGCTTGCGCTAGCGGAATAGCTTCCCAGCCCACTGACGGCCGCCCCATGTCCACCGACACCCGCTGCGCCGATTCGCGCACGCAGGTCAGCAGCCCCCGGTTGGTTCGCAGCACGAGGGTGGCAGTGCCGGCTTCGCGCATCAGCATGTCTGCAACCCCGCGGGTGGCGCTGCCGCAGGTGTCGAGCGGGGTGCCGTTGGGGTTCCAGAATTTGATACGGGCGGCCGCGTCAGTGCAGTCGAGCACCACGGCCAATTGATTGAAGCCGATGCCGCGATGACGGTCACCCAGGCGGCGGGCGATTTCAGCGGTGATCGGGTCATCCTGGCCGCGCCGGTCGATCACGATGAAATCATCACCGTGGGCGTGCATCTTCACGAACTGCAAAGTCATGGGGCGTCCTGTTCTCGACCGGGCTTGGCGGGCTAGGATAGGGGGCTGGCGGGTATTTCATCAAATTCCCATCACGGGCATGGTAGCGTGGCTGCGCCCCGACCCGGTCAATCCAACACCGAGAAACTGCATGCTACAACGCTCTCTGAAAACCGTGGCCCTCGCCGCGCTGCTCGCCGCGTTCGCCAACGCCGCCTTTGCCGCGCCCCAGGTCCTGAGTGCCTGCCAGCCCGCCACCTCGAATCCGACCTCCAAATCGCTGCTGGCTGCCGCCCAGCGCCACCTCGGCGACCAGCCCGACGCCCTGCCCCATCTGCACACCGAAGGTACCCTGCCGAACCACGGCATCCGCGAGCAAAGCATCGCCGCCGAGAAGGATTGGCCAGTCATGCGCCAGGCGGCCCTGGCCTGGCGCATGAGCCGTGACACGCGCTACCTCAAGCAAGTGGATGACTACCTGAGCGCGTGGGCCAGCACCTACCAGCCGGACTTCAACCCGATCGACGAAACCAACCTCGACATGCTGATCAGCGCCTACGCCCTCACCGCCAGCGACCTTCGCCCCCAGACCCGCGACGCCACCCGCGCGCTGCTGACCAACCTGGGCAATGGCTATATCGAGCGCATCAAGCAGTTCCACGGCGAAAAGAAAGCCACCAACACCAATAACTGGCAGAGCCACCGCGTAAAACTGGTCACGGTGGCCGCCGCCGCACTGGGCGACCGCGAGATGCTCGAACAGGCCTTCCAGCTGTTCCGGCAACAGATCAACGACAACGTACTGCCCGACGGCTCGGTGAGCGACTTCCAGGACCGTGACGCCCTGCACTATGTGGTCTACGACCTGGAGCCGCTGGTGCAGGCCGCATTGGCGGCCAAGCCCTACGGCATTGGCGGCAACTGGCTGGACGTCACCGCGCCCCACGGCGGCTCGCTGAGCGAAGCACTGGACTGGCTTGCGCCGTATGCCAAAGGCCAGCGCAGCCACGAAGAGTTCGTGCATACCCACGTGCAGTTCGACCGGGACCGGGCCCGCGTAGGTGAGCCTGGCTACAGCGGCGAATGGAACCCGAAAAGCAGCAATACGCTGTACTGGCTGGCGGCGCAGTTGGACGCCCGGTATCTGCCAGTGGCCGAACAACTCGCGCCCAAGCCTTCGGACTGGATCAGCGCCTGTTATTTGAAGTGAGTCGCCCGGTAGACTGAGCCGACTCACCCCTTCGAAGGATCGACCATGCTTATTGTGTTCAGCGGCCTGCCCGGCACCGGGAAGACCACAATTGCCAAGGCCCTTGCCGGCCAATCCGGCGCCGTGTATCTGCGCATCGACACCATCGAGCAGGCCATCCGCGATGCAGGGGTACTGGAGCAAGGTGTGGGCAGCAGCGGTTACCAGGTGGCCAATGCGCTGGCGTTGAGCAACCTGTTGCTGGGCCACACGGTTGTCGTCGATTGCGTTAACCCGGTGGATGAAAGTCGTCAGGCGTGGAGCGACACTGCGCTAAGCGCCGGTAAGCCGCTGGTGAATATCCAGGTGGTGTGCTCCGACCCACACGAACACCAACGTCGCGTGGAATCACGCACCAGCGACATTCCGGGGCTCACACCGCCCACCTGGCAGTCCGTCCTGGCCCATGAATATGAGCCATGGGTCGAGTCGCCATTGACCGTCGATACGGCGCGCTTGTCTCCCCATGAGGCGCTGACGATGATCAACGCTCAGCTAAGCGCCTAGAGCGCACTCTCCATCGCTTTCATCAACACCGGGTCGCGCCCGTAAATGTCCGGCGCGTAGAGCAACGCGCCCTTGCCATCGACCTGCACCGTCCAATACCCCAGCAGCACCGGTACCGGCGTCGCGAGCCGGAACTCGTGGGTGGTTTCCGTCGCCAGCAATTCTTCGGTGCGGATCTTCTCCGCCGGGCTCACCAGCAAGTCGCGCAACAGCAGCGGCTGCTCAACCCTCACACATCCCGAACTGAAGGCCCGCGGGCCCTTGGAGAACAGCGGCTGGCTCGGCGTGTCGTGCAAGTACACCGAATACGGGTTGGGAAAGCGCAGCACGATCCGGCCCAGCGGGTTGCGCGGGCCGGCGCCCTGGCGCAGCAGGATGTTGCCGGGGTGCGACCAGTCGACCTGTTCCGGTGCCAGCGGGTTGCCCTGGCTGTCGAGCACTTGCAGGTTCTGCTGGCGCAGGTATTCGGGGTTCAGGCGGATCGCCGGCAGCTTGTCCTCGCGCATGATGGTGGGCGGGATGGTCCAGGTGGGGTTCAGGGTCAGCCGGGTGATGCGCGACTTCAGCAGCGGCGTCTGGCGGTCGGCGCGGCCGACTTGCAGGCGGGTTTGCCACACGGGCACGCCGCCCTGGTAGAAGCTCAGTTGCGCCGCGGCCACGTTCACCAGCACGCCCTCGGGTTCCAGGTCCCGGGACAGCCAGCGAAACCGTTCAAGGTTGATGCGCAATTGTTCGCGGCGAATCGCCGGGCTGATGTTCAGCTCGGTGACCGTGCCGGGGCCGATCACGCCGTCGGCTTGCAGGGAATGGCTTTGCTGGAAGGTCTTGACCGCGTTGACCAACTCGCCACGGTATTGCGTCCCCGCGGAGGTGGCGCTCAGGTAGCCGCCATTGACCATTCGCCGCGCCAGTTGCGGCACCCGCGAATCGTCCATGCCCGGGCGCAGCAACGGGCCGCTGGCCACGGCTTCCCAATGCTGCAACGGTTGCTGGCGCAAGGCGGCGTAGGCACTGCGCAGGCCAAGGTATAGCGGCGCGCTCGGGCGGGCCTGGTCGAAGGCTCGGGCGACGTTCTGCATGCCGGCCTCGGCCATGGCCAGCAATTGGGTGTCGGGGTCCGGGGCCGGTTGCGAATGCCAGACGGGCTCGAAGCGCGACTGCTGCAAGCGGCCGAAATGCAGGTCCTGCAGGGCTTGCAGGTACTGCTGGCTGGTACCGATATCGATGCACAGCACGTTCCCCGTGGCATCCGCCGGGGGCAGTCTATAGTGAGTCGGGTCCAGGCCATCGTCGGCCAGCAACTGCAGTTGGGCTAGCAATGCGGCGCGGCGATCCCCCTCGGACCACAGCACCACGTCGCCCTGCTGCTGATAAAACGCCTGCAAACGCGCCAGGGAAGGCGCATCGACCTGCCCGGCCGGGCCTGGGCAAACGGTCGACAATTGCGAGAGCGCCAATTGCACCGGGGCCGGCGACACCACCAACAGGTCTTCGGCTGTCGCGACCAGCGGTGCAACGAGCAGGCAAATGCTCAAGTAACATGCGTGTTTTTTGAACAATCGCTTAGCTCCCATCCACGGCGGAGATGCTTTATACATGCTGACCTTTTGCTGCCGACTCGGCCTGATCATCTCGACCTTTGCCTCGCTGAGCACCGTTGCGCTCGCAGACACGGGTAAACCTCTTACTCTGTATAGCAGCCTCGCCCACGCCGCTCCAGAACTCAACCCCGATGTACTGAAAAGAGCCTTGAGCGCCATGCAATGCGCGGTGGGCAATGGCATCGAACAGTCCGACCGGCTGGCGGTGATCGACTATTCCCAACCTTCGACCGCTCGTCGCCTATGGATCTTCGACCTGCGCAAGAAGACATTAGTGCTGCGGGATTTGGTGGCCCACGGACAAAAATCCGGGGAAAACTTCGCCACCCAGTTCTCCAACCGTGAAGGCAGTTACCAGTCCAGCATTGGCTTGTTCCGCACCCAGGAGAGCTACGAAGGCGCCCACGGCTACTCGCTGCGCATGGACGGCCTGGAGCCGGGTTTCAATGACCGTGCACGGGACCGCGCCATCGTGATCCATGCCGCCGACTATGTAAGCCCGTTGTGGAGCAAGCGCGAAGGCCGTATCGGCCGCAGCCAGGGTTGCCCCGCCGTACGCCCGCAGGTAGCGCGCCAGGTGGTGGACAAACTCAAGGACGGCCAGTTCATGTTTTCCTGGTACCCCGACCAGCGCTGGCTGAAGTCCTCGGCTTACCTCAACTGCAAGCCGCGCCAGATGGCGAGTGCCGGTACTGTCAAAGGCGGTTGATGCTCTCGCTGTTGCCGTGCACCATGCGGCTCACGCCACCAGGAACTCCACCGTGTTCCTGGGCTTGATGAGAGAGAGAACCTGAGATGCTTTTACATCAATCCACCTGGATCGAGATTGGCCAGTTTCTGGAACGCAGCCGCAGCATCGTGATTCCCATCGGCTCCAACGAACAACACGGCCCCACCGGCCTGTTGGGCACCGACTGGATGTGCCCGGAAATCATTGCCCATGAAGCGCAGAAGAACGCCGACATCCTGATCGGCCCGACCTTCAATATCGGCATGGCCCAGCATCACCTGGGCTTCCCGGGCACCATTTCCCTGCGCCCTTCGACCTTTATCGCGGCGATTGGTGATTGGGTACGCTCGTTGGCAGGCCATGGTTTCGAGAAGATCCTGTTTCTCAATGGCCACGGCGGCAATATCGCCTCGATCGAAGCGGCGTTCTCCGAGCTGTATGCCGAAGCCAGCTTCAGCGGGCGCCCGTCGGGTTATGCGCTGAAACTGTGCAACTGGTGGGACCTGGAAGGCGTGAACGAACTGGCCCACCAGCAGTTCCCGGTGGGCCATGGCAGCCATGCCACGCCGTCGGAGATTGCCGTGACCCAATGGGCCTACCCGGACGCGATCAAGTCGGCTGACTACTCGCCGCAAATCGCCAACACCGGCCCGATCCGCGAAGCCCGCGACTTCCGCGCGCGATTCCCGGATGGGCGCATGGGTTCAGACCCGGCGCTGGCCACCCCGCAAAAAGGCGGTGAGTTGGTGGCGTTGGCGGCCAAGGGGTTGGTGAAAGCGGTCGATACGTTCAGCAGCGAGCCAAAGCCGAGCTGAATCATTCGCTCAAGACAATGAAGATCAACTGTGGGAGCTGTCGAGCTTTAGCGAGGCTGCGATGGGATCACCTCGGTGTCACTGTCATACCGCAGCGATGCCATCGCAGCCTCGCCGGGGCTCGACAGCTCCCACAGACCACAGACTGGCCCCAGTCGATTACAGGCAATCCTGCGCCGCATGCTCGAACCGCGACGGCTTGAACGTCGATGCCAACGGCTTGCGCTCGTACAGGAACACCTTGCCGCCGTCCTGGGACTTGTAGACTTCGAGGATGTTGTCCGCGGCGATCTTGCTGCTCACCACGATCCGGGCATGCCGCGAATTCTGCGTGACCGTGGAGGTCATGCCGTTTTTCTCGAACTTGGGCACCACGCACTGCACGTAGGCTTCAGGGTCCTTGGCGGTTTGCAGGGTAAGGGTTGGGGCATTGGGGGCGGATGCACAGCCCGTCATCAAAAAAGAAGCAGAAGCCATCGCTGGCACTAACAACACGCGCATAAAAATTCCTGAAAAATAAACGAAGTGGGCTAACCGGCAGCGAGCAACGCCTTGAGCGAGGCATCGAACTGCTTTAATGCGTTCAACTGAACGTCGCGCTGCTGCCCAATCTGTGCAGCGATCTGGGGCGCCGTTTTGTCATGTACCCACACATTAGGCAAGTGCATTTGCATCGAACCCTCGGCTTTGGCGATGTATTGCAGGTCAAGGTCATAGAACTTGGCAACAAACCGCGCTTCCACCCGATCATTACGCTGGGTCAGCAATTGGTTGTAGGTATCGAGCATCACCACCACATCCGGGTGCGCCTGCAACAGCGCATCAAGGTTGTCGTAACGGGTGACCGAGGCAAAGGTGTGCCGCAACGAAGCCATCAGCCAGTCAATCGCTAGGTCCGGGTCGGAACTGTCGACGAAGGCCTGGCGAATCTGCTCGTCCAGCTGGCCCTTGGCACCATTGACCGCCATGGCGTGGTAGCGCGCCAGGTACTCAAGGTTGTCGAGGGTGTTGTCGCTGTAGAGCACGCCGACCGATTGCGAATGCTGCAACCCGACCGGGCTGGCGACGATTGGCGCCAGGTGGCTGGCTTGAAGCCCCCCGGCCGACGCAGAGCCAACCATTGTGCTCATCAGCAGCGCCACCAGGGCCAAACCGGTAAAAGTCCTCATCGCAGGGTCCTTGCACATCATGTTCAATGATGGCAATTGTCCTCCTTTTTCAGAAAAACAGAACTCGCAATACTTGATGGTGACTATTATCTAGAGCAATAGTGTCGTGCAGGCCGCCTCACACAAAATGATAAGGAACGCCTATGAAGCCCCACCAGAAAACCTTCGATCGCATCCGTGAAGCTGTGCTTCCGGAGTTTCGCGAGCGGGTTGCCGATTACCTGGTCGACTATGAGGAAGTGCTGCTAGACAACGCCGCCGAACCGGAAGTGGTCTACGCGATTGCCCAGCAATTGCGTGGCTACCTGCGCGGCTTGAACACCACCCGGGTGCTGGGCATGGCCGACTGGGAAGACCTTGACCGCCGGGTGGTGCAAACCTGGCTGGTGCTGCTCAAAGCCGAATAGCACCGCGCCTCAAGCTCAGCGTATATCCACGCGATAACGGAAATGTTCGGCGTGGCCACGGCCGCGTCGCAACTCCAGGGGTTGGCCGGCGTAATCCCGGGCCAGCCGCTCGATCACCATCACCGGGCTGCCCACCGGCACCTGCAACCAGCGGGCCCACACGTCATCGATGGACTCGGCGGTGAGGGCTTCCTCGGCAGAAGCGACTACTTGCCCGCAGACTTCTTCGTAAGTGGGGTACAACAGCAATCCCTGCCGGGTCAGATCCACGTCCAGCAGCGCCTGGAACCGCTCGCGCGGCAGCCAGATTTCCTCGGCCAGCACTGGCCCGGTGTCCAGCACGTGTACCCGCACGATGCAGATTACCGGCGCATCCGCTGCCAGCCCCAGCACCTCGCTCACCGACAACGGCGCCTTCACCGGCTTGACCGACAGGATCCGGCTCTGCGGCAGCTGGCATTCACCGCCCGGGCCCTGGAAGCGGAAACACCGGAACAACGACGATTGAAACTTCGGGCGGCGCACAAACGTACCACGGCCCTGCTGGCGCTCCAGAATGCCCTCGCCCACCAATGCCTCGATCGCTTTACGCACGGTGCCGGTAGACAGCTGGTACTGGGTGGACAACACCGCTTCAGGGGGAATAGCCGCACCGGCACGCCAGTGATTATTGGCAATCTGCTCAATCAGATGATCCCGAAAACGCTGGTACAACGGCAGGCGGGAGTCACTCGACAGTATATTCATGGATCAGGATTCACTTAGTAATTAAGGAGGTGACTACAGCGACGGTCGTGCCTGCTTGACCCATTCCTGGACCGAAGGCCGTTGCCATTGGTGCTGGGCATACGCCACCAGGTTGGCGGGCACGCTGTCACCGTTGAGGATCAGCCGGTTGAGCATCACGGCCAAGTCCACGTCGGCAATCGACCACGCGCCGAACAGGTAGTCGCGGCCGTCGGCCAACAGCGCCTGCGCCGCGTTGATCAGCGTGTGGGCCGCTGCTTCAGCAACCGGCGACAGCGGTTCGCCCTTGAGCCCGTAAAACACCACCAGGGTCGAGCGTTCCTGCCGAATCGGCATCAAGTCACTGCGCAACCACGCCTGCACCTGCCGCGCCCTCGCCCGCTGGCGGGGTTCGGCCGGGTACACCGGCACCTGCGGGAACACATCCTCCAGGTACTCGGTAATCGCCGACGACTCGGACAGCGCAAACTCACCCTGCACCAGGCTCGGTACGCGCCCGGTCAGCGACAAGTGCGTGTACGCGTCAGTCTGGTTCTCGGCCGTATCGAGGTTCAACGTGAGCAGTTCAAATTCAAGGCCCTTTTCCCGCAGGGTCACAAACGCCGACATCGCGTAGGGACTGGTGAAATGGGCATCAACGTACAGGCTCAGCGGGCGATGGTTCACGGCGACATCTCCTTGGTGGGAGCACCACACTACGAGATCGCGCCGCGCAAATGAAATGCGCGGTTTTTATGGGGGCATTCCTGGCTGGAATACCATCGATAATGGCAATACTATGGCCCCTTGAACCCCACCCGTAACGCCCCGTAAAGCGGATCAAGGAACGATCACTAGATGAAACAAGCGGTTGTCGTCATCCACGGAATCGGCGAGCAGCGCCCGATGGATACCCTGCGTGGCTTCGTCGAAGCGGCGATCCCGGCGGACACCCCCGAGGCGACGCCTTTCTACTGGAGCAAACCCGACCGGTTTTCGCGCAACTTCGATTTGCGCGTATTGAAGTCGGCGGGTCGCAACACCACCGATTTCTACGAGTACTACTGGGCCCACAAGATGCAGGGCACCAAGGTCGGGCACCTGCTCAGTTGGCTATGGGACATTTTCAAGCGCCCGCGCCGGGATATCCCGACGGCCATCGTGCCGATCTGGCGCGCCACGCGCTGGGCCTTGCTGGCCCTGCTCCTGCTGCTGGTCAGCGGAACCCTGGCGACGCTGTATGGCCGATTCCCCCACAGCGACAACCCCTTCGCCCTGATCCCGGTGCTGCTGGCGGTGATCGGCCTGGCCCTGAAGTACTCGGCACTGTCATACCTTGGCGATGCCGCCCGCTACCTGAGCCCCAACCCGCAGAACGTGGTGGTGCGCGAACAGATCCGCGCCGATGGCGTCGACCTGCTGCGCGCCCTGCATGACAAGGGTGATTACGACCGCATCATCGTCGTCGGCCACAGTTTGGGCAGCGTGATTGCCTACGACATCGTCGGCTACCTGTGGCACGAGCATCACGATCAGTTACGCCCCGGCGGCCCGGAACTCGCCGCCCGCTACGCCAACCACGAGCGACTGCAACCGGTGGTCCAGGACACCCTGCCAAAGGCTGGAAACGCCCTCGACGGCCGCCTGCAAAGCCTCCTCAGGTTCCGCGAACAGCAAGCCGAAGCCTTTATCGAACAACGCAACCTCGGCAACCCGTGGCGCATCACCGACCTCGTCACCCTCGGCAGCCCGATGGCCCACGCCAGCCTGTTGTTGGGCCGCAGCGTGAGCGACTTCAAGCGCCGCATCGAACGCCGCGAAGCCCCCGCCTGCCCGCCGACGCTCGACGATAAGGGCTACGGCTACAGCGGCCGGCTGCCCGTCACCGTGGGCGGTCGCCCATTTTCACCCCTGTATTTGCACCATGCCGCGGCCTTCGCCGTGACCCGTTGGACCAACCTCTACTTCCCCGCGCCCCTGGGCCTGTTTGGCGACATCGTCGGCGGCCCGGTCAGCCCGGTGATGGGCCCCGGCGTACTGGACCTGCCGGTCAGCGTGGGCAAATGGAAAGGCTGGCTCGCCAGGTCCTGGCTCAGCCACACCCATTACTGGAGCGAACGCGGCGGCGCCAAGGGCTACCTGAATAAACTGACCACCGATGACGCTGCAATTACCCAAGGCGAACGTCCGTCGGCGACTGAAGCGTTGCGCTGGGCGATTGATCTCAAGGGTGTGCGGCGTTTTCGCCAGGCGGGCGTCAGAGACTTAGTGGCTGAACCCGAGGCCTAGCCCGAAAAGCCACCGTCCTCCAGGAACGCCCGCTCCTCCTCTGTCGTGACCCTGGCCAACACCTCATTACGATGAGGAAAGCGCCCGAACCGCTCGATGATGCGGGCGTGCTCCTTGGCCCAGCGGTAGGTATTGGCATCAAGGTCCTTGTTCAGGGCCACCGACAGCTGTTGATCCCCGGGATCTTCAGAATGCTCGAAGGGCAAATAACAAAACGCCCGCAACGGGGTTTCGATCGACTTGTCCATCCCCGCCTCGACCATCTGCCGCGCGTACAAACGCGCCAGCGGGTCGGTGGCGAACATATGCGCCGTGCCACGGAAGGTATTGCGCGGGAACTGGTCCAGCAGTAACAGCAACGCCAGCGCGCCTTCCGGCGTTTGCATCCAGCTCTCCAGTTCGCACCGGGCCGCCTGCAAATGCGTAGTGTAGAAAGCCTCGCGAAAACGCCGGTCAAACCCTTCATCCTTGGCAAACCAGAGCTTGGGCCCCGCCTGTTTCCAGAACTCAGTAACCGCCATTGCTGCATTTTCGATCGTCGTCACAATCCTCTCCTCACTCACTCCACAAATTTCATCATCACTCTAAACAAAATCTATAAAGTTTCGGAACGTGTCTGAATGTTTCCAATGCACACAGGTAGTGTTGATGATCCTACGCCTTGCCCAGATTTTCAGTGACTCCAGCACCCAGGTTCGCGCCAAGCTGTTTGGCATCTACGGGTTGTTGATCGGCATTAACGTCGTCGCCTGGATCTGGGCGCTGGTGGCGTTCCATGAGCACCCGGTGCTGCTCGGCACCGCGCTCCTGGCCTACGGTTTCGGGCTGCGGCATGCGGTGGATGCCGACCATATCGCCGCCATCGACAACGTGACCCGCAAGCTGATGCAGGAAAAGAAACGTCCGGTGGCGGTGGGCTTCTTTTTCTCCCTGGGACATTCTTCGGTGGTGGTCCTGGCATCCATTGGCGTCGCGTTTGCGGCCTCGGTGATGCAGGCGCGGTTTGAAGGGTTCAAGGCCATCGGCGGGGTGATCGGCACGTCGGTCTCGGCCTCGTTCCTGCTGGTCATCGCCTTGATGAACCTGGTGATCCTGCACGCGATCTACAAGGCCTGGCGCCATGTGCGCCAGGGCGGTGCGTATGTGGAGGACGACTTCGACCTGCTGCTGGCGGACCGGGGTTTCATGGCGCGGATTTTCCGCCCGGTGTTTCGCCTGATCAGCCGCAGCTGGCACATGTACCCGTTGGGTTTCCTGTTCGGCCTGGGCTTTGATACGGCCACCGAGATCGGCCTGTTGGGGATTTCTGCGACCCAGGCCTCTCAAGGGCTGTCGCCGTGGGCGATCATGGTGTTCCCGCTGCTGTTCAGCGCCGGCATGTCCCTGGTGGACACCCTCGACGGTCATCTGATGCTGGGGGCATACGGCTGGGCGTACATGAAACCGATCCGCAAGATCTACTACAACATGACCATCACCCTGGTATCGGTGGTGGTTGCGGTGGTGATCGGCAGTATCGAGGCGTTGGGGTTGATGGGTGACCAGTTGGACCTGAAGGGATCGTTCTGGAGTTTTATCGGCTCGCTGAACGACAGTTTCGGGATGCTGGGCTACATGATCATCGGTATCTTCGTGGCCAGTTGGGCGATCTCGGTGATGCTGTATCGCCTCAAGGGCTTTGACCGGATTGAAGTGAACGCGGGTTGACCGAGGGACATTCAGCCTTGTTGTGGCGAGGGAGCTTGCTCCCGCTGGGTCGCGAAGCGGCCCCAATAAGGCAATCGAGAGCCACCTGAAAGAACACCGTGTCCTTTTTTTGGGGCAGCTTCGCAGCCCAGCGGGAGCAAGCTCCCTCGCCACGGGTTGTTCATTCACCCGATAGGTTTTCCCAGGCTCAGAAATCCACCGTCGCCGACAATTTCACTGTCCGCGGCTCACCCTGGGTCAGGTAGTTATTGGCCGTCGACGCCGACGACCAGTACGCCTTGTTCGCTACGTTTTCGACGTTGGCGCGCAGGGTGATGTATTTGTCATCCGCTTTGAAGCCATAACGCGCTCCCAGGTCGACGCGGGTCCAGGCCGGGATGCTCAGGCTGTTGGCGGCGTTGACGTATTCGCCACCGGTGCGCAGCATCCGTGCGCTGACCGCCGCACCCTGGATGCCCGGCACATCCCAATCCGCACCGACGTTGTACTGGAAGCGCGGCACACCCGCGGCGCGGTTGCCGTCGGTGGCGCCGTTGGAAGTGCTCTTCTGTTCGGTGTCCATCCAGGTGGCACCGGCCAGCAGGCGCAGGCCGTCGATGGGTTCGCCGAACACGTTGAGTTCCACGCCTTTGTTGATCTGTTCACCGTCGACAGTGAAGGTGTCGAACTTCTGGCCCGGGAACCGGGTGGTCGCGTTGTTCGGCTGTTCGATGCGGTACACACCCAGCGTGGCGCCATAGTTTTCCCAGTCCAGCTTCACCCCGGCTTCCGTCTGCTTGCTGCGCTTGGGCGGGAAGACTTCGCCGGGGTTGGTCACGTTCGTGAGTGGCGCCGTCGGGCCCTGGGCCAGGCCTTCGATACGGTTGGCGTAGAACGATACGTGCTCCCATGGCTTGATCACCAGGCCATAGACCGGTGTGGTGATGGACTCGGAGTACGGTGTACCCCGTGCCCCCGTGGCCGTGTTCCAACTGTCCACCTCGATGGTCTGGCGCCGCACGCCCAGGGTCAACAGCACCCGATCATCCAAAAAGCCCAGGGTGTCGGACACCGCCGCACTCTTGATGCGGTTCTTGCCGACAACCCGCGGGTCGTGAATATCACTGCCGAAATAGGTGTTGGTAGGTCGCGGCGTTTGCGTCGGGTCGTACAGGTTGCCGGGCTGGCGGTTGGCTTGCAGGATCGCCTCGTAGGACGAGCGCTGCTCGCCCCAGATCCCCGACAGCCCGAAGTTCATCTGATGGGTCACCGGCCCCGTCGCAAAGTGCCCGTTCAAGCCGGCCATGGCGCTTTTGTTGTCTTCGTCATGGGGTGAATAGAGGAAGCCCACCTTGGCGCTGCCATCGTTGGCGACATACAGCGACGAATACTGGCCGTTCTCCCGAGTGTGCTTGGCGCCACCTGCCGCGTAGACCGTCCAGTTATCGTTCAAGTCATATTCGGCGTTGACCATGCCGTAGGTGTCTTCCAGCTGCGACCAGCTCCAGTCCTGGGCGTAGTTGTTCTTGGCCGACGGCGGGCTGGGCACTTTGGTGCCGGTCAGGTAGACCACCGAGCGGCCGTTATTGATGCGTTCTTTCTGGTAGCCAAAATCGGTGGAGACCCGCAAGCGATCGCCGCGATAATCCAGGGCAACGGCGATCAACTGCGAACTTTTGTTTTCGTCATCCACGGCGGTTTCGCCGCCGTGCCGCGCCAGGTTGACCCGGGCGCCAAAGCGGTTGTCTTCGCCAAAGCGTTGGCCGAGGTCGATGTGGCCGCCGGCCTGGCTGTCGCTGGCGTAATCGAGGGTGACGCTGCGGGTGGGCGTGTCTTCAGCGCGCTTGGGCACCAGGTTGACGCTGCCGCCGATCCCGCTGCCCGAGGGCGACACGCCGTTGACGAAGGCATTCGGGCCCTTGAACAACTCCACCCGTTCCAGGGCTTCGGTAGTGATGATCTGCCGGGGCAGCACGCCGTACAGGCCATTGAATGCGATGTCATCGGTGCTCAGCGGCAGCCCGCGAATGGTGAACACCTGGGAGAAGTTGCCAAACCCGGACGACTGGCGCACCGACGCGTCGTTGAGCAATACGTCGCCGACGGTTCGCGCTTGTTGGTCGGCGATGGTTTTCGAGGTGTAGCTGACCACGCTGAATGGCACGTCGTTGATGGACCGATTGCCTAACACGCCCAGGCGTGCAGAACGTGCCACCTGGCCACCGGCATACGTGTCTGCCTGCGCCCCGCTCGCTTCACCGCTGACGGTGGTGGTGCCCAACTCCAACGCACCGCCGCTGGCCTGGGGCACCACGGTATAACCGTTGGTGCCGGTGCCTTGCAGGGTGTAGCCGCTGCCTTGCAGTAACTGAGCAAAACCCGATTGTGCACTGTAGCTGCCTTGCAGCCCCGGGCTTTGTTGATCGTTGAGCAACGTGGAATCGAACGACAACGGCACCCCGGACAACGCCGCAAACTGCGCCAGCACATTCCCCAGCGGCCCCGCCGCGATGTTATAGCTGCGCGCCGCACTGCTTGGCGCAGCATCTTCTGCCTGGGCGTTCTGCAGCGGTGCGACGGCGGCAAGGGCGACCGCCAGGCTCAGTGCCTTCAACGGACGGGGGCAGTACGGGAGCGGTCTGGCGGTCATGGGCATTCCTGTCGGCGCGGAGCAATGTTGAGGGTTCTCCCCTACACCGGGCGACAACGAAAAAGGTATCAGCGAAAGTTGAAAAAGATCAGCGCGGCTCGACCGTCACCCAATACCCCGTCAGGCTGCTGACCTTGACCGGCAAGGTTTCCTGCAACAGGTGCAGGCTGGCATCGGTGTCGCGCAGGGGAAACGCACCCGACACCGTGAGGTCGGCAACCGAGACATGGCAGCGCAATACGCCGGCGCGATAACGCCCCAGCTCATCCAGCAGGTCCGCCAGGCGCATATGCTGGGCCAGCAGCATGCCGTTCTCCCAGGTCAGGGTGCTGACGTCCAGCGGCTCGACGGCGGCTACCCGGTCAACACTGAAGGCGCCCTGCTCGCCCGCCTTGACGATCACCCCCTGGCCGGCATGCACCGCCAGCAACTCCACCGCGCCTTCGGTCACGGCCACTCGGCTTGCCTGCTCACCCACTCGCACGCTGAATCGGGTGCCCAAGGCCCTGGCGGTACCGTGGCGGGTCTGGACGATGAACGGGCGATGGGCCGAATCCTTGGCGGTGGTGATCAGCACTTCGCCCTTGAGCAGCTCGATACGCCGCACCTGCTCGGAGAACGCGATATTCAGCGAGCTGCCGGTGTTGATCAGCAAGCGTGTGCCGTCGGGCAAGGTGAGGTTCCTTTGTTCGCCGATGGCCGTGTGCTGGTCGGCGGTCCACTGCTGCCACGGCACCTGCCGATACGCCAGCCAGGCCGCCGGGCCGGCCGCCAGCAACAACCCGAGCGCCTGGCGTCGGCCGAGGGATTTTTTGCGCCCGATGCGCTTCAAGGTATCGCCGGCAATCGCCGCCGGCACGCTGTTGAAGTCCCCCAGAATAGCCTGCGCCCGTTGCCAGGCCTGGGCATGCTGGGCGCTGCGGCCCTGCCACTGGGCGATGGCGCGGCGGTCCTCATCGGTGGCGCTGCCGGACTGCAACTGCACCATCCAGTCGGCGGCTTCACCGAGGATCAGCGGATCAATCGACTGGCTCATGCCACGCTCAGGCAGGCCAGGAAGGCATCGCGCATGTAGCGTTTGACCGAAATCAGCGACACACCCAGGGCATCGGCGATCTGCTGATAGGTCAGGCCGTCGATCTGCGACATCAGGAAGGCCTGGCGGGTTTTTTCCGGCAGATCCCGCAGCATCGCCTCAATGCGGTACAGCGCTTCGAGGATCAGCCAGCGGGTTTCCGGCGAAGGTACGTGCTGTTCGGGCAGGTGGGCGATGGTTTCCAGGTAGGCGCGTTCCACTTCCTGGCGCCGCCAGCTGTCGATCATCAGGCCCTTGGCGATATGGGTCAGCAATGCCCGTGGCTCGGCGCCCAGGTTGCCGGTGGTTTGCCGGGTCAGCAGGCGCATGAACGTGTCATGGGCCAGGTCGGCGGCATCGCTGGCGTTGCCCAGCTTGCGGTCCAGCCAACGGTGCAACCATCCATGGTGTTCGCAGTACAGGTCCTGGATATGCAGATTGAGGGGAGACGACATGCCGATCACCGGGGCGCGCCGGGCGGTGGGGCCCAAGCGTAATTAAGAATTGATCGCATTCTAGTCTGCGCGGGGTAATGCTGGCAATTTCATGATTTTGATAACGCCGGTGACCCAATGTGGGAGAGGGCTTGCTCGCGAATGCGGTGGGTCAGTCGACATCTCCAGCGGCTGATACTCCGTATTCGCGAGCAAGCCCGCTCCCACATTTTTGATCTTCACCCGGCGTGTAATTCCGGGTGTTGGATCAGGCCAGTTCGGCCCGTAGTTGACGCGCCGCAGTCACCATGTGAATCAGCGCCGCTTCGGTCTCCGGCCAGCCACGGGTTTTCAAGCCGCAATCCGGGTTGACCCACAGGCGTTCGGCCGGGATGCGTTTGGCTGCCTTGCGCAGCAGGTTGGCCATTTCCGAGGCATCCGGCACCCGTGGCGAGTGGATGTCATACACACCTGGGCCAATGTCGTTCGGGTAAGCGAAGGCTTCGAATGCCTCCAGCAGTTCCATGTCCGAGCGCGAGGTTTCGATGGTGATCACGTCGGCATCCATCGCCGCGATGGACTCGATCACATCGTTGAACTCGCTGTAGCACATGTGGGTGTGAATCTGGGTTTCGTCACGCACACCGGAGGCGCACAGGCGGAAGACTTCGGTGGCCCAGTCCAGGTATTCCTTCCACTGCGCCCGGCGCAACGGCAAGCCTTCGCGGAACGCGGCTTCGTCGATCTGCACGATCTTGATCCCGGCGGCTTCCAGGTCCACCACTTCGTCACGAATCGCCAGGGCGAGTTGCCGCGCCTGTTCTTCGCGGCTCACGTCTTCACGGGGGAACGACCACATCAGCATGGTCACCGGGCCGGTCAGCATGCCCTTCATCACCTTGTTGGTGAGGCCCTGGGCGTAGCGGATCCACTCCACGGTCATGGCTTTCGGACGACTCAGGTCACCGAAAATCACCGCCGGTTTCACACAACGGGAACCGTAGCTCTGCACCCAGCCGAAGCGGGTAAATACATAACCGTCCAACTGTTCGGCGAAATATTCGACCATGTCGTTACGCTCGGCTTCACCATGCACCAGCACGTCCAGGCCAAGGTTTTCCTGCACTTCGACAGCGTGGCGGATCTCGCTGTGCATGGCTTCGACGTATTCGGCTTCGCTCAACTTGCCGGCCTTGTAGGACTGGCGAGCCAGGCGGATCGAAGCGGTTTGCGGGAATGAACCGATGGTGGTGGTCGGAAACAGCGGCAGGTTCAGGCCGGCACGCTGTTTCTCGATACGTTGGGCAAACAGCGAGTCACGCTGGCTGTCCTTGGCGGTGATCGCCGCCACACGGGCTTGCACCGCCGGCTTGTGGATACGCGGCGAAGCGGCACGGGCCGCCTGCACGGCACGGCTTTCGGCCAGGGCAGCGATCACGTTCGGCGCTTCAGGCTGGTTCACGGCCTGGGCCAGCACCGCCACTTCTTCGCACTTCTGTACGGCAAACGCCAGCCAGCTTTTCAGCTCGGCATCCAGCTTGTCTTCCCGGCCCAAGTCCACCGGGCTGTGCAGCAGCGAGCAGGATGGCGCCACCCACAGGCGATCCCCCAGGCGCTCATGAGCATGCTGCAAGGTGGCCAGGGCTTTTTCCAGGTCGCAGCGCCATACGTTACGGCCGTTGACCACGCCCAGGGACAGCACCTTATAAGCCGGCAGACGATCGAGGATGGTCGGGTACTGATCCGGTGCACGCACCAGGTCGATGTGCAGGCCGTCCACCGGCAGGTTGGCTGCCAGGCCGAGGTTCTCTTCCAGGCCGCCAAAATAGGTGGCCACCAGCTTCTTCAGCGGGTCGCGCTGGATCAGGTTATAGGCACGCTCGAAGGCGTTTTTCCAATCCTGCGGCAGGTCCAGCACCAGGATCGGCTCGTCGATCTGCACCCACTCCACGCCCAGGTCCGCCAGGCGCTGGAAGATCTGGCCGTAAAGCGGCAGCAGGCGGTCCAGCAGGTCGAGTTTGTCGAAATCACCACCCTTGGCCTTGCCCAGCCACAGGTAGGTCAGCGGGCCGATGACCACCGGCTTGACGGTGTGGCCGAGGTCGCGGGCTTCCTTGACCTCTTCGAACAGTTGCTCCCAACCCAGCTGGAATTGCTGGTCGGCGCTGAATTCAGGGACCAGATAGTGATAATTGGTGTCGAACCACTTGGTCATTTCCTGGGCGTGGGCACCGCCGCAGCAGTTGTCACTGACGCCACGGGCCATACCGAACAGGGTGTGCAGGGTGGCTTTGCCGTCGGCCGGGCGGAAACGCTCGGGGATCACACCGAACATCAGCGAGTGAGTCAGTACCTGGTCGTACCAGGCGAAGTCACCGGCGGGCAACAGTTCGATGCCGGCTTTCTTTTGCAGGTCCCAGTGCGTCTTGCGCAGTTCACGACCTACGGCGTGCAGGCCGGCTTCGTCGAGCTCGCCCTTCCAAAACGCTTCCTGCGCTTTTTTCAGTTCACGATCGCGACCAATGCGCGGGAATCCAAGGGAATGGGCAACAGCCATGACGTAAAGCTCCAATGTGTTTGTATGGGAGCCATTGTCGGGATCGAGTAATAGTGAGACAAACTCATTTTATTTGAGATGATCACAAGTTCCACTCATGATGAAATGCACCGCCCAGGCCTGAGTGATCGCGCGGCGCTCACGCTCCATGCGCGCGGGAGTGGGTGGGCCTTGGTTTTGCTTATCACTGAAATAGCTGGCAGCGTCTGTTTCGGTGCCCGGCCGCTCAGCATACTTTTGCTTCCCAAGCCCCAAGGAAGCCCTCACATGGAACAGCAGCCGCCACTGACCACCCTCCTCGTTCACTTCGTAGCCCTTGGGCTCACACTCCTCGGCATCGGCAGCCTGGCGCTGCTGATGGCCTGGGCCGGGCGTCTGATTTTCTAGTTCAATCGGCGGGAATATCGGCGCTCAACGTGCGGATCAACGCTTGCGCCTGAGAGTCCCGCTGCGCCGTATACAGCACCACTTCACGACTGGGCAGCGGCGGCAGGTCGAAACGCTGCTCCACGTCGACGCAGCCACTGGGCGCCATTCGCCCAACCATCGCGCCGATGCCAATCCCCGCCACCACAGCAGCGCCGATCGCCAGGATCCCGCTGCCCACGAACGCCTCTTCCCAGGCACGGTTCTGCTCGGCCAGCGCCGCCATCACCATGCTGCGCATGCCGCAGGGTTCCGGCTGGATCGCCAGGGGCAACGCCCCGCCCTGGCGCAATTCGAAGTCGTGGGAAGCCATCCAGCCAAAGCGTTCGATGCCCACCACTTCGCCGTCCTGGCGACGGTTGTCGTGCCGCAGGATCATCGCCACATCCAGCTTGCCCTGCTCGTAGTTCATCAACATATCCCGCGAGGTGCCGAGGCTGAACGCCACGATCACGTCCGGGTCGGTGGTCGCCAAACGTCGCAGCCACAGGCTGAGATCGGCGCCGACAATGTGGTGGCTGACGCCCACGCGCAAGGTGCGTTTCTGCGGGCCAAAACAATTCATCGCATCCTGGTAGTTGTCCAGCAAGCGGCGGGCGCTGGCCAAAAACATCTGGCCATGGGCCGACAGCGTGACCCGTCGCGGCGTGCGTTCCAGCAGCTTGCGGCCAAGGCTTTCTTCGAGGCGTTTTATCTTCAGGCTGATAGCCGCCTGGGTGCCGCCGATAGCATCGGCAGCGCGGGTAAAGCTCTTGAGTTCGGCGACCAGGACGAACGCCTGGATGGCGTCGATATCGGGCATTTTCATGGATGGGCTGGCGATAGAGAGTCAAGACGTGACGTTAGCATGCCGCGCCTGCTGACCAAACCACTGCATGATCAGTTCACAGCCTGGGTGTGAGGCCGCCGGCGATTGCACGGTTGGCCACTCGGTGGTGGACCAAGTTGAAGACCAATACGTGATACCAGGAGAGCGTTATAGTCGCTGCATCGAATAGGGAATTGAGTCAATACAGTGGATAGGTCAACGGACGGTTTGTCGATACGCACCCTCTCGGCGTTGCCCGAAGAGATCCTGGTATTGGAAGCAGAAGCCGTCGCCGAAGGGTTCAGGTTTCTCACGCGACTCGTTGCAGAGTGGCACAGCGGCGCCAACCGTTTTGACCAGCCAGGCGAATGTCTTTTGGGTGTATTCAGCAACGGGCAGTTGATCGCCGTTGGCGGTTTGTCCCATGACCCTTACGCCGGTCCGGAGGTTGGCAGGCTGCGCCGGGTATACGTCGCACGGGCATCAAGGGGACGCCAGGTGGGCAAAGCGTTGGTGGGCCAGCTTTTGGCACGCGCGGCGCAATCCTTCCATGTCGTGCGCCTGTCTACCGACACCCACGAGGGCGCAAGCTTTTATCTGCGCTGCGGGTTTGAGCCGGTACAGGATGAACATGCAACCCACGCTAAATCATTAATTGATCAGGAGGCTTCATGCAGGTGATCAACGACAACCGGCCTGAATACGTTCGGGGGAGATGACGGTTTAATGTCAGTGTGGGGGCGTTTTTGTCATGTGGGAGCTGTCGAGCTTTAGCGAGGCTGCGATAGCGGTGTGTCAGGCAGCTTATTTATCGGCTGTGCCGCCGCCTTCGCAGCCTCGCTGAGGCTCGACAGCTCCCACAGGGGATAGGGGTTGTTTGGTGGGCTTGTGTTTCAAAGTCAGGCCACCAAACCCGCTTTGGCGGCGTTGGCGAGTATGTCTTGGGCGGGTACATTGACCCATGTGGCGGCGTCCACCTCGCCCTGTTTTGCCAGCCAGGCCTCCACCATCTGGTAGCCCAGCGTGTACCCCAGCCATCTTGGCCGCGCGCCGGTACCAAAGAACCATTCACTGTGATCGTAATACGTGGCGTCTAGAAGCTGGCGGTCTACCGGGGCACTCAGCAGTTCCTGGGGGGCAAGCGCCCGCTCCCACAACTCCGGCTCACTGCCCAGCACCTGCCGCACAAACTGCCCGGCCAGGCCCTCACTGACCATCGCCTCCCCCAGCGTCCAGCCATAACCGGGGCCCGCCATGCGCAGGCAATGGTGCACCTCATGCACCACGTGTCGACGCAATGCACCGCTTCGCAGGCTGGTGAGGAAATTCGGGTTATCGGGATCAAGGGTCATGCTGAACATCGTGCTGCGATAAGCACGGCCCACCAGGCCGAGTTCCGGAAGGGTCTCCCCCGGCAACCGCTGGATCAGAATGTCCAGCCGCGGCGGCGGCAGCAGTTGCGCGATTGCCTCGTAGGCGACCTCAAACTCTCGGATCAGCTGCGGGCGAAACTGCGCCAGGCTCCCCGAAGCTTCCAGCCAATGCAGCGTCCATGCGTCCATTCTCACCTCTCGTCGCCCAAGCCGTGGTCCGTTATCAAAGCGGCTCATCATACCTACGGCCTGTCATATTCACAGGCCAGCTTATAACCGGGCCAGCAAATTCCGCTGACTAACCTTTCGATCTGTCCCAAGTGCGGGCACAATGCGTGTCCTTTTTTGGCAGGCACCGCCGCAGGCTCTGAAAATGATCAAAACGCCGTACTACCTCATCGACAAACAGAAGCTTCTGGTCAACATGCAGAAGATCGCCTACGTGCGCGAACAGTCCGGCGCCAAGGCTCTTCTGGCCCTCAAATGCTTCGCCACCTGGTCGGTGTTCGACCTGATGCAGGAATACATGGACGGCACCACCTCGTCGTCGCTGTACGAGCTCAAGCTGGGTCGCCAGAAGTTCGAAGGTGAAGCCCACGCCTACAGCGTGGCCTGGGCCGACGATGAAATCGAAGAGATGCTCGACAACTGCGACAAGATCATCTTCAACTCCATCAGCCAGCTGCAGCGCTTTGCCGAGCGCAGCGAAGGCAAGACCCGCGGCCTGCGCGTCAACCCGCAAGTGAGCAGCTCCGACTACCTGCTGGCCGACCCGGCGCGCCCGTTCAGCCGCCTGGGCGAGTGGGACCCGGTGAAGATCGAAGGTGTGATCGAGCAAATCTCCGGTTTCATGTTCCACAACAACTGCGAGAACGGTGATTTCAACCTGTTCGACCAGATGCTCAACACCATCGAAGAACGCTTCGGCGCGCTGCTGCACAAGGTCAACTGGGTCAGCCTCGGCGGCGGCATCCACTTCACCGGTGAAGGCTATGCCATCGACGCCTTCTGCCAGCGCCTCAAGGCGTTCTCGCAGAAGTACGACGTGCAGGTGTACCTGGAACCCGGCGAAGCGGCGATCACCAACAGCGCCTCCCTGGAAGTGACCGTGCTCGACACCCTCTACAACGGCAAG
Organism: Pseudomonas sp. D4002; assembly: GCF_013385665.1. Classification (NCBI taxonomy): domain Bacteria; kingdom Pseudomonadati; phylum Pseudomonadota; class Gammaproteobacteria; order Pseudomonadales; family Pseudomonadaceae; genus Pseudomonas; species Pseudomonas sp. D4002. The sequence continues at coordinate 408,537 of NZ_JACAPN010000012.1, forward strand.
AACCTCGCCGTGGTAGACAGCTCCATCGAAGCCCACCTGCTGGACCTGCTGATCTATCGCCTCAACGCCAAGCTGGCGCCAAGCAATGGCGAACACACCTACATGGTGTGCGGCAAGTCGTGCCTGGCCGGGGACATCTTCGGTGAGTACCAATTTGATCAGCCGCTGGCCATCGGCGATCGACTGTCGTTCATCGACACGGCAGGCTACACCATGGTCAAGAAAAACTGGTTCAACGGCCTGAAAATGCCGTCCATCGTAGTGAAACAACTCGACGGTACAGTCGAAGTGGTTCGTGAATTTGGTTACGACGACTACCTGTCCAGCCTTTCGTAAAGCGGACAGATAAAGGAGAGATAAAGCAATTGAAAAAGAACGTTCTTATCATTGGTGCAGGAGGTGTCGCCAAGGTGGTGGCCCACAAGTGCGCGCAGCACAACGACGAACTCGGTCGTATTGCTATCGCGTCGCGCAACATCTCCAAATGCCAGGCCATCATCGACAGCGTCAAGGCCAAGGGTAGCCTCAAGGTACCCGCCGACATCCAGGCCTTCGCGCTGAACGCTTTGGACGTGGAAGCGACCAAGGCACTGATCCGCGAGACTGAATCGCAGATCGTCATCAACGTCGGTTCCGCGTTCCTCAACATGTCGGTATTGCGTGCCTGCATCGACACCGGCGTGGCGTACCTCGACACCGCCATCCACGAAGAGCCGGGCAAGGTCTGCGAGACCCCGCCGTGGTACGGCAACTACGAATGGAACCACCTGGAAGAGTGCAAACAGAAGAACATCACGGCCATCCTTGGCGTGGGCTTCGACCCGGGTGTGGTCAACGCTTATGCAGCGCTGGCGCAACAAAAGCATTTCGACCGCATTGATTCGATCGACATTCTCGACGTCAATGCCGGCTCCCATGGCAAATATTTCGCCACCAATTTCGACCCGGAAATCAACTTCCGCGAATTCACCGGACAGGTGTGGAGCTGGCAGAACAGCCAGTGGACCAGCAACACCATGTTCGAAGTCAAACGCACCGACGACCTGCCTGTGGTCGGTTCGCAGAACCTGTACCTGACCGGCCACGATGAAGTGCACTCGCTGTCGAAAAACCTCGACGTGCCCAATGTGCGTTTCTGGATGAGCTTCGGCGAACACTACATCAACGTGTTCACCGTGCTGAAAAACCTCGGCCTGCTCTCCGAAAAACCGGTCACCACCGCCGAAGGCCTGGAAGTCGTGCCGCTGAAACTGGTCAAGGCCGTGCTGCCCGACCCGTCGTCGCTGGCGCCTGGCTACACCGGCAAGACCTGCATCGGCGACCTGGTCAAGGGCACCAAGGATGGCCAGCCACGCGAGCTGTTCATCTACAACGTGGCCTGCCACGAAGAAGCCTTCGCCGAGACCGACAGCCAGGGCATTTCCTACACCGCCGGCGTACCGCCGGTAGCCGCAGCGCTGCTGGTTGCCCGTGGCGAGTGGGACGTGAAGCACATGGCCAACGTCGAGGAACTGCCGGCTGAGCCGTTCCTGAAGGCGCTGGACGTGATGGGCTTGCCGACTCGGATCAAAGACGAGAACGGTGACCGTGCCTGGGATGCGATTGCCTGACAGGCGATAGTTGACCGAACAAAAAAATGCGCCCTCAGGGGCGCATTTTTTGTTGGGGCTCACATAAATATCAAAGAACAATGAAGATCAAAATGTGGGAGCGGGCTTGCTCGCGAATGCGGTGTGCCAGTCACTGCATCTGGCGACTGATACACCGCATTCGCGAGCAAGCCCGCTCCCACATTTTGGATTTGCTGTGTTCTTGAGAGCGGGTTACTCCAGGTTACGCGCCGAATTGCTCAACGCCCTTGAGCACTGCAACAACGCCGGCGCCAACTGCTTCTCTGCATCCGCCCGGCTCCAGCGACTGGTCGGCGCCACCACATGCACCGCCGCCACTGGCCGGCCATTCGCCCCCAGCACCGGCGCGCCGATGGTCATGTCCCCCAGAAACAGTTCCTGGCCATTCACCGCATAACCCTGCTCGCGCACCTGCTGCAACGACGCCATGATCCTGTCGACCTCAGTCAACGTCTGGCTGGTATGCGCCACCCGCTGGCTGTGCTCGATCAACGCCAGCGCCTCATCCTGCGGCAACGCACTCAGATACGCCCGCCCCGACGCCGTGCAATACATCGGCACCCGCGAGCCAATCGGCATGTGTACCGGCACGAAGCCGGAGCTGACAAACCGCGCGATATACGTCATGTCGTAACCCGCAGGCTCGGTCAGGCACGAGGTTTCTCCCGTCAGGCGGGTCAATTCCGAGAGGAACGGGTTAGCCACTTCAATCAGCGAATGCGCATCCAGATAACTGAAGCCCAACTCCAGCACCCGTGGTGTGAGTTGGTAATGACGGGTGCGCGAGTGTTTCCGAAGGTAACCCAGGCTCTCGAGGGTAAACACCATGCGCTGGGCCGAGCTTTTGGTCATGCCGGCAGCCTCGGCCACCTCTGCAAGGCTCATGCTGCGGCGCTGGGCGCTGAATGCCTTGAGCACCGACAGGCCCTTTTCCAGGGATTGGTTGTGCAAGCTGTTGCGTTCTTCGGACATGGCGAACTCGCGGTCAGGTCGATCAAGCGTGGCGATATTTCTACACGAAATCGCGAAATTCGACTACTAAAAATCGCATACCGATACGAATGGTTCATTTTGTTCAATTTCCATAGCGTAAAACAATTTTATTTAATCGAAATGGCACAGAGCTTGCGGTTTGCTCGGTAACCGCTCGCGGTACTGACGATCCGTTTTCCTTCTGGAGTAACCCGATGAACAGTCTTTCGCCCTTGTTTCGCCGCCTCGCCTTCGGTCTTTGCGCCACCTTTTGCGTGGCCACCGTGCACGCCGCCGGTGCAGCCTCGTACAAAGTCGGTGCAACGGCTAGCGGTTCGCCGTTCACCTTCCTCGATATCAAGAGCAACAGCATCCAGGGCGTGATGGTCGACGTCGCCAACGCAGTGGGCAAGGCCGGTGGTTTCACCAGCGAAATCGAGCAGACCAACTTTGCCGCGCTGATCCCGTCCCTCACCTCGGGCAAGCTCGACTTCATCGCCGCCGGCATGCTCAAGACCCCGGAGCGTGCCCAGGTGGTGGACTTCAGCGCGCCGGTGTACGCCTACGGTGAAGGGCTGATCGTGAGTGCCGACGACAACGCGACCTATACCGACCTCAGCTCCTTGAAGGACCAGGTAGTGGGCGTACAAGCCGGCACGATCTTCTACGACATGCTCAACAAGCTGGGGATCTTCAAGGAAATCCGCACCTACGACTCCATCGGCGAAATGGTCCGCGACCTGAGCCTGGGCCGCATCAAGGCCGCCGTGGGTGACCAGCCGGTGGTGGCGTACCAGATCCGCCAGAAGCTGTTCAAGAGCGTGAAGCTCGCCGCCGACTACAAGCCGGTGAACGTCGGCGAGGTGTGCCTGGTGGTGCGCAAAGGCGACAGCGAAACCCTCGAACGCCTGAACCAGGCCATCGCCAGCATCAAGGCCGACGGCACCCTGGACGCGATCCTGAAGAAGTGGGGGCTTGATGCCCGGGTGCAGCCATGAACCCGGCTGAATTCCTGCAAAACGCCCAGGACTTCCTGCCGATCCTGCTGCAAGGCGCCTGGGTGACGATCCAGATCACCGTGCTGTCGTTCCTGCTCAGCAGCGCGATCGGCCTGGTGCTGGCGCTGCTCAAGCTGTCGCCGATCAAGGCGCTGTCGTGGGCGGCGAGCACCGTGATCAATGTGATTCGCGGCCTGCCGATCATCGTGCAGCTGTTCTACATCTACTTCGTGTTGCCGGACATGGGCGTGCACCTCAGTGCATTCCAGGCGGGTGTGATCGGCATGGGCATCGCCTACTCGGCGTATCAGGCGGAGAACTTCCGTACCGGCATCATCGCCGTCGAACAGGGCCAGCGTGAAGCCGCCGAAGCCCTGGGCATGCGCTCGGTGCTGATGATGCGCCGGGTGATCCTGCCCCAGGCGTTTCGCATCGCCTTGCCGCCCTACGGCAACACCCTGGTGATGATGCTCAAGGACTCATCGCTGGTGTCGACCATCACCGTGGCCGAGATGACGCGCCAGGGCCAACTGATCGCCTCGTCCACCTTCCAGAACATGACCGTCTACACCCTGGTCGCCCTGCTCTACCTGCTGATGAGCCTGCCGCTGGTGTATGGCCTGCGCCGCATGGAACAGCACCTGGGCCGGAGGAAAAAAGCATGATCGAGATTCGCCAACTGCAAAAGCACTACGGCACCCATCGCGTGCTGCACGGCGTCGACCTGGACGTGGCCAAGGGCGAAGTGGTGTGCCTGATCGGCCCGTCCGGCTCGGGCAAATCCACCTTGCTGCGCTGCATCAACGCCCTGGAAGCCTACGATGGCGGCACCATCAACGTGTTCGGCGAAACCGTGCAACGTGGCAGCAAGACCGTACACGCCCTGCGCAGCCGCATGGGCATGGTGTTCCAGCGCTTCAACCTGTTCCCCCATCGCACCGTGCTGGAAAACGTGATGGAAGGCCCGGTGTACGTCAAGGGCGAACCGCTGCAACAGGCCCGGGAAGAAGCCTTGGCGCTGCTGGATAAAGTCGGCCTGTCGGCCAAGGCCGATGCCTACCCGGAACAACTCTCCGGCGGCCAGCAACAGCGGGTGGCCATCGCCCGCGCACTGGCGATGAAACCCGACGCCATGCTGTTCGACGAACCCACTTCGGCCCTCGACCCGGAACTGGTGGGCGATGTGCTGGAGGTGATGCGCACCCTCGCGGACGAAGGCATGACCATGATCGTGGTGACCCACGAAATGGGCTTTGCCCGGGAAGTGGCCGACCGCGTGTGCTTCCTGCACGGCGGCTACATCGTGGAAAGCGGGCCGGCCGAGCAGGTGCTGGGCAACCCGCAACAACCGCGCACCCAGGACTTCCTGCGCCGCGTGCTGCACCCGACGGCCAATACCCGGAGCCTGTCATGAAGTCACTCTGGGCCGCGACGGCGCCCGCTGCACCGCCGACACCCGCGCTGGCTGAGTCATTGAAGGTGGACGTGGCCATCGTCGGCGCCGGGTATACCGGTTTGTCCACGGCGCTGCACCTGGCGGAGCGCGGCGTCAGCGTGTGCGTGCTGGAGGCCAACGAACCTGGCTGGGGCGCGTCGGGGCGCAATGGCGGGCAGGTCAACCCGACACTCAAATACGACCCGGATCAACTGGTGCAGATGTACGGTGCCGAGCGCGCCGAGCCACTGATCAACACCGTGTCCAACTCGGCAGACCTGGTGTTCAACCTGATCGAGCGCCATGGCATTGACTGTGCGCCCACACGCAAGGGCTGGATGCAGGTTTCCTATTCCGAAAAAGGCGTGGCGGGCCTGCACGCCCGGGCCGAACAGTGGGCGCGTCGCGGGGTGCCGGTGCAGCGCCTGGATGCCGGCGCGGTGTCCGCCCGCATGGGCAGCCAGGCGTTTGCCGGTGGCTGGCTGGACGGTCGCGCGGGCGCCATCCAACCCTTGGCCTATGCTCGGGGCCTGGTGCGTGCAGCCCAGGCGGCGGGCGTGCGCATTCATGGGCAGAGCGCAGTGACCGCGATGCAACAGGCGGGCGCGGGCTGGAAGTTGCAGACCGCGAGCGGCGCGCAGGTGTCGGCCGGCCAGGTGGTACTGGCCACCAACGGCTACAGCGGCGACTTGTGGCCAGGCATGGCCCAGAGTGTGCTGGCGGCCAACAGTTTTATCGTCGCCACCCGGCCCTTGAGCGGGCCTGGGGCCGAGAGCATTTTGCCGGGGCAGGAAACCGTCTCAACCGCACAGCGCCTGTTGCTTTACTTTCGCAAGGATGCCCATGGCCGCCTGCTGATGGGCGGGCGCGGGTTGTTCGAAGATCCCACCGGGCCCACGGATTTTGCGCACCTGGAACGTTCGCTGGCACTGCTGTTTCCGCAGCTGGGCAAGCTGGACTTCGAGTACCGCTGGGCGGGCCGGATCGCGATCACCCGGGACTTTATGCCCCACGTCCACGAGCCCGCACCCGGCCTGACCCTGGCATTGGGCTGTAACGGACGCGGGATAGCCCTGTGCACCAGCCTCGGCCAGCAACTGGCCGGACGCCTGTGTGACAGCCGCTCCGACTTCGCTTACCCGGTAACGCCTTTGCAGCGGTTGCCACTGCATGGCTTGCAACGCTTCTACATCGGCGCGGGCGTGGCGTGGTACAGCCTGCTGGATCGCCTCTCCCTGTAGGAGCGAGCTTGCTCGCGAAAAAACCGAAGGCGCCGCGTGTCCTCAGGAGACCGGCGCCTTCGTCAAAGCTCGCAGACCTTTCCCTCATCACTGAAGAAATAGATATTTTCATGCTTGTAGCCCCAGCGACCGCCTCGCTCGCGAGCATGCGGCTCGAAGGTAAAGCACGTCACCTCCTCCAGGCGCCGATGATTGCCCGCCTCGATGTAGAGCCTTTGGTCACGCTGCTCGCAGATGCTGTGGCCGACGTTGCCGGCGAAATCGAGGTTCTCGAAACCCTCGGATGCGATCAGGTCATTGGCGAACGCGTGGAGATCGTTGAACGTGGTTTCAGGCCGGGCGAATGTGCGCATCATCGCGTGTAGCAGGTGCTCGACTTCATAACCCCTGCTGAACTCGGCCCCCACCGGCACCGCCCGGCACACGCCCTCCTCCACATAGAAAGAGCGGGCACAGTCGCCCCACACATTGCCTGCTCTCGGGCTCAAATCCACCGTGATCAGATTGTGTAAACCAACGGCTTCATCACTGGGCCGATAGTCGCGTCCCGACACCGAAAGCGCACTGCGCGAACCCAGCAATACGAAGGCCGGGCAGTCGTAATACCAGGTCTGCGGATAGCCGGAATCCGCGAGCATCTGCGTCGCCATTTCGGCGATGGAGGCTTCGGTGGACTGTGGCGTGATCCGCGTAACGAGCTGCTGCAGCACCGACTTGGCGGCGGCCTGGACCACGCGATTAGGCAACATGGATTGTCTCTGACTCATGAGGGATTGCGTCGATGGTAGCAGCACTCTCCTCGACAGGGAGACGCACTCGGATTTTAAGCTCGTTCCCACGCTCCGCGTGGGAATGCCTACGGTGACGCTCCGCGTCACAAAGGCAGACGCAGAGCGTCCAGGGCTGCGCTCCCACGCAGAGCGTGGGAGCGATCAAGTCTCTTCAAAAAACCGACCATCCGATCCGCTCGCTCAACAACTCCAACGCCTTCATCCCCGCCAGCGAATTGCCTGCCGCATTCAACTCCGGCGACCACACGCACACCGTAAACTGCCCCGGCACCACCGCGAGAATCCCGCCGCCTACCCCGCTCTTGCCCGGCAACCCGACGCGATACGCAAAATTCCCCGCCTCGTCGTACAGCCCGCTGGTGGCCATGATCGAGTTCACTTGCTTGGTCTGGCGCGCCGTCAGAATCTGCTCGCCGCTGTGGGTGCACACCCCCTCATTCGCCAGGAAGCAAAATGCCTTGGCCAGGTCCAGGCAGCTCATCTGCAATGCGCAATAGTTGAAGTAGCTGTGCAGCACTGCATCCACGTCATTGTGGAAGTTGCCGAAGGACTTCATCAGGTACGCCATGGCCGCATTGCGCGCACCGTGCTGGGCTTCGGATTCGGCCACCACGCTGTTGACCAGGATCTGCGGGTTGCCCGACAGCCGCCGCACAAAATCACGCATGGACAAAATCGGCACGGCAAAGCGCGATTGGTTGATGTCGCAGATCACCAGCGCACCGGCGTTGATAAACGGGTTGCGTGGCCGCCCGCGCTCGAACTCCAGCTGCACCATGGAGTTGAACGGCTGCCCCGAGGGTTCGTGGCCCAGGCGTTCCCAGATGCTCTCGCCGCCATGGTCGATGGCCTGCACCAGGCTGAATACCTTGGAGATGCTCTGTACGGAGAACAACGTGTGGGCATCGCCCGCGCAGTAGGACGAGCCGTCATTGCCATACACGGCAATGCCCAGTTGCTGGGCCGGCACGTCGGCGAGCGCGGGGATGTAGTCGGCGACCTTGCCGAGGCCGATCAGTGGACGGACTTCGTCGAGGATCGACTCCAACAGGGCCTGCATGTTGTGTTCTGGCATGGTTTGGAAAATAGTGATTGGCGGGCGCGGAGGATACCTGAAACCCAGGGGGTAGAAACGCGCAGGCGCGCACAACGAGGTCTTCGTTTATTCAGACTTTAACTGTTGGTCGATCCATGAAGAGTCGGGCATTCGGTCGCAGCGTTTCTTATGGTCTCTACTGGCAGTGGCGTCAACGTGTCCACACCACATATTCGTGTGCACGATGCGCCGTAATGCCTCGGCATTGCTCAAACGACAGCGGATGGTTACTCGCGATCAGCGTCACCTTTGGCCGGTTAGCCGGGTCAGTCAGGTTCAGCATGGCGGGGAGCCCACATGTTGCAGGCAGACCCGGGATGTCATTGGCAATCGTCACCGAAAACGGTGGTTCGCTTGATTGCTGCGGGTCATCCCAGAGTTCGTAAACCCGCTCAAAATCCAACTGCTCGATCCTGACCCAAATACCGATGTGAAAAACCTCCTCGCGACCCAGCACCGGCAATGGCAGCAACGCACGAATGAAAAATTGCTTACCGCCGATGATGGCCAGGTCATTGTTCTCCTGGACCCCACTCTCTCTGTCGTCTTGCGATAGCGCCATAACGGCATCAGGACGTCGAAACGCCAGCTCCATCTCGTCAATCCGGTGTTCTTCTTCGCACTGGTTGCACAGCAATTAGCGTCTCCTTCAAACGTTCTGGCCGCACAGTCGACTCGCTGCGCCGGGCCATTCTAGCGCGATACCAACGCTGCGCAACGCCGCTTTGCGGGCGCCATGCGTCAATCAGCCGGCTCTGCTGCCACCCGCTCCCGCCCCTTGAACGCCAGCGAAAAACAAAAAAAGATCACCAGCGCAAACCCCGCCGGAAACAACCAGATGCTGCGCCAGTCATGGCTGCCACCCGCCGCCACATAGTGGTCGGTCACCTGCCCTGCCACCCAGAACCCAATCAACATGCCCACACCGTACGTAGCCAGGGTAATCAGCCCCTGGGCCGAACTCCTGAAGCGCTCCGGGGCCTTGGCGTCGGTGTAGATCTGCCCCGAGACAAAGAAGAAGTCATAGCAGATGCCATGCAGCGCAATCCCGGTAAACAGCATGAAGGCCAGCTCGCCATTATTGCCGTAGGCGAACAGTGCATAGCGCAGCGCCCACGCCAGCATGCCCACCAACAGCGCGACCTTGATGCCAAAACGCTGGATGAACAGCGGCAATAGCAGCATGAACAGCACCTCGGACACTTGCCCAATGGCCATTTTTGCCGTGGGGTTGGTCACGCCGATTTCCGCGAGAAACGGGTTGGCGTTCTGGTAGTAGAACGCCAGGGGAATGCAGATCAGGATCGAGGCGATGAAGAACACCAGGTAGCTGCGATCCTTGAGCAACCCCAGCGCATCCAGCCCGAGCAGTTGCTTGATATCACCCTTGCCCGCCTCGGCTTTCAAGGGCGCGGTACGCGGCAAGGTGAAGCTGTAGAAACCCAGCACCACTGACGCGATGGCAGACATCAGGAAGGTGTTGCGCAACGCGCCCGTGGTGATCGACTGCTGCGAATCCCAGGCGAACACAAAGCTGATCACCAGCCCCGCAACAATCCAGCCCAGGGTGCCCCACACACGGATGCGCGAAAACTCCTGGGCCGGGTCGCTCATTTGCCGGAAGGCCACCGAGTTCACCAGTGCCAGGGTCGGCATGTAGATGACCATGTATGCCAGCACGTAGGGATAAAAGCCGACGAAGTCCGGCGCGCGGTACAGCTGGTACAGCAGCACCGCGCCGATCAGGTGCAGCACCGCCAGGATGCGCTCGGCGTTGAAGTAGCGGTCGGCGATCAGGCCGATGATAAACGGGGCGATGATCGCCCCCCACGACTGGGTGGAAAACGCCATGCCGATCTGCCCGCCGCTGGCCCCCAGGTTGCTGGCGAGGAAGGTGCCGAGGGTGACGAACCAGCCGCCCCAGATGAAGAATTGCAGGAACATCATGACGCTCAGTCGCGCTTTCATTGTGGTCACCGTTTTATTGTTATTTTGAGTCAGAAGCGCTGTTCAGGCGTCGGGCAGGCCCAGCAGCCGTCGGTTGGATTGCTCGTCGGATGTCACGCCGGCGAAGTCATCGAATGCCTTGCTGGTCTTGCGGATCATGTGCTGGCGGATGAACTCCGCCCCTTCTGCCGCGCCTTGTTGCGCGTCCTTCAAGCAGCACTCCCACTCCAGCACGGCCCAGCCGTGGAAGTCGTATTGGGTGAGCTTGCTGAAGATCGATTTGAAGTCGATCTGGCCATCGCCCAATGAGCGAAAACGGCCAGGGCGGTCGACCCATCCTTGGTAGCCGCCATACACGCCGGAGCGCGCGTCGGGGCGAAACTCGGCGTCCTTGACGTGGAACATGCGGATGCGCGCGTGGTAGCGGTCGATGAAGCCCAGGTAATCCATTTGCTGCAGCAGCAGGTGGCTGGGGTCGTAGAGAATGTTGGCCCGGGGATGGTGGTCGACGGCTTCGAGGAAGCGCTCGAAAGAGGCGCCGTCGTGAAGGTCTTCGCCGGGGTGGATTTCGTAGCACAGGTCGACGCCGGCCGCCTCGAAGCAATCGAGAATCGGCAGCCAGCGCTTGGCCAACTCGGCAAAGCCTTGCTCCACCAGGCCGCTGGGGCGTTGTGGCCAGGGGTAGATGTACGGCCAGAGCAGCGCGCCGGAGAAGGTCGCGTGGGCCGTCAAGCCAAGGCGCTGGCTGGCGCGGGCGGCGAGTTTCAATTGGTCGATGGCCCACTCGGTCCGTGCCTGGGGCTGGCCGCGCAGATGGGCCGGGGCGAAGTCGTCGAACAGCGTGTCGAATGCCGGGTGCACGGCCACAAGTTGGCCCTGCAGGTGGGTCGATAGCTCGCTGATTTCGACGCCCGCATGGGCGCAGGTCGCCTTGAGTTCATCGCAGTAGGCCTGGCTTTCTGCAGCGCGGGCCAGGTCAATGTAGCGGGTGCCGAGTGTGGGCAACTGGATCGCCTTGTAGCCCTGGGACGCCGCCCATTGGGCGATGTTGGCCAGGGTGTCGAAAGGCGCTTCGTCCGAGATGAACTGGGCGAGAAAAATGCCTGGGCCGCGCATGTCTGTAGTCTCCTTCATGGGTGGTTCGCCAGGGTGGTCCACTTCGCCTCGCCGCGATGGTTGGCGATCACCGCTTCGATAAAGGACATGCCGCGCACGCCGACTTCGATGCCGGGTACACCTTCGGCCTCGGTGCCCTGGCGAATGGCCTTGGCGAAGTCGCGGTAGAGGTTGGCCATGGCTTCCAGGTAACCCTCGGGATGCCCGGCGGGCAGGCGCATGCGCTGCAATGCCGCGTCGCACAGCCAGGGCTGGCCGACGCCGGAACGCAGGATGCGCAGCGGTTGGTCGAGGGAACGATGGATCAGACTGGCGGGTTCTTCCTGGCGCCATTCCAGGCCGCCCTTGTCGCCATAAAGGCGGATCTTCAGCGGGTTCTCTTCACCGGCACACACTTGGCTGGCGATCAGCACGCCGCTCGCGCCGGAGGCCATCTTGAACAGCATGGCGGCATCGTCATCCAGTTGCCGGCCGGGTACATGGATGCCCAGGCTCGCGCAAAGCTGTTCGATCGGTTGGTCGGCGATGAACTCGGCCAGGGAAAAGGCGTGAGTGCCGATGTCGCCGATGCAGCCGCCCAGTCCCGACAGCTCGGGCCGGCTGCGCCAGTCCGCCTGTTTGTTGCCCTGCCCGGCCACGTCCTGGCTGAGCCAGCCTTGTGGGTACTCGACGATCACTTTGCGCAACGCGCCGATCACGCCATTGCGCACCATGTCGCGGGCCTGCCACACCATCGGGTAACCCAGGTAGGTGTGTGCCAGCCCATAAAGCCCGGAACCGTTTTTGACAACGTCTGCCAGCGCCTGCACTTCAGCAAGATTGAGCGCGGCCGGCTTCTCGCTGAACACGTGGAAGCCCGCCTGCAGCGCCTGGGTCGCAATCGGTGCATGCAGATGATTGGGGGTGACGATCACCAGCAGCTGCATGCGCTGCTCGGCCGGGAGTGCCTGTTCGGCGGCGAGCATCTGCTGCCATTCGCTGTAACAGCGGGACGCGGGCAGGCCCAGCGCATTGCCGGTGCTCCGGTTGTTCTCGGGCTCACGGCTGAAGGCACCGCACACCAGTTCATAACACCCATCCAGCCCCGCCGCCTGGCGGTGAGCCTGGCCGATGAAGGCGCCTTCGCCGCCGCCAACAAAGCCCATTCTTATTTTTTGCACAGCAACCGTCATCGCAAGTCTTCTCTTTATGGGCAATTACCGATCATGATGTAACCGGTTACATCGTGCCGGAAATTTAGGCCTGGTTGCTCGCGGTGTCAAACCCCGACTGCGGTAAACTTGCAGGCTGCTGTTCTGATAACGAGGTGGTCTTGTCCAATATTCGTGAAGTCGCCCGGCTGGCCGGGGTCTCGGTGGCCACCGTGTCCAGGACCCTGGCCAGCCCTGAACGCGTGTTGCCCGAGACCCGCGACAAGGTCAACGCCGCCGTGGAACAGACCGGCTACCGGCCGAACCGCATGGCGGTGCAATTCCGTTCGCGGCGCACCGGCAACCTGGTGATCCTGGTGCCGGCGATTGCCAACACGTTTTTCGCCCGGGTCATCAGCGGTGCACAGCAAGCGGCGCAGGCATCGGGTTATCGGTTGCTGTTGTGCGACACTCGGGGCCAGGCAGAAATCGAAAAACAGTTCGCCGAACTGGTCCACGCCCATCAGGCCGATGGTGTGATTCAGTTGCGGGCCTCGGACCCGTTCAGCGACTGCAGCGACTCACCGCCACTGGTGAACGCCTGCGAGGTGATCCAGGACGGTCGCCACCCCACCATCAGCCTCGACAACCGTGGCGCCGCCCGGGCCATGACCCAGCACTTGATCGACCTCGGCCACCGCCGCATCGGCTTGATCAAAGGCCCGAAAAGCAGCCCACTGACCCGTGACCGCGTGGCCGGTTATGAAGATGCCTTGCTCGCGGCGGGCATCCCCCGCGACCCGGCGCTTATCTGCCACGGCGACTTCACCCTGCACGCCGGTTTCGAGGGCGCAGGCAACATGCTCGCCCTGCCCAAGCGGCCCACTGCGCTGTTCTGCGAGAACGACGAAATGGCCATCGGCGCCTTGAAGCGCATCAAGCAACAGGGCCTGCGCGTGCCCCAGGATATTTCCCTGGTGGGCTTTGATGACATCCCCTTCGCGGCCTACTGCGACCCGCCCCTGACCACCATTGCACAGCCTGCCGAAATCTTCGGCCGCAAGGCGGTCGAGATGCTCATCGCACTGATCGAGAAAACGCCGCTGTCGGAGCGTCGGGTTGTAGTGCCGTTCGAACTCACAGTACGCGGCAGCACGGCAGCGCCCCACACTCAATAGTGCGCCACATCCGACACCTGGGTATCCAGCACGTCCCGCGCCAATGCCCAGGCCTGATCCGTGGATTCCACCACCAGCAACGGGTAGCCCCACGCCTTGCCGAACATCACGGCAAACGGCTTGAGCGCCAGGCGCTTGGCTGCGCTGGGCTCCACCTGAATCATGCCTTTGACGAAAGTACGCAGGGCCACCTTGTGCTTCTTCATCCAGATCGAGGCCTGTTTGCGCTCTTCGTGGGAGTGCTCGTGAGTGCTTTCATCCACGGCTTTCTCGTGCAGCAGGACAAAGGGTTCCTCGCGCTGCAACAAGGCCTCGAATGCGCCAAAGGTATCTTGCGGGGGGGTGTCGCTGGGGGCGTCAAACACGATTTTCACCACGGGGAATGTTGAACTGTCGAGTTGCATGGGAAGCTCCTTTAACGAGAATGCTTCTCATGATAGCCATGCCATCACTGGACGCCATTGCACAGAATGGCCAGAATGTTTCGCATTCCAGCCAAGACGCCGCGCCGCCATGTACAACCACCGCCTCGAAACCCGTGACCCCTTGCGCCCGGCCCTCGCCGATGCGATCCCCCGTGCGGTGGTTGCAGTGAGCGCCTCAAGCACCTCTGCGAGTTGGGAGCACGCACCGCACCAGCACCGCAAGGGCCAGTTGATGTACACGTTGCGCGGGGTGATTCATTGCGTCATCGAAGAAGGTATCTGGATCGTGCCCCCCCAGTGCGCATTGTGGATTCCGGGCGGCCTTTCCCATGCCGCGCGCGGGTCGGGGGCAGCGGATGTCTACTGTCTGTTGGTCGACCCCGACGCCGCCGGCGCCCTGCCCCGGCAATGCTGCACCCTGGCGGTATCGCCGTTGTTACACGAATTGATCAGCAAGGCCGTCAGCTTCCCACCGCTGTACGACACCGAGGGCGCCCAGGGCCGGTTGGTGGCCACGCTGCTGGACGAACTGGCACTGGCACCGGTGGAGGCCCTGCACCTGCCCATGCCCCGGGACACTCGGCTGCGGCGCCTGGCCGACAGTTTGCTGGCCAACCCCAGCGACAAGGCCACCCTGGGCGAATGGGCCGTACGCATCGGCATGAGCGAACGCAGCATGACGCGCTTGTTGCTGGAGGAGATCGGCCTGAGTTTCGGCCGCTGGCGCAGGCAACTGCATGTGATCCTGTCACTGCAGCGCCTGGCGAAAGGCGAAAGTGTGCAGACGGTGGCACTGGACCTCGGCTATGAAAACGCCAGCGGCTTTATCACCATGTTCCGCAAGGCCATCGGCCAACCGCCGGCGCGCTACCTGGCCGACCGCGCGAGCATCCCCCAGCACACGACGCCCGCTATCGCCTTGCTGGATTATTATAAATAGTCACGTATAAGCATTTTTAGAGCTAAGGGACTAGAAGGCTTAAATCATTCCAGCCAAAAAAAATCAACCCGCCTAAAATACTTATCGCACACTAAAAAATTTGCACTAGCATATGAGTACTCCGGTCCACAAACCCGCTCTCAACACCCGCCTGAAATCCGCCTTACCCCCCGCAAATAAAGTGCCGAATGTTAAAATTTGTCACGTTTTGGCGTATTCAATTCGATTAACATCTAAACGCCTGCAGCGATTGAATTGACGGCCTCGCATGCCGGAAAAGGGAGCAACGTGATGCATTTTTCCAACGTCCTCGCTATTGCACGGACCCCATCGAAATCCGAGGACTTCAGCGAGCTTATAGTTCGTACTGTACCGAAAAATCTAAAAGTCGATACACGCTCCTACGGCCAACTAATCGGTCCCTATGCAAGCCATGGACATTACCGTGCCATCATCATAGAGATCGACACCCCCTCTGCCAGCACCCAAACGCTGGACATCATTAAAAAAACCAGATCGGAAAATCCTGGCAGCACCATTTTCCTGGTTGTCACCTTCGCCACTACACTAAGCAAAACCAAATATTATCTCGCAGGCGCCGATTACTGCATAAAGGTCGTCGAGAGCTCGCCCGAGAAAAAACTTGCCCTGTTTGCCGCGTTCCTCAGCGAGACATACTGGCTAAGTAATACTGATTTGCTACTCGATCAGGATCGCATGTGCATCTACGGGGGTGGCAAAAAGCTCGAAGTGTCCTTTGTCGAAATGAAAGTACTGGAAGCGCTCATTCATAATCGATTGCTCAGCCATGATGAAATCGCCGTGGTAATGGGGCTGAATCCCCGATTTTATGATTCAAGGGCCCTCGAAAAATCGATTAGCCGGTTACGTGGCAAAATAAAATCACATTACGGAAGCAATATAATTCAGAGCATTCGCGGTTACGGCTACAAACTAAGCAGAGGGCTGGCTTCGGTTAATCATATCCACCCCGTCAGGGAGCGGTCGAACCGTGAATAGCGGAACCTTATTACGTGAGGCGTCAGCCTGCTTCACCTTTTCGCGGCAAGCGATACTTGAACGAAGTTGCACGCTGTGGGGCAGTGAGATCCGCGTCCACGCCGAGCCTGCGCTCGACAGCCCGCGTGATGACGCCTGCCCGTTTTATTCCGAACAACTTAAAGACGCCTACAGCGAAGCCCTGCAACATGCCAGGCCGAGTTCATTTGCCCGCACAAGTAAACGTTTGCGCGCGGATAAAAGCCCGGGCCTCCACAAGTTTTTCCGAGTTGAGCAATCGCTGTTGATGAATGAGGACCTGCTCAAGGAAATTATCGATACTTCACACACGCTGGAAAAAAACAGACAACAACTCATTGTCAGCGTTGAAAATACACTGGACACCCTTCCGGGCCCGCTGGAACGCCGGAGCATGATCCGTCAACTGTATAGCCTGAAAGACCAGAGCAACCTGAAGCTTGCCTATAACAATTACACATTAAATACAAAAAACACCGACCTGCTGATCGACTTGAGTCTTTATGACTATATAAAAATGCCTTTTCCAGACTCGGCCCTCAGGCTCAGTCTGAACACCCGCTCGGGCCTGTTCGACCGGCTTTACGACCAGATGCTGGGGCTGATGAGCACCACCCGGGTCTCCTTCATCGCCGACAACGTCGAGCACGCCGACAGCGCACTTCTCGCCAGACGCTTGCCTTTTGACTATTTTCAGGGCCCCTACTTCTCCCCTGCTGATAGTTTATGAACCCCCGTACTTTCCTGGAATCGGTGAATGCCATGAGTTCTCTCAAGAAACACACATTTACATCGACGTACCCGTCAATCGCACTGCACGATTTCACGCCAAATGTGGCATTTTTACATTACGACGTCGACAGCGGGCCGCTGATCGAAACCGTGGAAAAAACATCGGACGCTTCGACCAGTTCCTACGCCGTTACCAAAGAGCAGAATTTCAATCTGTGGCTCAGTAACTATGTCGCCGCCAAAAGACTTTACGAAGCCAGTAATCGGCTGACCCGACAACTTTACGACGCATCAAAAAAACCTAACATCACGGCTCTAAAATCAGACGTCACACACACGGACCTGAATAACACCACCGCGGAAACAGTTAACTCATCCTCTGCATTACGCGGCCCCGATGTCTGGCTACTTACCCAGCAAGATCGTGCGCTGGTGAAAGGTGGGCTACGCATTTCCTTGACCACTATTGAGTCGGCATTGATTAAGAAAATGTTGAACCATGAAGAACGTGTGGTCAGCAAGGAAGAACTTATCCGCAACATCGGACGTGAGCCCGACCTCTATCGCGGGCTTGAAATGTGCCTTAGCCGATTGCAGGACAAGTTCAAACGCGTGAATGATGGCGAACGCCTGTTCCGCGCGGTGCGTAACCGTGGCTACTGCCTGACACAAAAAATAAAAAGCCCGCTGAGCAGTCGCGCAAACGTCACAGAACAATAATTATTTCATAAAAATTACAATTCACCCTGCCTATTAGAACGCCTTTCTATCTGCCATTTTATAACAACATGACCGCGTTATAAGTCGTCAGCCATTGCTCCCTGCCATTTATTACTATCAATACGCACGCCTACGCGTGCGCCTGCCATTTGATAGTCATTAAAACCACGCCTCGCTTTAACCTGCCAGCACGTGAGTGGATACCACAGGGAGCAGAAGTATGCTTAACAACAGAAGAATGCATCGTAACCTTACACCCAAAGGCCTGACCTTTTGGGGACAGTGGGCAATTGCCCTGAGTGTGGTCGTTGTACTTTTGTTTTCACTGGTACTTTTCAAGACCGGGCAATTGGAATCCCACTACCGGATATTGGCAGCCATTACAATACTGGCCTCTATACCGGCCTACATGTTATGTGACGTCTATAGCAAAAAAGATGACTTTTTTGTTGGGCTGGGACGATTATTCACCGGCTGGTTATTGACCCTGGGCATATTGTTCGCGGTCGGCATAGCCTGTAATGCCAGTTCGCTGTTTCCCTTCGAGATCCTGCTACTGTGGGCCGCTGTCAGCTATCCAATACTAGCCCTTTGCTACATTCCCATTCACAGTCTATCCAGGTACTACCACCGGCAACTACATGAGCGCCAGAAATCGCTGATTATTGGTACGGGAAAACTTGCAACCGACTTGGCCAATACTCTCGCCAGGCAAAAACGCTCCCCTCTGGTCGGTCTCGTAGGTCCCCGCACCACCTCCCCCCAGGCCAGCACCCAGCCTCAGATCCTCGGTGACTTGCCCGATCTTCCCGCGCTGATCCGCCAGCACGGTATCCGCCGCCTGTACATCACTCACTCTCTCCAGGAAGCGACCCACATCGAGGCGCTGTACCTCAACCTGCTGGAGATCAGCGTGGACGTGATCTGGGTGCCCGACCTCAACAACATGCTGCTGCTCAACCACAGCGTGGCCGAGGTGGATGGATTGCCCGCGATCTTCCTCAATGAAAGCCCGCTGACCAGCCGGCCGACCGCAGCACTGAGCAAGTCGCTGCTGGACAAGAGCCTGGCCCTGTTGGCGATCATCCTGCTCAGCCCGTTGCTGCTGCTGTTCGCCCTGCTGATCAAACTTACCTCTCCCGGCCCGGTAATTTTCAAGCAGGATCGTCACGGCTGGAACGGCGAGGTGATCAAGGTCTGGAAGTTCCGCTCGATGCGCGTGCATGACGACCACGAAGTGCGCCAGGCGAGCCGCAACGACTCACGCATTACCCCCGTAGGGCGCTTTATCCGCCGCACCTCCATCGACGAGCTGCCCCAGCTGTTCAACGTGCTGCAAGGGCATATGGCACTGGTCGGCCCACGCCCGCATGCCGTCGCCCACAATGACTACTACTCGGGCAAGATTCGCGCGTACATGGCGCGGCATCGCATCAAGCCCGGCATCACCGGCCTGGCGCAGGTCAATGGCTGCCGGGGTGAAACCGAGACCCTGGAGAAGATGCAGCAACGCGTCGATATCGACCTGCGCTATATCAACAACTGGTCGCTGTGGCTGGACATCAAGATCCTGTTCAAGACGCCGTTTACCCTGCTGTCCAAAGACATCTACTGACCCCGCCCTTCCCCGTGCCGCTGCATCGGCGGCGCGGGGCACCAGGCGCGCTTTGCGCCCTCCCCGCCACCACTCCCCGCAAGGCGCAACGATAGCGCCCACAGCAACGCCCGGCCCGGGCCGTTCGCATAGTCATCAAAGAGGAAAGTCAGGCAAGTGTTGCGCGCCGGCATTGCACCTGGCGCTGTAGCGTTCGGCTTGGCGACTGCCCGGCGCATTCAACGCCGGGCAGTCGACAACCTGGTCGGCAGATGCCGCCCCGTCACTCAGTGATCTTCTCGAAGTTGTTGTAGAACAACTCGCTGTCACGCCCGTCGGTCATGGTCTGCAGCGAATAGCCGCGGTTCAGGCGTGCGCCGCCGTCACGGGTCAGTGGCGCCCATACGACGTTGGCCCGACGCATCGTCGAGGTGCTCATCAATTCGTCGAAGGGGACGGAAATATAGATACCCTTGTCGAAGCTGCCTTCGCCATATTCTTCCTTCGAGGCGGTGGTCAGCGTCACCCAGCCACCAAACTTCACGCCGTTCTTGAACTGGCGCGAGATGTCGACGGTGGTGCCCCAGTCCCGCGCCAGGTAACGCCCCACACTGACGGCGGCCAGGGTGTCATAGGGCAGCTCGGTATAGCTGGTGACATGGCCGGTGATGGTCTGGTAATCCCGCAGGCCGAAGCCCTGGTTGAAATCACGCTGGCGCACGAAGTTCAGGTCTGCGCCCACTGACCAGTGCTTGCCCGCCGGCCGGAACAACACCTCGCCTCCCACCCCGGCGTACATAGACTCCAGGTAGCCGCCGTAGACCATGCCATACAGGTCGCGGTCCAGGCGCTGCGCATGGTTGACCTGGAAGTTCGGCATCGTCACATCGGACGTGGTCATGTATTGGCGCAGGTCGGTGCGTACTCGCGGCAACCCGCTGGGTGCGTCGTAGGTGAACTTGTCGTAGTTGTTCAGCAGGTTGGCGCTGAGCAAGCCGCTCCACCAGGTATTGCGGGTAAAACGGTACTCCGCGTCGGCGTCGGCAGTGAACTGATAAAGCAAGCCGTCGGGGCCACCGATGTTCTGTTTGTAACCCAGGCCAAGGCCATAGTTGAACGGCTCGGATTTCCTGCTGTAGAGCGTGGTTTCCCGATGGGCAACCGCCGGGTTGACCTCGGTATTACGGTGCAGGTCCGTCAACGGCTGCTGGTTGTTCACCACGGCGCGGAAGGTGTTACGGGGCACGCTGGTTTCTTCGATGGGCATGTCATAGCGCTTGTTCACCAGGGTGAACCAGTCGATATCCTGATTGGCGCTGTTGTCGAGAATCCGGCTGGCGCGTCCCACGGCCTTGGCCGAATAGAAGTAGCGTTGCTGCTCGCCATATACCATCAATTCCGAGCCGCGCCGGGCAATGCGCTCCACCTTGTAGCCGGCATTCTGCTGCAGCCTGTCGGCGACGTTGGCCCAGTTGACCTGGTCGGCCGGGGTGGTGGGCATGCGCGCCGGCAACGGTTCGGCGGGCGGGTCATAGGTCTTGACCGGTGCCTTGCGGCTGACAAAGTTGGTGTGCAGGGTGATGCCGAACATCGCGGTATTCCCGCGTTCCCAGGCCGCACTCAGGTCGACGCTGTCAGCCAGCTTATAGACCACGCCAATGTTTACCGGCGAGTCCTGCTTGATCGGGTTGTCCAACGGCTCGTGCTTGTAGTCATTGCCCTCGTATTCGAGTTTCAGGCTCAGGGGTTCCCAGGGCGTTTGATAGGCGATCCCGCCGAACAACGAAGGGCGGCCCCTGAAATAGGCGTTGGAGTTCACGTCCCCTGCCCTGGCGACGACCGCAGTGCTCTTGGGCCGGTCGTTGAACTTGCTGCCGAACACCGACAGCGGGTTGCCGAAGTCGCCTCGGTTTCCCAGGTAGCCCCAGGCGATGCCGAGGCTGAAATCCAGGTTGCCGTGGCGCTTGTTGGCGACAAAGTATTCGCTGGAAAACAGCCCGGTACCGCCGATGTCCCGGGCACCGAAAGCCACCTGCGGTGCCCACCGGCTTTCCTCCCAGAGCCGCGCCTTGAAGTCGATGGCCTTGTCCTTGAAGCTCTGGCTTCCGCTCAACGCCTCGGCGCCGTACCTGCGGTTGCTGATGGCGGTATAACGAAACGAACCCTCCAGCCAATCAAACGGTTGCAGGGAAAAGCTGTAGCGCGAGTAGGGATCGGTGCGGTTGGCGTTGGCGCTCAACTCTCCCGCCGGGGCCATGCGTGCGGTGGGGGTCTGTAGCAGGCCCACGCCGCCGAAATCATTTTGGGTGTAACGGGGGTCACCGTGAGCCAACCCGCAAGGCAACAGCAGTACAGCCGCAAAACGTAAATTCAAGGGTTCACCTCAGCCAACGGTTGAGTGGCGAAAAACTCGGCCAGTTGTTGGTTGAGATCAGGGGTCGGCGTCTCAAGGTCGTCGCTGCGGATCGGCACCAGGATCCTGCTGCCGGGGGCCGCCACCACGCCGTCCTCGCGATTCCACGCCGCCACGCCCACGCGCCGTACCTGGCCGTCGGGCTGGATCAGCCACAGGTCATCGCGCTCGGCGTCATCGAGGACCGTGCAGTCGCCAACATAATCCCGCACCTCGCGCATGGCCCGGTACGGCACATCACAGGACTGCGCGACCGCGCCGAGCACGTGCACGGTGGACGGCCTCACGGGGTAGACCAGCCGGTCCCCGTCATCCAGCAATGCGTTGCGCGCGAACCCCGTCTCCACGGCGATCGGGTCCAGCACTTGCACCTGGCGGCCGGTGACCGGCAACTGTTCGACCTGTCGATACAAACGCGCACTCAAGTCCGCCCGGGAGCCACGGTCATCCAGCAAGGCCCCTCGTTGCAGCAGTTTCAGATCGAACAAAACCCCTGCCTTCAAGCGTTCCTGCGTGCTCACCAACGACTGGTGCAGCCATGCGGCGCCCAACCAGTAGCTTTCTGCATTGGGTTGGGCCACACGAATAACGTCCAGCAAACGCGCCCCCGGCTTGACCTCGAAGGCGCCGGGGCTGCGCACATCGCCACTGACTGTAACGGCCGCCTGGCCAGTGCCGGGGCCGATCAGCAACAGGCCCAGCCATAAAAGCTTCGAACACTTCATCGGGCTGCCTCCCGGTCGGGACGCAACTGCACGATTTTCAGGGCCAACCGGGGCGTCAAATGCTGCTCGCTGCGCCAGATGAAACCATCCTGCGGGTCGACCCAATAATGGTTGGTGGCGCGGAAATTCAAGGTGGGAGCGTCCACCTGCTCGTCGATGCGCAGCAAGGCGTAATCCTTGTCCAGAATGCGGAGGGTCTCGATACCGTGGCTGCTGAAACGGCTGTTGACCGCGATACCGATTCGGTTGCCGTCGTAGAGGTCGATCCAGCGTGTGCCGGTGTAGCCGTCGGGCAGATGCTGGAGCCCGCGCTTGAACGGCGATTCGCCACTGAAACGCGTGCCATCCAGGGAAACACCCAGCCCGACAGTGCGTACCACCAGGCCGTCACGCATCATCACCACTTGCTTGCCGGAAGCGACCCAGAACTGCAGGTCGCCCCGGCGCCGGGCCATGGCCATCACGCCCTCGCTGACGGCGGTGGTCACCAGGATCTGCGGGTATGGCACCGCGTCGACCTGGGCGCGGGTCACGTTGATCGGGGCCGGGCCCGTCACAGAGGTTTCGAGGGTGTACCACGACGCCCTCATCAACGGGTTACACCCGCACAACAAGAGCGCCACCGACAGGCAGGCGCTGGTAGGCAACATTTTCACCACGGGATAACGCCTTATCTGCTGTTGACTTCACTGAGGTCATTGGCCGATCGGGCACCAATCCCAATGGCACTGGCGGTCGGCAGCAACTGGCTGATCAGGCGGTTCCAGCGCGTCACGCCGGCCGGCCCGACGTACACGATGTCCTGGGGTTGCAAGTCGAACCGGGTAGCCAGCACCAGCGCGGACGGTGACTGGGCATCGAGCTGGAACACCTTGGCCGGTTCGGCTTCCAGGTTGTCCACGCCGCGAATCACATAGACCGCATTGCCATTGGAAGTGGTCTGGTTCAAGCCGCCTACGGTACCCAGGGCATCGGTCAGGTTGATCGACTTGCCCTTGAAGCTCAGGGCCCGGGGCTGATTGACTTCGCCCATCAGGTAGACACGTTTCTGGTCGTTATAGGGCAGGTACAACCGGTCGCCGCCCTTGAGGTAGATGCCCTGCAGTTGCGAGCCCTGGCGATTGAGGCTGTCCAGGTCAAGCGTGTACTCACGGCCGTCGCGCGTCAGGGTCAGGCTCGAGAGGTCGGCATTCGTGGGGTCGACACCGGCAGCGCCAATGGCCTCGACGGCGCTCAATGGCGTGGTGGTGATCGGCTGTTGCCCGGCCTTGATCACCGCCCCGGTCACCACCACTGTCTGGCTGGCAAACCGCAGGACGCTGACGTCGACCTGTGGGCTTTCAATAAATTGCGACAAGCGCCCGGCGATAAAGGCCCGCAGCTCTTCGATGGTCTTGCCGGCCACCGGGACGTTGCCGATATACGGATAAAACAACGTGCCATCGGGGCGAACCAGGCGCCCGTTGGCGTCGATCTGCTGTTGCGGCCCGGACGGTGCCGTCAACTCGGGATGGTCCCAGACCGTGATGAACAACAGGTCATTGGCACCGACGCGATAGCCACCGGGCACATAAGACAACAGTTCTGCCGGCACCGATTCACGAACATGCGTGGCGGCATCCATGGCAATCAATTTGGGGGTGATGGGAATCAACTCTACCCGAGTACTTTCGGAAGAACCCTCACTGGACATTTGACTGGTGTCCATATGTTGACCAGGCGAAAACATGCAGCCGTGCAAGCTGAAACTTGCCAGCAAAAGAACAGGTAACCTACGAATCATAATGGCACTACGCTAGTCGAGGGCGAGTCTAAAAAAGATCACCCAGAAGTTCCGGGTGATCTTGAACAACACACATTGCGGGTTATTAGTTGGTACCGGTGGTACCGCCTGTACCGGTGGTGCCGCCGGTGCCGGAAGTACCGCCATTGGAACTGCCGCCCGAGTTGGAAGCCGCCGCCGCAGCGCCGACTACCGCGGTACCGACCCCGACGGTTTCACCGAGCGTCACGCCGCCCACGAGCGGGGTGCTCAACGACAGGGGCTCGCTCGCGCCGGCCGCATCGCTCAAGGCCTCGCTCGCGACTTCACCTGCCGCCAATGCCGCAGTACTGCTAAAGGCCAGCACGCCGGCCAACAGTATTTTCCTCATATCAGACTCCTTCTCGATATTTACCCCTTATCAAATAATGCAATAAGGGCGTAGTGATGGAACGGAGATAAACAGGCTATGCAAACTGCGCAAAGATCCTGTTGGATCACGCACTTAACCTCCTCGAAATCATCTCACTTGTGGATAGCTCAAACCACCAATGTTAATAATCGTCAGGATTAAACAACGGGGCGTACCGATAACCCGCGACCAATACCGTAATACTCGAAACCATTGGCTTTCATACGCTGCGGATCAAATATATTGCGGCCGTCAAAGATCACCGGCGTGCTCAGTTTTTCTTTTATCAAGTCCAGGTCCGGGGCCTTGAACTCCCGCCATTCGGTCACGATCACCAGCGCATCGGCACCTTGCAACGCCGCTTCCTTGGTGCCCATCAGCAACAGGTCTTCGTTCATCCCATAAATGCGCTGGGTCTCGGCCATCGCTTCGGGGTCGAATGCCTGGACCCGGGCACCCACGCTGCGCAGTTGTTCGATCAACACGCGGCTCGAGGCTTCGCGCATGTCATCCGTATTGGGCTTGAAGGCCAGGCCCCAGATGGCGAAGGTCTTGCCCTCCAGCTGGCCGCCGAAGTGGTGGTGAATATGCCCGAACAGGTGCTGCTTCTGGCGTTTGTTGACTTCCTCGACGGCAGACAACAGCGTTGCCTGATAGCCGATCGACGACGCGGTGCGCTCCAGCGCCTGCACATCTTTCGGGAAGCACGAACCGCCATAACCGCAGCCTGGGTAGATAAAGTCGTAGCCGATCCGTGGATCGGAGCCAATGCCTTTACGAACCGCCTCAATGTCGGCGCCCAAGCGTTCGGCGAAATTGGCCATTTCATTCATGAAGGAAATCTTGGTGGCCAGCAGGCAGTTGGCCGCGTACTTGGTCAGCTCGGCACTCCTGATGTCCATCGTGATGATCTTTTCGTGGTTGCGGTTGAAGGGTTCATACAGCTCCCGCATGCGGTCCACGGCGTAACTGCTGTCGCTGCCGATGATGATCCGGTCGGGCCGGGTGCAGTCGGCGACCGCCGAACCTTCCTTGAGGAACTCGGGGTTCGAGATCACGTGGAACTCCACCTCGAGCCCCCGCGACGTCAACACCTCGGACACCTTCGCCCGGACCTTGTCCGCCGTCCCCACCGGCACCGTGGACTTGTTAACGATAATCTTCGGCTCGGTCATGTTGAGCGCAATGGTCGCGGCAACGGAGAGCACGTACTTGATGTCGGCGCTGCCATCGTCATCAGGCGGGGTGCCCACGGCGATGAACTGCACCTCTCCATGCCGCACGCCTTGCGCGGCGTCGGTGGTGAAGTGCAAGCGTCCGGCATCGTGGTTCTTCTGGACGAGCGCACTCAGCCCGGGCTCAAAGATCGGAATAATGCCGGCCTTGAGGTTCTCGACTTTAGTCGCGTCCACGTCGACACAACACACCTCATGCCCCGCGTCGGCCAGCACCGCTGCCTGCACAAGACCCACATAGCCGATTCCAAATACAGTTACATTCATTTCAATCTTCCTTTAAACAAGCTCGAGGCGGCCATAGCGGTCTTCAAAGCGGATGATGTCGTCCTCGCCCAGGTACGAACCCGATTGGACTTCAATCAGCTCCAGCGGGATTCGCCCCGGGTTTTCGAGGGAGTGCACAACGCCAATGGGGATGTAGGTGGACTGGTTCTCGGTCAGCAGCACTTGCTTGTCGGCGATTTGCACATTCGCGGTGCCGGACACCACGATCCAGTGCTCGGCCCGGTGGTGGTGCAGTTGCACCGACAGCTTGTGCCCCGGCTTCACCGTGATCCGCTTCACCTGGTACCGATAGCCCTGGTCCACCGAGTCATATTTGCCCCACGGCCGATAGACTTCGCGGTGGCTGGTGCTCTCGATCCGGTGCTTTTCAGTCAGCTGCGCGACTATTTTCTTGACGTCTTGCGCGTGATCCTTGGTGGTCACCAGAATCGCGTCGGCGGTCTCGACGACCACCACATCATTGATCCCTGCAACCGTGACCAGGCGGTGGCTGGCATGCACATAGCTGTTGGTGACGTCCTGCAGCAGCACGTCGCCCTGGGTGCAGTTCTGGTTCTGATCCTTGAGGCCCGCTTCCCACACTGAGTCCCAGGCGCCCAGGTCGCTCCACGGCGAATCGAGGATGACCACCGACGCGATGTGGGTCTTTTCCATCACCGCGTAATCGATCGACACGCTGGGTGCGTTCACAAAATCCACCTGGCTGAGCCGGGTGAAATCCTGGTCATGGGCCGCGTTGGAGAGGGACAGTTCCGCAGCCACCATGATCTCCGGGCTCAGGCGCTCCAGCTCGGCCTTCATCACCGAGGCGCGGAACATGAACATGCCGCTGTTCCAGAAGTAGTTGCCTTGTTCCAGGTAGCCTTGCGCGGTCGCCAGGTCGGGCTTTTCCACGAAGGCATCGACATGCGCGGCGCCGTCCACCGCAGCCGCTTGAGTACGGATATAGCCGTAGCCGGTCTCCGGCTTGGTGGGCACAACCCCGAAGGTGACGATCTTGCCTTTGTTGACTTCCACCTTGGCCAGCGTCAAGGCCGCATTAAAGGCTTGGGTATCGCCGATCACATGGTCCGCCGCCAGCACCAGCAGGATCGGATCGTCCCCATCCGCCAGCGCCGACAGGGTTGCCGCCGCAATCGCCGGGGCGGTGTTGCGGGCGGTCGGCTCAAGGAGGATTTTCTGCGGGATCAAGTCCAATGATCGACTTTGCTCGGCCACGATGAAACGGTGTTCTTCGTTGCACACAATGATCGGCGGGCTGACGGTCTCGCCCTCTATCGACAGGTTCTTGATGCGATCCAAGGTGGCTTGAAACAAACTCAAGTCACCGTGCAGCGCAATAAACTGCTTTGGTTTAAGCGCTCTTGAAAGCGGCCACAGGCGCGTGCCTGAACCGCCAGACAATATAACTGGGATCATAACGATTACTCGATGATTA
Organism: Pseudomonas sp. D4002; assembly: GCF_013385665.1. Classification (NCBI taxonomy): domain Bacteria; kingdom Pseudomonadati; phylum Pseudomonadota; class Gammaproteobacteria; order Pseudomonadales; family Pseudomonadaceae; genus Pseudomonas; species Pseudomonas sp. D4002. Next base: position 435,794 of record NZ_JACAPN010000012.1, read on the forward strand.
AAGGCAATAAGAGCGGATTGACAAACAGCCGAAACTTAAGAAGTGAATGACTTCACATAACTGATCAAGCGGTCCCTTTCGGTAAAGTCCAGTGAACTTTCGGCACTGCTGTAGTTAAGCGCCGAATCAATCGCCGAAAAGAACGCATCTTTATCATGGGCGATAAACACAGAGGGAAGGTCTGAAAAGTTTTCGGCGGTGTCGTACTGGTGATTATTGATGTGTTCACCGCGCCGACTGTCGCGCGGGACAATAACAATCGGTTTGCCCAGTTCAAGGGAGCGAATGATATTGCCCATGCCCGCATGGGAAACAATCACCTTGGACGCATTGAAGTTCTTGGAAAACAGCGGCTCGGCGATGGTCTTGTAAGCCGTAATGCGCCCCAGGTCATTTTCGTTATTGCCCACCTGGGCAACAATCGGGACCTGCGGGTTTGCATGACTCCACTCATGCAAGTAGCCGAGCATTCTTTCAAAGGGTGCTTGAGTGCCAACGCTGCAAAATATCATTTATACAATCCTCCCTTTATATTGGGCCCGGCTGTTTTGCGACAGCGTGGGCCACTGGGTCAGCAACTCATCGACAAAATACACAGCGATCCTGCCGGACAACGAGAGCTTCTTGGGATTGGCAATGCTGTCGATCCACAGGGTCTTTTTGCCCATCAGTTTTCCCGCGACCAGCCCCAGCAACCCCGGTGCCGCCCCGGTGGAGATCACGTACCTGGCCTTGCTGCGGTAAACGATCGCAAAGATCTGGCAAAAGCCCTTGATGATCTTCAACGGTTCACTGCGATTAAAGTCCGGGACTTGCGCGAAGGCATGGGTTGGATACTGCGAGCCAATGCTGATATCCACGGTGGCGATGGTAACTTTTTGACCGTCGAAGGCAGGCAGCAACTTGCTCATTTGTACCCAGTGCCCACCTCCAGAACAAATCAATAAAACATCACTTGATTGACTCATGACGGTTCCCTTCCTGTCAGGTGTAATAGACATCATTAAATAGTGGCGGCAGTTCTTAACAGTTGGGCCTGGCCTTTCCAGCGGGTTATTCGCTTGGCTTTGAGCAAGGCCGATTTCTCTTTATAGGTTTCTTGATTGGCGATGAGCTGCGCGACGCCGGCCTTGATGGACAGCGGGTCCAGGGTGTCGACAAACACCGCCGCCTCGGAAAACAACGAGCGCAGTACCGTGGTATTGGAAAGCGCCATCGGCCTGCCGGCGCTGACCGCTTCGTTGGCCACGCTCAGTTGGACGTTGTCGCGGGTGGTCAGGCCGAGCACCACATTCGCGTCGCACAGCAGCTGTTCAAAGGTCGCCTTGCTGAGGAAGCCGGTCAGCTTGATGTTCTCGGGGAGTGACGCCACGAGCTCCTCGGAGAGCTTGCCCTGATGCTTGCCGGTGATCAGGAAGTCGACACCGGGCATTTCCCGGGCGGCGTTGATCACGATCTCGATCGGTTCATCGATATCAAACGAGCACGGAAACAGTACATAGGGTGTCTCGCGCTCACTGGCGGGCGCCGCGTGAAAGTCACACGGCAAGTCTTCCAGGATAAAGATATTGGTGTCCTTGACGCCCAGGCCGGCCAACTCCTCTTTGACTTTAAAATTATGAACGACGACGGCATCGATTCTATTCAACAGCGCTACCGTGCCCGGAAAGCCTATCCATTGTTTGCGCAACAGGCTGTTGTGGGCATCGGCGATAATCTTCAGCCGCCGGTTGAATATAAACTTGTAGGCCAGTGCTATATGCAATACCGGGCTCGGCGGCAACTGCACCCACAGCACGTCGGGAGAACCGGCCAACAGGGTCTTCAGGGTTTTAAACGACTTGATCAAGTAATCCAGCGGCCGCGCGGATTTCTTCTTGAACTGGTTGGGCAGATGCAAAATGTCATACGCCCAGTATTGCTTCATGGTATCGGCGCGTCGTTGATAGCCAATCCATGCAATCATTAATGATTTCACGTCAGAGTCCTGCATAAATAAAGGTGGGCCAGTGAAATTGCTTACACTGCAAACCAGATCGGAAAGTCGGCGTTGTATCGAATGGTGTTGTTTCTGAAGCGGATATGTTTGGCCGGATTGCCACCTACGATCGAATACGCTGCAACGTTGCGCGTGACCACACTGCCCGGATAAACAACCGCGCCTGTTCCGATGGTGACGCCTGGCATCACCATCACATTGGGAAAGATCCAGGCATTGTCTTCAATCAACACCGGCTTCCCCACCAGGCAACTCATGGGGTCATCAATATCGTGGCCCAGCGTATAAATCCGGGTGTTATGGGAAATATTGACGTTGTCGCCGATGCGGATGCCCGCCCGGTTATCCAGGTAGCAGTCGTAATTGACCGTGCAGTTTTTCCCGACCGAGAAGTTGCCGAAGGAGAAAAACACCACGTTGCGGTGGATCGTGGTCCGGGCGCCCACCCGGCATCCGGTTGCCCGGAGCAACGCGCGTCGCAGATTGAAAAACAACGCCAGGCTGAGCAGCGTATTGAACAGCGCAACAGCGGCCTTCTTGATGTTCAGTTTCAGGTTCTTCATCTACTCGCCCTGCCCTGAAGTATCCGTTACGCGCTGTGAACTCATCACAAAATTCCTGAAGCGGATATTGGTACTCACCGGCGTGGCGAAAGACGGGTTATTGCCACCGAAGAACGTCGAAAACAGCAAGCCGTCGATGGTGATCTCCGGCGTGTCTCTAAACGTCAGCCCGGTTTCCGAGTGCACCAGCTGGTTGTCGTACCAAATGGAAATCACACCGTCGGCCTGCCCCGGCGTATTCAACTTCACCAGTTGCTCCAACTTGTGCCATTGCCCCACCGTAAAGATCCAGGAACCCAACCCGACTGCCGTGCCCCAGGTTTTACTGGTGGGCAAATACGCGTAAATGGCGCCGGCGCCCTTTTCTTTCCAGATGTAGCGCGTGGAAAAGCCGTCATGGCCGTTCGGTATCTTGCCGCCCGTATTGCCGGTGCCACCGTAGAGGCCCGGGAGCTTGCCGCCTTTTACAAAGTCGAAATTCCTGTCGAACTTCAACTCATAGGTCAGTACCAGGCATTCCCTGCCCGGTTGCGGCAGTGGGGATTTGAATTCAATGCCGCCGTAGGGCAACCCGAGGCGCACCATCGAACCCGGGTCATAGGAGCCGGCCGGAAAATGCACGGCAATGTCCTTGATCTTTTGGCTGTAGGCCTTGTTCGTCAGATTGGCCCTGCCCTTTATGCTGCTTTGCGCCTGGGGCCCGTCGGCCATCTGCGAAACGTCCGGCAGTGACGGGTAGATGTTCTTGATGCCTGGCTCGCAACGGTCGTTCAACTCAGATGCGCCGCTGGCAGCCACCTGCAGAGCGCACGCCACAATGAGTAGCGTCGAGGCTGTCTTTTTCACGTCGGTTGCCCCTCCACTTTATTTTTCATCGACCCATTTCAAAAAGTCGTCGACCGCTTTTTGCGCAAGGGAAGAACGCTGGGCGATCTCCTGCTTGAGGTGCTCGGCCATTTGCGCCTTGGATTGCCGGAATTCGCTGATGGTGGCCTTGATCACCTCAGGGTCTGGGGTGCTGACCAGCCGGGTGCCCTGCGGCAGCATTTCATGGACTTTTTTCAGCTTGTTTTCGATTTCAACCGCGATGGTGGGAAAGCCCAGGGAAGCCGGCAGCAGTACACCGTGTGCACGGGCGCTGATGATCACGTCGGACTCGACGATCAGTTTCGCCATGAAGGTTTCGGGCGTATCGCCCGCCGCGTCCCAGCACAACCATTCGAACGTGTGGTACTTGTCGATCAGGTGCTGGTCACGTTCCTTGTACAGCGAGACCAGGCGTACCTGCTCGCCACGCTTGGCGAGCTCATCCGCGGCCTGGACCATCGCCTTGATGAACTGTTGCCCGTTCGCGTCATGGGGCCAGTCGCGCAGGATGAAGGACAGGTACTTGCCCTTCTTGAGGCTGCCGACCTCCAGGTCTTTGCTGGAGATCCACAGGTCGGAAAGCAGGCTGGGGTCGGTGTACACCTCGACGTCGGACTTTCCGAAGGCCTTGCAATGCTGCTGGCTGGTACCGTCCCGCACGGAAATGTAGTCACAGCGATTGATCACGCTGACGGCGCGGGTCAGCAGCTTGCCGCCGCCATCGAAGGGGCCCAGGCCAATGCAGAACGCTGCCAGGCGCCGGTGGAAATAGATCCTGTCGACACCACCGCGCAACCCGACATACAAACGCAGAAGCGTGGACTTCAGGTCGGTCTGCGCCTTGATGCTCTTGCACAGCTTCGCCACGATGCCTTTGTTGGCAGCCGCCTCTTTGGCCGGCGGGATGAACGAGAAGAACTGGCCCCCACCGCCCAACACCACCAGGTCAGCCTTGACCGGCTCCTTGATGTGCAGCCACTTGATACGCGGGTTGAAGTTCCTGGCGATCTGCGGATGATCGACACCCACCGCTATATCCGATTCCTTAAAGCGTTTTTTCAGAATATTGATCACGCATAGCATTAATACGTCATCACCCAAATTACCAGGACCGTATGCCCCCCGGATATATACTTTGCTGACATTCATGCTGGGCTTCCATTTTCCACGGGGTCATTAAACACGGCATTCAAGGCAAACGTTGTTGCGAGAATGTAGATAAATATCAGCGCCATGATCATTAATCGATACAGCACACTTTCGACATAGGCGCTTGATATGAAACTGATGAAAGGCAATGTCCACAAGATCAGGATCCTGGGAGATACGAGCAACTCCAGAGGTAATATCTTCTTGTAGACGAAATACGGCAGTCCCAGCAGGAAGTGAATAAACTGCGAACCGATAAATGCCTTGGCAATCCCGATTGCACCTTCTTCCCGAAGCCACAGTGCTCCGGCAATGAATAACACTCCCCATAGAATGTTACTCATCACACTGAACCAGGCCAGGTTCATCACGATCATTTTTCTTGAAATACCGGACTTGAATGCACTGAGCAGCGAACCCAGGATTACCAGGACTAATGTCACTTCAAAATCCCGCCCCAGGAAACTGCTGCCATACAGTTTGGCCAGCAACTCGGGGAACATGATCACCGGCTGTATGATCACCAACACCACCAGCCAGCCCGACAGAAAGTTCAAGGCGTCCAACTTGCGGCTTTTACCGCCCAGCGCGGCGGCCAGCATCGGCACCAGCACAGAGCCCAACACCACGGAAACATGGGAAAAGATCGCGTTCCATTGCATCGCGGCGGCGTACATGCCCAATGCGGCAAGGCCGTTAGTTGTTTCCGCCAGCAACTTGTTGGCGAACCAGTTCATCGGGGCGACCATCAACCCCGTCAGCAATACCGGCAGGCCAACCGACAGCACTGCGTGCTTTTCAGTCATTGCACCTTTGAAACTCAGCGTGGTATTTCGGGCCTTCAATGTCTTCCAGCAGGCCAGTGCGCTGAAGAACACGATCAGCAATTGAGAACCGGCCAAGCCCAGCAGCGCACCGTTGAGTCGGAACTGCAGGGTCAGGAAGTACGTCGCCGGGATCGCGACAATCGCAATGATTCCGTTGATGGTCGCGATTGTCCGGTATTGGCCCCAACCGGTCAGGCAGCCCTGGGTCCATCCCGACAGGATAATCAACGTGATGGTGCTCAATACGATCAGCGATGCAGCGCTGAGGCTGTCTGCCCCCAGGATAACGCTGGAGAAAAAGTGCGGGAAAAACAGCGCTGTCCCGATGATCATCCCGCTGAACACAACCGAGAACAGCAGCGTCAGCGCGATGCCCCTGCCGGTCTTCTCGGGACAGGTCTCCTTGAACTGCCCGATATGCTTGGCCGTCGCCGTGGTGGTGGCTTGGGCGGCGACGTTGGCAAGCATCACAATCGCGCTCTGGATCAAGCCATACTCGCCAAACGATTGCGCACCCAATACCCGGGCAACCAGGATGCCGGTGATGACCACCGACACTTTGGTGGCCACGGCAGAAACGAAACTCCATGCCGTACTGGACACGAACTTTTTCAACAGTGTGCTGTTCATCCGGCATTCACCTGCAAGGGTGTGGTTATCAGCGGCTGGCCAGGCTTGAGGATCTTTTTGCGTTGCCTGGCGGTGTGTTCGGAACAGACCCGCAGCACAATCGCGCCATACGCGATACCGATGGCGTACGGCTGATAAGGCGTGGCCGAGACAACGAACATCACCCCCAGAAAGATGGCGATCGAAACCGCCACCCGGCTGTTCATGTGCTGGGTAATCGAGGTAATGAACACGTACAGCAAGTACACGCCGATCAGCCCGTACTTAACGAAGTAGGTTAAGTAGGCACTGTCGATATTCGAGTTCTTGTCATCGAGGCCACGGTACTCGAACCAGGGAATCTCGAACGGCGTGCCCGCGCCCAGTCCCACAAAGTAATGCAGCGGGTTCATGCCACGAATCAACTCCAGTGCCGGGCTGAAGCGCGTGGCCAATTGGGCGGCCATGCCTTCGGACGACAAACCATCATTGATTCGATCAGCCCCGATCATATTGCTGATGCCAATGAACGCCATCAGCACCACCGCCCCGGCCAGGGCAACGCCTATCATGCGGGCGGGCCGGGTGTATTGGTGGATGATAATCGCCGCAAACACCGAGACAAAGATGAAGCGAGAGTTGGCAATGAACAAACAGATGAATGAAGTGGCCAGGCAAATGCTTGCGAGCTTTTTCCTGTGTTCGAACAGCCGTGGGTCTATGAAGTAATAAATCAGATAGGCCACGGCGGCGTACGTACCGCCGTCCAGGTAGCGGTAGGCGTTTTCTTCATAGTAGACGTCTTGAAACTTGTACAAGCCCAAGCGTAACCAGGCAATGTCCAGTACATTGAAGGCGGTCATCGCGATCAATAGCAGGAGCACTGTCTGCAACTTCAGCGTTTTTGCGGCAAGGGTCGCGATGTTCGAGAGCACGATAAATGACAGGATCATTATAAACGGCCGAACATCCTTCAACAGGTACTTGTTCGAGGACTCCAGCAGGCCGCAGGCGAGTAACACCACATACAGCCCGCAACCAAAAAGCAGGCCGCCCGGTACCGTCAATTGTTTCTTCTGTGTAGCCACCTGCCGGATCAGCAGTGCGCCCAGCCCGCCCACGATATAAAAGTCAAAGAAGTAGATACCCTTGAGCGAGATTATTTCGCTGTAGGAGTTACCCGTGGGAATAACAGCCAGCATTATCCCGAACACTACGATTGAGTATTTTGGATTTTTCGCCGCGAGCAAACCCGCTGACAGCGCGATAAGGGATAACAGGTAAAACATGGCTGGGTATTCTTTATGCTGATTTGAATTTGGCACGCTACCGCCCCAGGATTTTTCGTTCATTTCCTGAAAACGTGACCTCTATCCTGCAATTACAGTGGTGAATCAGCTCCGATCAGCCTGGTACTCGTACTGGTAATACCCGTAGTTGCCGTAGCCATATTTGGCCGACGCTTTCTTTTCAACGCCGTTGAAGATCGCGCCCCTGAGCACGATGCCGTTCTGGGCAAATCGGCGCATGGTGTGCTCGATCTCTTTTGCCGGGTTCAAGCCATAGCGGGTGACGATCAGGTTGGTCCCCGATTGCCGTCCCACGATGGCTGCGTCGGTCACGGCCAAGAGCGGTGGCGTATCCAGAATCACCAGGTCATACCGTTCGCTGACCTGCGCCAACAGCTCGGTCAGGTTGCGGTGCATCAGCAGCTCGGAAGGATTCGGCGGTATTTGCCCGCGGCTGATGATGTCGAGGTTTTCAATGCCGGTTTTGTGGATGGCGGATTCAAGGGTGCATTGATTGGAGAGGATGTCGGAAAGCCCATCCTTGGCCGGCACACCCAGCACTTTGTGCAGGTAGCCCCGTCGCATATCCACGTCAATCAACAACACGCGCTGCCCGGTTTGCGCGATGACCGCCGCCAGGTTCACCGAGACAAAGGTTTTACCCACCTCGGGGCTGGGGCCGGAAATCATGATCCGGTTATTCGGCGCCTCGAGCATCGCGAAGTGCAAACTGGTGCGCAAACTGCGCAAGGCCTCCACTGCCAGGTCCGTGGGGTGACTGATGGCCAGCAATGAAGAACCGGCATCGGCACGCCCACGCCCGCGGCTGATTTTGTCTTCTTCGACCTTTTGCAGCGTGCTGTACGGAATCGACGCGTACACAGGCAAGCCCAGTTGCTCGATGGCCTCGGGGCTTTCCAGGCCACGGTTCAGCGCCTTGCGCAGCAGCACCAGCGTCACCGCCAGGAAGCCGCCCAGCAGCGTCGCGATCAGCACGATGAGGATCTTTTTCGGCTTGATCGGCTTGAAGAAATTGACGTCTGCGGTGTCGATCAGGCGCACGTTGCCCACGGTGCCCGCGCGCATCACATCGAGTTCCTGGGACTTGTTGAGCAACTGGGTGTAAATGGCCGTGCCGACCTCGACATCCCGGGTGAGGCTCAGCAGTTCCTGCTGGGTGGAAGGCAGGCTCTCGACCCGGCTCGCCAGGCTCTGCTGCTTGCTGGTCAGCTCGCCGATCTGGGTCAGCAATGCGCGATACGCGGGATGCTGGCGGGTGAACTTGCGGTCCATCTCGGCCTGTTGCAGCTTCAGCTCGGAGATGCTGGTATCGAGGCCCACGATCTGGTCGAGAATCGCCTTGGTTTCCAGGGTGATGTCCACCGACTTGCTGCGGGTCTGGTATTCATTCAAGGCCTTCCCGGCTTTTTCCAGGTCCTTCTTGACCTCCGGCAGTTGCTCCTTGAGAAACGCCAGGCTTTGCGCCGCCTCAGCCGAGGTGCGCTCCACGTTCTGCCGCACGTAGATCGCCGCGATCTGATTGAGGATTTTGATCGCCTGGTCCGGCTCGGTGCTTTCCAGCGCCAGGCCGATCATGCCCGACTCCTTCCCTCGCTCGACCACATCCAGGTTCTCCTGATAGTCGAGGATGCTGGTCAGTCGCGCATTGCGGATCACCCGGAAACGCGTGCCGGGCTTGGCGCGCAGTTCTTCAATCTGGAATGCCACGCCATTTTGCTCGAACGGCTGCCCGGCCTCGCCGGCCGCCAGCACCTGGTCATCTTCATCCACCAGGGTGTAGTGCGCGTTTTCACCCACGGTCAGGGTCAGCTTCTTGCCCAATTGCCCGTCGGGCAGGTCCAGCTTGAAGATCTTCAGCGACTCGCCGCCCCAGGCGAAGCTGTCCAGGCCCAGCAGCGGCTCGGCGATTGCACCGGGGTTGGCCTTCTGGAAGCGGCGCGCCAGGAACTCACCCACTACCGGGAGGTACATCGGCTGTACGACGATATCGAGTTTCAGGTTGTCGACGGTTTTGCCAATCACGTAGCGGGACTGGATCAGCTCGATCTCGGTGGCCGACGGCGACTCCTTGCCCAGCATCCCGCCGATGTCCGAGAAGCCCAGCAAGTCGTTCTTTTTCGCTTCGACCTGCAGCAGGGCATTCGCCTGGTAGACCGGGGTTGCCAGCACCGCATAGGCGGCGCCAGTGACCATAAAGGCACCGGTCACCGCAGCGATCAGCCATTTATGGTCGATCAGTGTTCCAAACAGACCGAGGAGATCAATCTCCCCGTTATCGTCTTCCTGTACGGTGACTGCTGGCGTTTGCTGCATAAGTCGGATTCTTAGCCTTTATTTCGATTCAAAAAGTAGTGGCGATCAGCGTGCAAGACGCTGCGCCCATGCGTTTACAGCCTCTTCGATCAACGCATAAGCGTGCACAAACGCGGCCTTGCCTTGACGGTACGGGTCGCTGATCTCTCGCTCGTTTTGCCATTTGCCCAGCAGCAAGACCTTGCCTCGTGCCTCGGGCGCCATGCTGAGCACGGCATTGATGTGCTGTCGTTCCATGACCAGGATCAGGTCGGCTTCACTGATCGCCTGTGGCGCCAACTGGGTGGCCTGGTGCTTGTCGGCCGGATGACCGTGGGCTTCGAGTACCGCACGGGCGGTGGTTTCAATCGGCTTGCCGACCAACGCGGCAATACCTGCAGAACTGATCTTGATATCGGAGCACGGGAGTGCGCCACGCAAAAGACTTTCCGCGGTGGGACTACGGCAAATATTGCCAATACAGACAATCAACACTCTTTTAAACAAGGCACTATCCCCGGGCCATCCATTACCCCATGAAGCAACCTCTTCAACTTCATTACTTCACGGCAGTATTTATTAACACGTAACCCTTACTTCCCCCAAAATTATCTCCGGACGAAAAATAACAACCACCGCCTTCAACCCGACAATTTATAACATTCATTACTTCGTCACTCCCACCGGCTTTAAATTACAGCCTTGTCACGTATCGTCTTATATAGGAAGAGGAACTCCCATGAGCGCAAATGCCAACAAAGCCTGGTACCTGGTCCAGTGCAAATCCCGGCAGGACGAGCGCGCCGAGGAGCACCTCCAGCGCCAGGGCTATACCTGCTTCCGGTCTACCTATAAACGCGAACGGCTGTTGAAGGGCCAGCGCAGGACCACCCGTGAATCGTTGTTTCCCGGTTATCTGTTTATTCAAATGAGCCAGCAGGACAGCTGGAGCTCACTGCGCTCGACCCGCGGTGTGTCGCGGGTGGTGGCATTCGGCGCGCACCCGTTGCCCATCAGCGACACGCTGGTGGACGAACTCCAGGAGCGCGACCACCAGGCCGTGGTGAGCGCCCTGTTGCAGCCCGGCGAAAGCGTGCGCATCAATGAAGGGCCGTTTGCCGAACTTGAAGCGGTCTTCCTGGCCATGGACGGTGAGGAACGTGTGGTGTTGCTGATGAACTTCCTGCAACGGGAACAACGCATCAACTTGCCATTGGCAGAAATCAGCCGAGTGCAAAGAAGTGACTGATAGCGGCGCTGAACAGACAAGAAATAACATTCAACTTAATAACAGACTAAAAATAACATCCGCTTACTTTTTCACCTCTTGAGAATAAAGTAATACGTGAATTAACAGCGAGGGACGGCCATGAAAAGTTCAAAGCTATTGGTAGAGCGTATCGGCCTGTTTCCTTCTTCGGGAAACATTCACGTCAAGGTTAATAGTTCAACCACCGTTGTAGAACGCATGCAGGTATTATACGCCGGCCATTCCCTGGACAGTGACGAATCCTGTACCGGGCTTTCAATGGTGTTCGCCGACTGGCGCTTCAAGTTGCAGGTGAGCAATCCCCTGTCCATCTGCCTGTGCGTGGAGAGCCGCGGCGACAGCCACCTGATGCAAATGAAGACGGCCGAACTATTGGCGAATATTTCCTGCACCGAGGAGCGGCCATGAGCATTTATGAGGATCTGAAACGGGCCTACGCCTTGAAAAGGCTGACGAACACGTTTGAAGGTTTCGTGGGCCTGGCACCGCACGAACAACTGCCGGCGGAGCAATATGCGCGCAACACCCGGATCATGTCCCACTGGCTGGATCAGTTGCGCGGCATCTCACCGCAGGACATAACCGACACGCTGTTCAAGCAGATGAAGCGTTCGCAGCGCCGTGGCGATGCCCGGCGCTTCAATTGCCAGACGGTGCTGCTGGAGCTGCTGGTGGAAAGTAACCTGGCCCTGGACCTGGCCACTTACTCGGCGTTCAACTGCATGGAAGAGGTCCGCCAGGAAGGCTCCTGATGGGCCTGGTCGGCACCTGATACGGCCACTGCCACATGGTTGAGCAGCTTCTCGGCGTTGTACTTGGGTGCCATCGCACTTAACAACAGGATCACCATTCCCCCCCCGATCAACGATGGGGAAACCCGCACTTCCACCACCTCAAGGCGCCATAGAAACGCCAGTGCCGCCATGCCGCCCAAAAAGCCACCGGCCAGTGCTTCGTTGAGTGGGTGAATATAGGGTGCCACGCAATAGGCACTGAACCAGCCGGCGATCAACATCCCGGCGATAGCTGCGGGCCAGCGCCACTCGGGGTTGACCCGGCGCGCCACCAGGCTCATCGCCACGGGCACCATCAACGACGTATTCATGGCGTGACCGCTGAGCACCGCAATATCCAGCTGCTGGAGCGCCACGCCCCAGCCCTTGAACAGCAACTTGCTGAACGCCACGATGGAATAGGTGCAGGCGATGGTCATCAGCCACCACTTGACCGCCTGGGGCCGGGAATACCAGAGCCAGACGGCGATCACCACTGCGGCCGGAATCATGACGGTGATACCGCCATATTGCGCCAGTTCTTCCCGTATCAAGTGCTGTTCCCTACCCGCAAGTTTTTCCCGGACCCATGAGACCTCAGGTCCGGGCAAAACACAACGACTTCAGGGCGCGGCAGCCAGCGGTTGCGGCGAAAACACCTCGGTATCCGTCAGTTTCCGTACCTCTACCCGATGCGGGAAAATCTTCTTTTCCACAAACAAATCATCCACCTGCTGCAACGCCTGCACATCCCGCTCCTCTACCGGCAGCAGCGACTCATCACCCCATGTGCGCAGCAACTGTGAAACCTTGAGCGGGATATCGTTGACCGTGGCAAACACCCGTGCGTATTCCTCGGGGTTCTGCTGCGCCCATTCAAAGGCCTTGGCGAACCGCTGCAAAACGTCACGCAACGCCTGGCGCTTGAGCGGGTCGCTGAGCACTTCATCGGACGCGGTAATAAACGTCAGGCCGGTATTGATGCCCTCCCCGCTGATCAGCACCCGCGCGCCCTGCTGTTCGGCGAACGCCTGGTACACCCCGAAGGTCGCCCAGGCTTCGATCTTGCCGGCGTTGAACGCAGGTAATGCATCGGTGGGCAGCACGAAGCCGACGTTGACGTCCTTTTCATCCACGCCGGCATTCGCCAGGGCGCGGATCAGCAGGTACTGGGAAATGCTCCCACGGGCCGACGACACCACCACATTGCGTCCTTTCAGATCGGCCACGCTGTGGATCGGTGAATCGGGCGGCACCAGGATCGCAATGCTGCGCGCCTGACTGCGGCGCACCGCAACGATACGCAGCGGCGTGCCTCCGGTGGCAGCCGCCAGCACCGGCGTATCCCCGGCCGGGCCGAGGTCCACGGCGCCGGCGCGCAAGGCCTCGAACAGCGGCGCGGCGCCCTGGAAGTTGGCCCACTGGACCTTGTAGTCGATGCCATCCAGGGCGTGGGCGGCCTCCACCACCGTACGCAAGCCCTTGGCCTGGTCACCGAGGATCAGGGTCACACCCGACAAATCCGATGCAGACTTCGGCGCTTCAGCGGCTTTGTCGCAACCGCCCATCAGCAGTGCAGCCGCCAACAGGCAAAGGGTTCTGAATTCAACCATGGGCAAACCGCCTGACGCTGGCGTTCGCAGGCTGGGCGGCCGGGGCGTCCACTTCAACCCCCAACAGGCTCAGCAAGCGCGCGCGAATCGCCTGGAAACCGTCCTGGCCGGTATCCCGTGCACGGGGCAGGTCGATGCGCAGTTGCTCGGCAATCTTGCCCTCCGCCAGCACGATCACGCGGTCGGCCAGCAGGATCGCTTCGTCGACGTCGTGGGTCACCAGCAACACGGCCGGCGTGTGTTTGCGCCAGAGCTCGATGATCAGGCGATGCATCTTAATACGGGTCAGCGCATCCAGCGCGGCGAAGGGTTCGTCGAGCAACAGCAGCTTGGGCTCGCGCACCAGGCCGCGAGCCAATGCCACGCGCTGGGCCTCGCCGCCGGAGAGGGTCGCCGGGTACGCCTCCAGCCGATGGGCCAGCCCGACTTCCGTCAACGCCTGCACCGCACGGGCCTTGGCGTCGGGAACCCGCAGGCCGAGAATCACGTTTTTCCAGGCGCGCTTCCACGGCATCAGGCGTGGCTCCTGGAATACCGCCGCCCGAGCCTTGGGCACGCGCAACTGGCCGCTGTCGATGCTGTCCAGGCCCGCGAGGCTGCGCAGCAAGGTGGTCTTGCCGGAACCGCTGGCGCCCAGCAACGCAACGAACTCCCCCGGGGCGATATCCAGGTCCAGGCCGTCGATGACCCGCTGCTGGCCGAACTGGCGCACCACATTGCGCAACTGCACCGGTGCTGTTGAAGCTTCGAGAATCGACATGTCAGTTCCTCACAAACGATGGGCGCCAGGCCAGGGCAAAACGTTCCAGGGCGCGGATCAAGCCGTCGATCAGCAGGCCCAGCACGCTATAGATCAACAGGCAGATCACGATCACGTCGGTGCGCATGAAGTCCCGCGCATCACTGGCCAGGTAGCCGATACCGGCGGTGGTGTTGATTTGCTCGACAAACACCAGGGCCAGCCAGGAGATGCCCAGGGAATAGCGCAGGCCGACAAAAAACGAAGGCAACGAGCCCGGCAGGATCACGTGCCAGATCAGCTCGCGACGGTTGAGGCCGAGGGTGTTGGCGGCCTCGATCAGTTTGGGGTCGATGTTGCGGATGCCGGCGAACAGGTTGAGGTACACCGGAAAGGTGGTGCCGGTAACGATAAGTGCGATCTTGGTGAACTCGCCGATGCCAAACCAGAGGATGAACAACGGCACCAGTGCCAGGGAAGGAATGGTGCGCAGCATCTGCATCGGTGAGTCGAGGATTACCTCGCCGCGCTTCGACAGGCCGGTGATCAACGCGGCCACCACCCCGATACTCACGCCGATGCTCAAGCCCAGCAGCGCCCGTTGCAGGGACACCAGCAGGTGCTTGCCCAGCTCTCCGGAGACGATCATTGCCCACAGGGTGCCGCCAATCTGAGACGGCGCGGCGATGATCCGTGCCGGGATCAAGCCCAGCTCGGAGGCCAGTTCCCACAGCAACAGCAACACAATCGGGCTGACCAGCCGCAGCAACACATCGGGGGTGCGCCAGTTGCGCAGCCAGCGCGGAATCAAGCGGGATGCAACGCCGGCTTGACCCTCGGCCTTGTCGACGGAAAACGAACTGGCGTTAAGGGACTTTTCAGTCATCGGGCTTCCTTCCTCATCAAGAACACGGCCAGGAGCGCCGCTGCGGTTTCATGCTATTCGCATAAAAAACCTCAGTGAAATTCTATTTGGGAATAACCTAATACGATTAAAATGCGCATTACTAATAACAATCTAAAACTATGATTCTGTATTTTTATAATTAGGATAGAACCAATCGGCATTTTACAGGCTCGGGTACGGCCTCTATTTTCGATAGCAGCTTTATTCCTGCCCTCAACAAGGACTGACCATGAGCATCGAATTTATCGGCTATATCGGCGGCCACCACGCCTCCGAGATCCACCCTCGCAGCGGCCCGACCTTGCAGCCCGACTACGTGGAGACCGTGGCCCGCGCCCACGAAGAGGCCGGCTTCGACCGCGCGCTGGTGGCCTTCCATTCCAACAGCCCGGACAGTACGTTGATCGCTGCCCATGCGGCCAGCGTGACGAAAAAGCTGCAGTTCCTGATTGCCCACCGGCCCGGCTTCGTCCAACCCACCCTCGCTGCGCGGCAGTTCGCCACGCTGGATGTGTTCAACGGCGGGCGCACCGCGGTGCACATCATCACCGGCGGCGACGACCGTGAACTGCGGGCCGATGGCAGTCATATCGACAAGGATGAGCGTTATGCGCGCACCGACGAGTACTTGAGCGTGGTGCGGCAGGAATGGACCAGTGAAAAGCCCTTCGACCATCACGGCACTTACTACCGGTACGAGGGTGCGTTTTCGACGGTGAAGTCGCCGCAGCAGCCGCATATACCGTTGTATTTTGGCGGGTCTTCAGCGGCGGCCATTGCGGTGGCGGGCAAGCATGCGGATGTGTATGCGCTGTGGGGTGAGACCTACGAGCAGGTGAAGGAAGTAGTCACCCAGGTGCGGGCTGAGGCGGCCAGGCATGGGCGTACGGTTCGCTTCAGTTTGTCGTTGCGGCCGATTCTGGCAGAGACTGAAGCGCTGGCTTGGGAGCGTGCGGACAGCATCCTGGAGCAGGCGACGGCGTTGGCTGAGAAGAATGGGTTTGTGAGGCGTGAACCGCCGAATGAGGGGTCGCGGCGGCTGTTGGCGGCGGCGGCCCAGGGGTCGCGGTTGGATATTCGGTTGTGGACCGGGATTGCGGGGTTGCTGGGGGCCCAGGGTAACTCTACATCGCTGGTGGGTACGGCCGATCAAGTGGCCGAGGCGTTGCTGGATTATTACGACCTGGGTATCACGACGTTTTTGATTCGTGGGTTTGATCCGCTGAATGATGCTATTGATTACGGGAAGAGGCTGATTCCGCTGACTCGGCAGTTGGTGGCTGAGCGGGAGCGCCAGGCGGCTGGAAAAGTGGCCTGAGGGAGGGGGACCGAGTACATATCCGTTTCTTCGGTAACGGCCACTTAGGGTTCCGCTCTTACAGCGGGTCACTTTTGGCAAACGCCCGGAATGCCGGCCCAGCCAAAAGTAACCAAAAGGTCTTTGCCCCACCACTCGGTGCC
>NZ_JACAPN010000013.1:0-19436 GCF_013385665.1 Pseudomonas sp. D4002
TGTCCGGTCCGTACACGCTTTTCAAAAGTGACCCGCTGTAAGAGCGGAACCATAAGCAGCCGTTACCGAAGAAACGGATATGTACCCGACAAGCCAAGGGACACCACCATGCCGATGTTCAACAAAATCCTCATAGCCAACCGTGGCGAAATCGCCTGCCGCATCCAGCGCACCGCCCAATCCCTGGGCTACCGCACCGTAGCAATCTACAGCGAAGCCGACGCCGACGCCCTGCACGTCCAGATGGCCGACGAAGCCATCAACATCGGCCCCGCCCCCGTCACCCAGTCCTACCTGAACATCGAAGCCATCCTCAACGCAGCCCACCGCACCGGCGCCGACGCCATCCACCCCGGCTACGGCTTCCTCTCCGAAAACCCCGACTTTGCCCGAGCCTGCGCAAACGCCGGCCTCACTTTCATCGGCCCCAGCCCCGA
This sequence comes from Pseudomonas sp. D4002, assembly GCF_013385665.1. NCBI lineage: Bacteria > Pseudomonadati > Pseudomonadota > Gammaproteobacteria > Pseudomonadales > Pseudomonadaceae > Pseudomonas > Pseudomonas sp. D4002. The sequence goes on from NZ_JACAPN010000013.1 coordinate 438, forward strand.
AGCCATCGACCTGATGGGCAGCAAACGCCTCTCAAAAATCGCCATGCTCAACGCCGGCGTCCCCTGCATCAAGGGCTACCAAGGCCCCGACCAGGACGACCCAACCCTGCAACAACAAGCCACCCACATCGGCTACCCACTGATGATCAAGGCCAGCGCCGGCGGCGGCGGCCGCGGCATGCGCCTGGTACACAACCCCGACACCCTGCTGGAACACCTGCGCACCGCCCGCTCCGAAGCACAAAACGCCTTCGGCAGCGCCGAACTCATCCTCGAACAAGCCCTGATCGCCCCCCGCCACGTCGAAATCCAACTGTTCGGCGACACCCACGGCAACCTGATCTACCTCGGCGAACGCGACTGCTCGGTCCAGCGCCGCCATCAAAAAGTCATCGAAGAAGCCCCCTGCCCCGTCATGACCCCCGAGCTGCGCCAAGCCATGGGCGAAGCCGCCCTCAAGGCCGCGCGCGCCGTCAATTACGTCGGCGCCGGCACGGTGGAGTTCCTGCTCGACCGCGACGGCAATTTCTACTTCCTGGAAATGAACACCCGCCTGCAGGTCGAACACCCGGTCACCGAACTGATCACCGGCCTCGACCTCGTCGCCTGGCAACTGCACATCGCCGCCGGCCAACCTTTGCCCCTGAGTCAGGAACAAGTGACCCTCACCGGCCACGCCATGGAAGTGCGCCTGTACGCCGAAGACCCGGCCCAGGGCTTCCTCCCGCAAACCGGCGACGTACTGCGCTGGGACCCGGCGCCAGGTGTGCGCATCGATCATGGCGTACTGGAAGGCCAGCGCATCACCCCGTTCTACGACTCGATGCTGGGCAAGATCATCGCCCACGGCGCCACCCGCGAAGAGGCCCGGCGCAAGCTGGTCAGGGCCGTGGAAGACTGCGTGCTGCTCGGCGTGCCCACCAACCAGCGCCTGCTGGCCAGCCTGCTCAAGCATCCACACTTCATCGCCGGCGATTTCAGCACCGGCTTTATTGCCGAACACTTCAGCGACATCCCGCGTCCCCACGCGACCAACGAAGAGCTGGCCCTGGCCGCCGCGCTGTTTTACCAACACAGCGCCAGCGCTCACACCCAGCCATTATCCGGCTGGCGCAACAACGCCAGCGTACCCTGGACCTGGCAATTGGCCGAACACGACGAGCCCCGGACCATCAGCCTCAGTGTGCTGGCGGACAATTGCCTGCACGTCGAGATTGATCTGCACGCCATCGAAATACGCGACCTCTCCACCGACGGACGCTGGGCCACCGCCGTTCTCAACGGCATTCGCCGTCGCATTGCCTACCACCTGCAAGGCACCCGGCTCTGGTTGCCCGGCGTGTGCATCAATGATCGAACCCAAACCGTCGCCACCCGCCAGGCCGAGGCCGGCAACGGCACGGTCAAGGCGCCGATGGATGGGGCAATTGTCGAAGTACGGGTCAGCGAAGGCGATTCGGTCAGCAAGGGCCAGCTGTTGCTGGTGCTGGAAGCGATGAAAATGGAGCACCCACTCAAGGCCGGCATGAGTGGCGTGGTCAAGCGAATCCAGGCGGTTGCAGGCGATCAGGTCAGGAACCGTCAGATTTTGCTGGAGATCGAGTAAGCCCTGGGCGGAACTAGCAGGCTTGGCTACGCTCTATCCCCATCAGGACGGGAAGAGTACGGGAACCTGCGATGCCTCATTGGCTGATTATTGATCTTGAAGCCACAACGGATGAAGGCGGCTGGCCCGTGACCGAGATGGAAATCATCGAAATCGGTGTGAGCCTGGTCAACCGCCAGGGCCGTGAACTGGACCATTTCCAGCGTTTCGTGCGGCCATTGCGCAGGCCGCTGCTGACGCCGTTCTGCCGCCAGTTGACCCACATCACCCAGGCGAATATCGACGCTGCCGCGCCGTTGATCGAGGTGTGGCCGCTGTTCGAACGCTGGCTTGGCCAGCACCAGGCACGCCTGGAAGGCTGGGCGAGCTGGGGTGACTACGATCGCCAGCAACTAGAACTGGAGTGGCAGCGCCATGGCTTGAGCAGCGTGCTGGGCCAGACGCCCCACGTGAACCTCAAGCAACGCTTCGCCAAGGCCCGGCGCCTGGACAAGCCGCTGGGGCTCAACGGCGCGCTGCAACTGGCCGGCATGCAGTTCCACGGCCAACAGCATCGGGCGCTGGAAGATGCACGCAATACCGCACGGCTGCTGCCGTTGATTTTGCCCGTGTAGAAGGCATACTGGCCGACCTTTCTTGACCCTTTTCCGAGGATTCGCCCATGTTTAAAGTCAACGAGTACTTCGACGGCACCGTCAAGTCGATCGCTTTCGGCACTGCAGAAGGTCCGGCGACCATCGGCGTCATGGCCCCGGGTGAATACGAGTTCGGCACTGCCCAGCGTGAAATCATGCACGTGGTATCGGGCGCACTGACCGTCAAGCTGCCAGACAGCACCGACTGGGAAACCTTCGCCGCCGGCACCCAGTTCAACGTGCCAGCCAACAGCAAGTTCCAGCTGAAGGTGGCGGTCGACACCGCCTACCTGTGCGAATACCGCGGCTAAACGTTCGATAGCCGAAAAAAATGCCCGTCTCGCGAGAGACGGGCATTTTTCATTTCAGGGCTGCTTACTCCAGGATCGTCACCGGCATGCCGACTTCCAGGCGGCCCGCCCCATCGTTGACCAGGTTCTGCCCGAACATCACATCGCCCTCTTGCTCGCGGTAGGTCTTGAGCGTGGCCAGCGGTTCGCGGTCGGCACTGCGCTCGCCACTCGCCGGGTCGATGGTGGTGAGGATGCAGCGTGAGCAGGACTTGACCACGCGAAACTCCACATCACCGATCCGTATCCGCTTCCAGCCGTCTTCGGCAAAGGCTTCGCTGCCCTCGATCACCAGGTTGGGGCGAAAACGCAGCATCTCCATGGGCCGACCGATACGCTGGGACAGGTCATCCAGGGACGCCTGGCCGATCAGCAGCAACGGAAAGCCATCGGCAAACGCGACCTTGTCATCATCCTTGCCGTAGCCGGCCTCGGTCGTGCGCGCACGGGACAGCGGCACTTGCACCAGCCGCGTGGGTTTGCCGATGAATTCGCTGAGCCAGGCGCCCGCCTCGTCACCGGCATCCGGCACGCGCAAGGTGTCACGCCAGATGGTCACGCCGCGCAACTCGGCATCGCTGCCGGGTAGTGGCACGTCAAGCGCAGGTTGGCCCTCGGCGCTCAAGGTCAGGCCACCGGCGCTGTTCCACAGCGCCGAGAGCTGGCTCATCCTGGCCACGGCGCGCTGGGTCAGGAAACGCCCGCTGGCCTCGTCCACCAACATCCAGCGTCGATCCCCGTCGAGCCCGAGTGTGTCCAGGCCGATCTGCTGCAAGGATTCACCCTTGCCGGACTTCAAGGGGTATCGGTACAACGCGCTGAGACGAAGCATGGGCCTGCATTCCTGAGGGACAAAGCCGTCACCCTAAGCTCAAGCCGGGACTTCGTCCAGCATCAGGCGCTGACGCACCACGTCCACCAACTTGTCGGGCTGGAACTTGGAGAGGAAGTTGTCGCAACCGACCTTCTTCACCATCGAGTCGTTGAAGCTGCCGGACAACGACGTATGCAGCACCACGTACAGGCTGCGCAGGCGCGGGTCGTTGCGAATCTCGGTGGTCAGGCGGTAGCCGTCCATCTCGGGCATTTCGGCGTCGGTGAAGATCATCAACAGCTTGTCGGTCATCACCTGGCCACTGTCGGCCCAGGCCTTGAGCATGTTCAGTGCCTTGAGGCCGTCGCTGGCAATGTGCATCTTCACCCCCAACTGTCCGAGGGTGTCACGCAGTTGCGAGAGGGCGACGTTGGAGTCATCCACCAGCAGCACTTCGCGGCCGCGGGCGCGTTCCAGCACCGGGTCTTCAAGTTTCTCGCGGGAAACCTTGGCATTGTAGGGCACGATTTCGGCGAGGACTTTTTCCACGTCGATGATTTCCACCAACTGGTCATCGACCTTGCTGATGGCCGTCAGGTAATGCTGGCGCCCGGCACTTGCCGGCGGCGGCAGGATCGCCTCCCAGTTCATGTTGACGATGCGGTCGACGCCGCCCACCAGGAACGCCTGCACCGAGCGGTTGTACTCGGTGACGATAATGGTGCTGTTGGGGCCCGGAATCAGCGGACGCATGCCAATCGCCTGGGACAGGTCGATCACCGGCAACGTCTGCCCACGCAGGTTGACCACGCCGCAGACAAACGGGTGGCGCTGGGGCATCAGGGTCAACTTGGGCAGTTGCAGCACTTCCTGCACCTTGAACACGTTGATCGCGAACAGCTGCCGCCCGGCCAGGCGAAACATGAGGATCTCCAGGCGATTCTCACCCACCAATTGTGTGCGTTGATCTACCGTGTCGAGAATGCCGGCCATTAAAGACTCCTGGGGTTTAGCGGATGGATAGTGCTGGTCACTGAAGCAGGTTATCGGCGGCAAACGCCGGACCTTGACCCCCACTAAAATGCCATGCAAATCCATTGATGTCACACTGACATCATGCTTTACTGAACCCGCTTCAACGCAAGGCCCATCACCACCGCCGCGTGACCGCAAAGTCTGCGCGAGGTTCCGCCATGTAAGGGATTCCCCTATCCACAATCAGGACCAACCTGATATTCGCGATATCTAATAGCCATTAATGTGACGCCATTCTCATTGCATGAATGGAGTCAGGCTTTTGTTTGCTATCGCAAGCCCACGGCCAACGGATCATCCAGTGACTTATGTACTGGCACCCAAAGAAGTTGTGCGAATGCCCCTGGGAATTGTGGGGTACTCGGACGACGGCCGTCATTCAAATAAATTTCCTACTGAAAAGTCGGAACGGGCCTACAGATATTCGTCATATTTCAGCGGTAGTTTTACGCCATTCAACCGATGCAACATCTCATCATCCGATCGTATGTTCTGGAGACTTGTGTGATGAACGACGGCAAAGAGTGGCAACTTGCACTTCCCGAGTTCCTCCTCGAAGCGGAAATGTTGCTGGCCAAGTCTGAAGAATGCTTGAGCCACCTGCATTTGATCCGCAACGACAGTGACGCGATCGACTGCATGAAAACCAACCTGATCAAGCTCGCGGAAAAATCCGAAGCCCTGGCCCTGAGGGCGATCAGCGAGTTCTCACGGCATATCCAGTACCTGATCAGCAACGCCGCCAGCCCCCTGCAACTGCATGACGAAGCACTTGATGCACTGCACAACTGCCTCACCCTGCTGGCCTGGCAACTGGAGTTGATCGATACAAAAACCGGCAAGCTCGGCCTGGATGAAACGGAACAAACCGTGTTGATCGCCACCGTTGTCCAACACATCCCCCAAAGCGATTTCGGCTATAAGCAACAACACAGGCCTTACGCGATTTGAGGCTTCTTCGCATTTAAGCGACAAAAATGTCGCATTCAATTGCCTGATTATCTAAAAACGACACCACAACTATTTATGCATCACGCCGTCGTTAGCAGAAAAATATCAATAAGCCACTAACGACAATACTGATACAAAACAACTTCAATGATACAACTTCCCCACTCGTTGAACTCCGGGACTACCTTCCGGGACGCTGCCGTGATTAATACGCCTCATCCCGCTCGGCGCCAGGCGACCAACGGTAATAGTGGTGGTACCATGCCCCGCTCGAAGTGACTCAACTTCATGATGCATATAAACGTGAAATGCGCCTCCTATGTACGCCAGCCTGAAGTCACTCATCGCAAGGTCCGTGTCCCGAAGCAATGCACGCTGGATAACCCTCGCGCTATGCCTGTGCGCGTGCCTGCTCAGCCTGTGGGCTTATGCACACTCGGCCGATCTTCCCCTGGCGCTGTTGTCAGTGAACCTGGCCACCCTGCTGGTGGTGGGCTTGCAACAGTGGCGCTCACGCAAGTCCATCAAGTTCCAGCCCCAGGAGTTGGCCGACCGCCTGTTGCAGGTCCAGGAAAACGAACGTCATCGCCTCAGCCGCGAACTGCACGACGATATCGGCCAACTGTTGACCGCCGCCAAGCTGCAAAGTGAATGGCTCAAGCGCCGTCTTCCGGAAAACCTGCAGGGCCACTGTGCGGTGCTGTGCAACACCCTCAACGAAACCCTGGCCAAGGTGCAGGACGTGTCGGCCATCCTCAACCCCCGGCAACTGGCGAGCCTGGGCCTTGAGGCGAGCCTGCGGGCGCATCTGCTCAAGACCCTGGAAAACACCCGGGTAAGCTGGAGCCTGGAATGCCATCAACGGCTGACCGGCATCCCGGAAGAGATGGCTGTTGCCGCCTTTCGCATTACCCAGGAAGCCGTCACCAACATGCTGCGCCATGCCCAGGCACGTAACCTGCTGGTACGCCTGCAACGCCTGCCCGAAGGCCTGTCACTGTTTATCAGCGATGACGGCCAGGGCTTTTCGCCCGCCATCAACCCCGCCCAGGAAGGCCAGCGGGGCATGGCCGGGATGTCCGAGCGGATTGATCAACTGGGAGGCACATTGTCGGTCAATAGCCAGCCAGGCTCCGGGACGAGGATCGAAGCGCTTTTCCCCTGGGCGCCCCGCGCCCTCGAACGGGCCAACCCCCATAAGGTTCTAGAGTGACGTGCAACTTACTCCTGGTGGATGACCACTCCCTGATCAGGGCCGGCGTGCGTGCGCTGGTCATGGATATTCCCGGCTACGCGGTGATCGGTGAAGCGAGCGACGGCGCGCAGTTGCTGGAGCGGTTTGACGCGCTGCAACCCGACATCGTGCTGCTTGACCTGTCGATGAAGCACACCGGCGGGCTCGATGCATTGAAAGACCTCAAGCGCGCCTACCCGAAGAGCAAGGTGCTGATCCTGTCGATGCACACCGACCCGGAGCTGATCATGTGCGCGCTGGAGTCCGGCGCCCATGGCTACCTGCTCAAGGACACCACGGCCAATGAGCTGGAGCACGCGCTGCTGGCGTTGCGCAACAACGAACGCTACCTCAGCCCGGCAATCGCCCATACGGTGATCAACCAGGCGCTGATCCGCAATCAGGCCCAGGTCAACCCGCCGCCCCACAGCCACAACCTGACGGCACGCCAGTTGGAAATCCTGCGCTTGATCGTGCGCGGCAAGTCCACCCGTGAAATCGCCAATGGCCTGGGTCTGAGCATCAAGACCGTGGAAGCCCACCGCTCGCAGATCATGAAGCGCCTGCAGATTTTCGACGTGGCGGGCCTGGTGCTGTTCGCAGTGCGCGAACAGATCATCAGCCTTGACGATTAGTCAGCAACGGTGAGTCCTCCGGCAGATGCACCCGCAGTGCCTGGGGCAAGGCCGAGAAGTGCAAGTCGTCACCCTGGAGTGGTTCGCCGTCGAGGTTGATCGCCAGCCCTTCGGCGACCTTGATTTCGACCCACGGCAAGCGCGCCCGCACAAACATATTGTCCAGGCCCCAGCCGTCCGTCATCAGGTTGCGCAGGGTGCCGACCACTTCCTGCGGCGCCGGCAAGATGCTGATATCCAACAAACCATCATCGGCCAGGGCGCCGGGGCACAGCACGTGGCCACCACCGGCCTGGCGCCCGTTGCCGATGCCCAGGGCCAGCAGCTCGCCGCGCCAGTGAAAGTCAGGGCCCTGCAATTCACCGTAGGCCGCGCGCAACTCGCTGAAGCGTGACAGGCCGGTAAACAGATACGCCGCGCCACCGAGGACTTTCTTCAAGTCTTCGGAGGTGTTGGCAGTGACCTGGCTGCCAAAACCACCGGTGGCCATATTCAGGAAGATCTGCCCGCCTACTTCGCCCAGGTCGATGGCACGGGCCGGTACATCCAGCAGGTCCAGGGCCTGCTCGGGCTCCAGCGGCACACCGGCGGCGCGGGCAAAATCGTTGGCGGTACCGAGGGGCACCAGCACCAGGCTGGCCTCGGTCTTGGCCCGGGCCATGGCCTCGGCCACATCCCGCAGGGTGCCGTCACCGCCGCCGGCAATCAGCCGCGTGTAGCCATCGGCAAGGGCCTGATCGACAAACCGCTGGGCATCGCCACCCTCCCACGTCACCCGTACGGCCAGGTCCCAGCCCTGCTCGCGCTTGCCCTGCACCGCCGCCCGCACCTGCTCGTTGAGGGCTTGCTTGCCGTGCAGAATCAACAGTGCCTTGGGTGTGCTCATGGATGAATGCTCCTGGGTTTAAGGTTCCTGAGGGATGTTGACCGTGGCCAATCGAAAAAAAGCCATCGGATGTAGAAATTAACCGGGTTTTGTAGCGTTTCTGACACGGATCAACTCGCACTTGGCGAAATCGACCTAGACTTATACCTATTCCCACCCGACAAGGCCGTCGCACCATGATCACCATGTCCGCCTTCCACTCCATGCTTATCCCCATCCTGACCGGCATGATCCTCCTGGCCATCGGCTTCAACTTCCGCGACAAACCCATCGGTGTGTTCGGCATGTGGATCGGCATGCTGCTGATCCTCGGCACCGTGGTTTACAAGATCCTCGCCAAACTCGCCGAATGACAATCTCACTCGCATTGCACATGACGGCCTCGTACACTCGGTCAATTCGTCGTTTTTAAGGTTGACCGCCTCGTGCTTGCCCGTCTGTTTGCCCTGCCCTGTTGCCTGCTTTTCTGCCTGCTGACCCTGCTGCCCATGGCGCCTGCCCACGCCGTGAGCCTGCCGGGGCTGCTGGGCAGCAACACCAAAACCCAGCCGCAAGCCGACGTCCCGTTGGGCCAGTCCCTGGACGAGGTGATCAAGACCCTGGAAAACGACCAGCAGCGCACCAAGCTGCTGAGCGACCTGAAAAAGCTTCGTGAGACCACGCAAAAGGCCCAGCCCGCCGCCGAACTGGGTGTACTCGGTCTGATCGGCGGTACGCTGTCGAGCCTGGAGCAACAATTCTCCGGTGCCGACAGCCCGCTCAATCGCTGGTCCAACGAGTTTGACCAGGCCAAGGATGAACTCACCGCACTGATGCTGCCGGCCAGCGAATGGCTGCCGATCATCTTTGCCTTTGCCATGATCCTGATGCTCTGGAGCCTGCTGGCCGCGATCCTGATCTGGCTCAGCCACCGGGTGCGCGAACGCTTCGGCCTGACCGAAGAACTGCCGCAACACCCCAAGACCTGGGACCTGCTGCGCTTTGCCCTGCGCAAGCTCGGCCCGTGGCTGATCGCGTTGGTGATCACCGTCTACATGAGTTACGCACTGCCCTCGTCCCTCGGCAAATCCCTGGCGATGGTGCTGGCCTACGCGCTGGTGGTGGGCACCTGCTTCTCGGCGATCTGCGTGGTCGCCTTTTCCGTACTCGACGGCCCGCACCGTCACCGCGCGTTGTACATCCTGCGCCACCAGGCCTTCCGGCCGTTATGGCTGATCGGCAGCTTTGCCGCCTTTGGCGAAGCCGTCAGCGACCCGCGCCTGGCCGAGAGCCTGGGCCAGCACCTGTCCCATGTCGCCGCGACCATCGCCAATGTCATGGCCGCGCTGTCCACCGGTGTGTTCATCCTGCGATTCCGCCGGCCGATTGCGCACCTGATCCGCAACCAGCCGCTGTCCCGCCGCCTGACCCGCCGCGCCCTGAGTGACACCATCGAAATCGTCGGCACCTTCTGGTACCTGCCGGCGTTGCTGCTGGTGGGCATCTCGCTGTTCGCCACCTTCGTCTCCGCCGGCGACACCAGCACCGCCCTGCGCCAGTCGTTGTTGTGCACGGTGTTGTTGGTGCTGTGCATGGTGATCAACGGCCTGGTGCGCCGTCATTCACTCAAGCCGCAGCGTGGGCACAAGCGCCATGCGCTGTACTCCGAGCGCCTGAAAAGCTTCGTCTACACCCTCGCCCACCTGGTGGTGTGGCTGGTGTTTATCGAACTCGGCCTGCGGGTCTGGGGCCTGTCGCTGATCCGTTTTACCGAAGGCGACGGGCATGAAATCAGCGTCAAGCTGTTCGGCCTTGCCGGCACATTGCTGTTTGCCTGGCTGATCTGGATCCTCAGCGACACCGCGATCCACCACGCCCTCACCCGCTCGCGCAAAGGCCTGGCCAACGCGCGTGCGCAGACGATGATGCCGTTGATTCGCAACGTGCTGTTCGTGACCATCTTCATCATTGCCGCCATCGTCGCCCTGGCGAACATGGGCATGAACGTCACGCCGCTGCTGGCGGGTGCCGGTGTAATCGGCCTGGCCATCGGTTTTGGTGCACAGTCGCTGGTGGCGGATTTGATCACCGGCCTGTTCATCATTATCGAAGACTCCCTGGCAATTGATGACTACGTGGATGTCGGCGGCCACCTGGGGACGGTCGAAGGGTTGACCATCCGTACCGTGCGCCTGCGGGACATCGACGGCATCGTGCATACGATCCCGTTCAGTGAAATCAAAAGCATCAAGAACTACTCCCGGGAGTTCGGCTACGCGATCTTCCGGGTGGCGATTCCCTACAACATGGAAATCGACGACGCCATCAAGCTGATGCGCGACGTCGGGCAGAAGATGCGCAACGACCCGTTGCAGCGGCGCAATATCTGGTCGCCGCTGGAGATTCAGGGTGTAGAAAGTTTCGAGTCCGGCAGTGCGATTCTTCGCGCCCGCTTCAAGACCGCGCCGATCAAGCAGTGGGAGGTTTCGCGGGCGTTCAACCTGTCGCTCAAGCGTCACCTCGACGAAGCCGGGCTGGACCTGGCCACCCCACGCTTGAGCGTGCAAGTGGTGACAGCGGCGGGAGGCGTGCAAGAGAAAGAATAAGCGCTGCCCGGATGACGTCAGGATCAACAACAATAATCATGGAGAGTCCTTATGCGTTTGACCGGTCTTACACACCAATGGGTATTCGGCCTGCTGTGCGGTGTCGCCAGCAGCGCGGTCATCGCCGCCAACAGCGGCCAGGACAGTGCCCGCGAAACCATCGCCGCCCAGGCCAAAGTACTGGAACCGGCCTTGCTGGAAACCCGGCGCGACATCCACGCCCATCCTGAACTGGGCAATACCGAACATCGCACCGCGGAGCTGGTGGCCAAGCAGCTGCGGGAGATGGGGCTGGAGGTCAAGACTGGCGTGGCGCGCACGGGCGTTGTCGCCATCCTCAAGGGCGCCCTGCCCGGCCCGACCGTTGCCTTGCGCGCCGACATGGATGCGCTGCCGGTCAAGGAAGTCTCCGGCCTGCCCTTCGCCTCGAAGGCCAAGGGTGTGTACCTCGATAAAGAAGTCGACGTGATGCACGCCTGCGGCCACGACGCCCACACCGCCATCCTGCTGAGCACGGCGAAAATCCTTACAGGTATGCGCGATCGTCTGCCTGGGACCGTGGTGTTTTATTTCCAGCCGGCTGAAGAAGGCCCGAGCGACTTTATCCCCGACGGTAAAAACACTTGGGGCGCGAAGATGATGGTGCAGGAAGGGCTGATGAAATCGCCCAAGCCGGATGCCGTTTTTGGGCTGCATGTGTGGGCCGGGGTGCCTGCGGGGCAGATTGCGTATCGGCCGGGGCCGACGCTGGCGAGCTCGGATGACCTGCGGATCAAGATCCTGGGCAAGCAGACCCATGCGGGGCGGCCGTGGGATGGGATCGATCCGATTACCGTGGGGGCGCAGGCCATTGTGGGGCTGCAGACGGTGGTCAGTCGGCGTACCGACATTTCTTCGTTTCCGGCGGTGGTGAGTATTGGCACCATCAACGGAGGGACGCGGTACAACATCATTCCCGAGTCGGTGGACATGAGTGGGACCATTCGCTCCTACGACTATGGCATTCGCCAGAAGCTGCATGCGGATGTGCGGCAGACCGTAGAGAAGATTGCCGAGAGTGGTGGGGCGAAGGCTGAGGTGACGATCATTGAGAAGTACGACCCGACCATCAACAACCCGGCGCTGACCGAAAAGATGCTGCCGAGTTTGCGTTGGGCGGCGAATGGCGACGTAGTGAATGCCCCGTTGGTGGGTGGGGCTGAGGACTTCTCGTTTTATGCCAAGGAAGCGCCAGGGTTGTTTGTGTTTCTGGGGGTGACGCCGAGGGATCAGGACATGAGCAAGGCGGCGCCGAATCATAATCCGGGGTTCTTTGTGGATGAGTCGGCGTTGGTGGTTGGGGTTCGGACGTTGGCTTCGTTGGCGACTGATTATTTGTATGCCAATGCGGCGGATTGAGGGTATATCCGTTATTCAGGTAACGGCCGCCTAGGGTTCCGCTCTTGCCCCACCACTCTGCACCTCGCTCGGGCTTAAGTGTGGTGAAGCAACAGCAAACCCAAAGGCGGACACGATCCAAATGTGGGAGCGGGCTTGCTCGCGAAGGTCGTTAACGATTACGTGGGTATCCTGACTCAACGCGGCGCCCTCAGGTTTTTCGCGAGCAAGCCCGCTCCCACATAAAGCGGCTCTGCTTTTGCTCTAACACCCAGGTCATCGGGGTAAAGCCCTGTGCTTACTTGGGGCTGGGCCGGCATTCCGGCTGTTCAAAAGTGAGCCGCTGTGAGAGCGGAACCAAAAGCCGTCGTGACCTAGATAACGGATACACACAGGCAAAACGTCAAACCACATCCACCCCCACATGAATCGCATCATGCCGCCAAAACTCCAGATCACAATCAATCAACCGCTCATGCTGATCATAATTAACCCGAGCAATCCGCAACCCCGGGCTCCCCACCGACACCCTCAACGCCGCCGCAGCCTCAACCTGCAATGACGTCGGCACAATCTCAAACCGCACCCGCCCGTAGTGCAAGTCATACACCCGCGCATACAACTCCGTAATCGACTGATTCAAATCACACTCCAGAATCCCCGGAAAATACTGCGGGTTCAGATAGTGTTCCACATACAACACCAACCGCCCATCAATCCTGCGCCCCCGGCAAATCTGAATCACGCTGGACAACGCCGGCAACTGCAACCACGCACACACCGCCGCCGAAGCCGGCTGCAACCGCGCCGAAATCACCTCGGTCGACGGCACCCGACCCTGGGCACTCACCATCGCGTGAAAATGACTGCGCTGCATCAGGTTATAGGCAAGCCTGGGCGGCGACACAAACCACCCCCGCCGCTCCTCGCGATAAATCTGCCCTTGTGCCTCAAGTTGTAACAAGGCTTCCCGCACCGTAATCCGGGTGGTACCAAACAACTCGCTGAGCTTGCGCTCGGCCGGCAGCTTACTGGCAGGCGCCAACAAGCCATGGTCGATCTGCTCTTGCAGCGCCAGGCCAATGGTTGTCACCGCTTTGGTTGCCTCATCACGCATCAACGTTACCTATCTGGACTAGACCAGCACTATTCAGGTGCACAAAACGCCCGCTAAACGCGCCTCTGCTGTTGCGTGCAAGCCTAGGCATTGCACATGACCGACAGATGACAGCGCCTCGCGACGTCCTGCCACAAGACCTGCAATACATCGGCCAAGTCCAAGGCTTCCGGGCGGTTTGGCATGGTCTACGCTTACCCGGTGATCCCCCGTCCAGGCCAACAAAAAACGACATCGACATGAAACTGTCATCCGCCACGCCTAAATTGGCTCGTGTATTGCTGACCTAGACCAACACCACCGCAAACGTCGATAAAAACGCAGCGTTGAAAACGCCCAAAGGAGCTTCGGATGAAACAGCTTTTCCTGGCATCACTGTTAGGCTCGACCATTGCCATGTGCACCGCCGCCATGGCCGCTGATACCGATCTAAAAACCCTGGAAGCCGCCGCGAAAGCGGAAGGCGCCGTCAACAGCGTCGGCATGCCCGATGACTGGGCCAACTGGAAAGGCACCTGGGACGACCTGGCCAAGACCTACGGCCTCAAGCACATCGACACCGACATGAGCTCCGCCCAGGAAGTCGCCAAGTTTGCGGCAGAGAAAGACAACGCCAGCGCCGACATCGGCGACGTGGGTGCAGCCTTCGGCCCGATCGCGGTGAAACAGGGCGTTACCCAACCGTACAAACCGACCACCTGGGCACAAGTCCCGGATTGGGCGAAAGACAAAGACGGTAACTGGGCCCTGGCCTACACCGGCACCATCGCCTTTATCGTCAACAAAAAACTCCTGCACGGCTCCGAAGCTCCGAAAAGCTGGGCTGACCTGAAGACCGGCAAATACAAGGTTTCCATCGGTGACGTGAGCACCGCCGCCCAGGCGGCCAACGGCGTACTCGCCGCCGCACTGGCCAACGGTGGCGACGAGAAGAACATTCAGCCGGCGCTGCTGATGTTCGCCGACATCGCCAAGCAAGGCCGCCTGTCGCTGGCCAACCCAACCATCGCCACCATGGAAAAAGGCGAAGTGGAAGTGGGCGTGGTCTGGGACTTCAACGGCCTGAGCTACAAGGCCAAGATGGCCAACCCGGATGACTACGTGGTGCTGATCCCATCGGACGGCTCGGTGATTTCCGGCTACACCACCATCATCAACAAATACGCCAAGCACCCGAACGCCGCCAAGCTGACCCGCGAATACATCTTCAGCGACGCCGGCCAGACCAACCTGGCGCGTGGCAATGCGCGGCCGATCCGTGCCGAGCACCTGACCTTGCCAGCCGACGTACAGGCCAAGCTGCTGCCTAACGAGCAGTACAAGAAAGTCACGCCGATCAAGGACGCCGACGCTTGGGAGAAGACCTCCAAGGCACTGCCGCAGAAGTGGCAGGAAGAAGTCATCATCAATATGCAATAAGGCTTAACACGCCTGTTCAAGTGGAACGCGGTCAGTGTGGGAGCTGGCTTGCCTGCGACAGCGGTATGACATTCAGCAGTATTGTCGACTGACACACCGCTATCGCAGGCAAGCCAGCTCCCACATTTGATCGGTGTTCCAACCGAAAAACCGAGTCAAGCCTATTTGTTGCGGAGCCCCAGCCCCTATGAAGCACAACGTCATCCTTGTCGTGCTCGACGGCCTGAATTACGAGGTTGCCCGACACGCCATGGGGCACTTGCAGGCCTATGTCGGCGCAGGACGCGCAGCACTGTACAAACTGGAATGTGAACTGCCGGCCCTGTCCCGGCCACTGTACGAATGCATCCTCACCGGCGTACCGCCGATCGAGAGCGGCATCGTCCACAACAACGTTTCGCGCCTGTCCAACCAGCGCAGCATTTTCCATTACGCCACCGACGCCGGTTTATCCACGGCGGCGGCGGCGTATCACTGGGTCAGCGAGTTGTATAACCGCTCGCCCTTTATCGCCGCCCGGGATCGGCATACCAGCGACCCGGCCCTGGCGATCCAGCACGGGCATTTCTACTGGAATGACCATTACCCGGACTCGCACCTGTTTGCCGACGCCGAAAGCCTGCGCCTCAAACACGCGCCGAATTTCCTGGTGGTGCACCCGATGAACATCGACGATGCCGGCCACAAGCACGGCCTCGACACCCCGCAATACCGCAACAGCGCGCGCTCGGCCGACATCATCCTCGCCGACTACCTGCAAGGCTGGCTCGACGCCGGTTACCAGGTACTGGTGACGGCCGACCACGGCATGAACAACGACCGCTCCCACAACGGCCTGCTGCCGGAAGAACGGGAAGTGCCGCTGTTTGTGCTGGGTGATGCCTTCAGCCTCGACACCCACGCCACGCCCAAACAAACCGAGCTGTGCGGCACCGTCTGCGAGCTGTTGGGTGTACCCCACGACAAACCTGTATGCCGGGAGCTGTTGAAGTGAATTCAGTGATCCGCGGCAAATGGCTGGCCGCCTTGTGCCTGGTGCCCTTCGCCATCTTCTTTATCGTGTTCGAAATCGCCCCGCTGGTGTGGGTGATGATCAGCAGCGTCCAGTCCGAAGAGTTCGGCTGGGGCCTGGCCAACTTCAGCAAGATCTTCAGCTCGAAGTTCTATATGCAGGCGATCCAGTACAGCCTGGAAATCAGTTTCTACTCCAGCGTGTTCGGGATCATCATCGCCGTACTCGGCAGCTACTCGCTGCGCCGGGTCGACGGGCCGCTGCGCAATTTCGTGACCGCGTTCGCCAACATGACCAGCAATTTTGCCGGCGTACCCCTGGCCTTCGCCTTCATCATCCTGCTGGGGTTCAACGGCAGCATCACCATCATGCTCAAGCAGGCGGGGATCATTCAGGACTTCAACCTGTACTCCAAGACCGGCCTGATCATCCTTTATACCTACTTCCAGATTCCCCTCGGCGTGTTGCTGCTCTACCCGGCCTTTGATGCACTGCGTGAAGACTGGCGCGAGTCTGCTTCATTGCTCGGCGCGGACGGCTGGCAGTACTGGCGGCACATCGGTCTGCCGGTGCTGACCCCGGCGCTGCTGGGCACCTTCGTGATCCTGCTGGCCAACGCTCTCGGCGCCTACGCCACGGTGTACGCGCTGACCACCGGCAACTTCAACGTGCTGCCGATCCGCATCGCGGCGATGGTCTCCGGCGATATTTCCCTGGACCCGAACATGGCCAGTGCCCTGGCCGTGGTGCTGGTGGCGCTGATGACCGTGGTGACCGTGGTCCATCAACTGCTGCTCAAGAGGAGCTACCATGTCTCGCGCTGAACCTGGCTCGGCCGCCCTCTACCACCGCGTAGTGGTGTATCTGTTGTTTGCAATCCTGGTGCTGCCGTTGCTCGGCACCCTGGTCTACTCCATCGCCAGCAGTTGGTCGGCGACCATCCTGCCATCCGGCTTTACCTTCAAATGGTATATCCAGCTGTGGAGTGACCCGCGCTTCCTGAATGCCTTCGGCCAGTCGCTGCTGGTGTGCGTTGGCGCGCTGATCTTGTCGGTGGTGCTGATCCTGCCGCTGCTGTTTGTGGTGCATTACCACTTTCCAAAACTCGACGCGCTGATGAACATTTTGATCCTGCTGCCCTTCGCGGTGCCGCCGGTGGTGTCGTCGGTGGGGCTGTTGCAGCTCTACGGCTCGGGGCCATTTGCGATGGTGGGTACGCCATGGATCCTGATCGGTTGCTACTTCACCGTGGCGCTGCCGTTCATGTACCGGGCGATCACCAACAACCTGCAAGCGATCAACCTGCGGGACCTGATGGACGCCGCCCAACTGCTCGGTGCCAGCACCTTCCAGGCGGCGTTCCTGGTGGTGCTGCCGAACCTGCGCAAGGGCTTGATGGTGGCATTGCTGCTGTCGTTCTCGTTCCTGTTCGGCGAGTTCGTGTTCGCCAACATCCTGGTGGGCACCCGCTACGAAACCCTGCAGGTGTACCTCAACAATATGCGTAACAGCAGCGGCCACTTCACCAGTGCCCTGGTGATCTCCTATTTCTTCTTCGTGCTGGTGCTGACCTGGGCCGCCAACATCTTGAACAAGGACAAAAGCCAATGAGCTTCGTCAGCGTCCAACACCTGCAAAAAGGCTACGCCGGCACGCCGGTATTCAGTGACATCAACTGCGAAATCGCCAAGGGCGAATTCGTCACCCTGCTTGGCCCGTCGGGCTGCGGCAAGTCGACCCTGCTGCGCTGCATCGCCGGCCTGACCTCGGTGGACAGCGGGAAAATCCTGCTGGATGGCCAGGACATCGTCCCGCTGAGCCCACAGAAACGGCATATCGGCATGGTGTTCCAGAGCTACGCGCTGTTCCCCAACATGACCGTGGAACAGAACGTCGCCTTCGGCCTGCGCATGCAGAAGGTCAATGCCGACGACAGCCACAAACGCGTGCAGGAAGTGTTGCAACTGGTGGAGCTGAAAGAACTCGCCGGCCGCTACCCGCACCAGATGTCCGGCGGCCAGTGCCAGCGCGTGGCCCTCGCCCGCTCGCTGGTGACGCGCCCGCGCCTGCTGTTGCTCGACGAGCCGTTGTCGGCCCTCGATGCACGGATTCGCAAGCACCTGCGCGAACAGATTCGCCAGATCCAGCGCGAGCTGGGCCTGACCACCATCTTCGTGACCCATGATCAGGAAGAAGCCCTGACCATGTCCGACCGGATCTTCCTGATGAACCAGGGCAAGATCGTGCAGAGCGGCGATGCCGAGACCCTCTACACCGCGCCGGTGGATGTGTTCGCCGCGGGCTTTATCGGCAACTACAACCTGCTTGATGCCGACAAGGCCAGCAAACTGTTGCAGCGTCCGATCACCGGGCGCATCGCCATTCGCCCGGAGGCCATTGAGCTCA
The DNA here is from genome assembly GCF_013385665.1 of Pseudomonas sp. D4002. Taxonomy (NCBI): domain Bacteria; kingdom Pseudomonadati; phylum Pseudomonadota; class Gammaproteobacteria; order Pseudomonadales; family Pseudomonadaceae; genus Pseudomonas; species Pseudomonas sp. D4002. The sequence goes on from NZ_JACAPN010000013.1 coordinate 18,500, forward strand.
GCCGCAGCGGTGAGCTGGATGCGTTGGTGCGCAGCCACAGCCTGTTGGGCAACGTGATTCGCTATCGCATCGAAGCCCGGGGCGTGGAATTGGTGGTGGATGTGCTTAACCGCTCGGCTGACGATCTGCACCCGGATGGTCAGAGATTGGCACTTTCCATCGACCCAAGTGCGTTGTGTGAAGTAGCCTGACGCACGATTTATTTGAGAGAGCGTGACAGATGGCATTGGTAATTTTTGATCTGGACGACACCCTGATCCACGGCGACTGCGCCACCCTGTGGAGCGAGCAGATGGGCCGCCTGGGCTGGGTGGATGGCGAGTCGTTCATGCGCAAGAACGACGAACTGATGGCGGCCTACAGCCGCGGTGAGCTGGCCATGGAGGATTTCATGGACTTCAGCCTGGAGCCGATGATTGGCCGCACGCCGGAAGAGATCGAGCACCTTGTAGAGCCGTGGGTGGAAGACGTTATCGAGCCGCTGATTTACAGCGAAGCTACCCGGACTATCGCCCGGCACCGCCAGAATGGTGACCGGATTCTGGTGATCTCGGCGTCGGGGACGCACCTGGTCAAGCCGATTGCGGCGCGTATCGGCATTGATGAAGTGTTGGGGATCGAGCTGGACGTCGCCCATGGGGTGTACAGCGGCAAGACCACGGGTGTACTGACGTACCGCGAAGGCAAGATCACTCGCCTGATGGAATGGCTGGAGCAGGAAGGTGAGCACCTTGATGGGGCGTACTTCTACTCGGATTCGCGCAATGATTTGCCGCTGTTGCTGAAGGTGGAGAACCCGCAGGTGGTGAATCCGGACCCGGTGCTGCGGGCGCATGCTGAGAAGGCTGGGTGGCCGATTCATCATTGGGTGTGACGTTTTGTGCTGGTTTGAGGTGGGTACATATCCGTTATTCAGGTAACGGCCACCTATGGTTTC